>NZ_JACHYG010000005.1:0-83847 GCF_014192635.1 Pseudomonas sp. Tn43
CCACTTAGACGCCGGATAGATGAAAGCAAGCCAAACACGCATCAAAAACAGTATTGCAGAAAAGGGGGTAACCATAGATGTAGGAGCGAGGCTTGCCCGCGAAAAGGTCCGAAGGACCTTCAGAGTTTAGTTACTGATCGCCAGAATGCTCGCCTGATACGACCCGACAAACACATCGAAATCGCCGACTTCGTTCTGTTCCAGCTCCACCTGCTGAGCCAGGGACGAGCGCGCCAGTTCTTCAAATCTAGCCTGTTCTTCGCTTGGAAGTGGCTCGCTGCGGAAGAACTCTGCATGCACCTGACTTTGACGCAAGGAGAACCGGGCAAAGCTTTCCTTGTGCTCGGCCATCGCCGCCAACACTTGCGCCGATGGCGTCAGGGACGCGTCCTTGACCTTGGCCAGTTGCGCGTCCAGTGCCTTGCGGTGGGCATCGCCGCCATGGCTTTGATCCAGCAACGCCGCGAGTGGCGCAATCTTCTCCAGCAACTCGCCGGCCCATTCCTTGAGGTCTACCGGACGCCCGTCCCGTTGCAATTGCAGGCCCGGACGACGCCCTTCCTTGACCACGCTGAGGAAGTTCGAGGTCGCGTTCCCGCAGCTGGTGCTGGTCAGCAGCGGGCTGTCGTTCAGCGCGCAGTACAGCAGGAACGCATCAAGGAACCGCGACTCGGTGAGGTCGATGCCCATCGGCAGGAACGGGTTGATGTCCAGGCAGCGCACTTCGACGTACTGAATGCCACGGGCCATCAGCGCCTGGATTGGCCGTTCGCCGGTGTAGGTCACGCGTTTGGGGCGGATGTTGGAGTAGTACTCGTTTTCGATCTGCAGGATGTTGGTGTTGAGCTGAACCCACTCACCGTGCTGGTGTGTTCCGATCTCGACATACGGCGGATACGGCGTGGCCACGGCTTTGCGCAGGCTGTCGGTGTAGCTGGTCAGATCGTTGTAGCACGGTGTCAAACCGGCCTGGGCGTTACTCTGGTAACCCAGATCGCTCATGCGCAGGCTCGTGGCGTAGGGCAGGTACAACGTGTCTGGATCCAGCTGTTCCAGCTGATGCGAACGACCGCGCAGGAAACCGGCGTCCAGCGCCGGCGAGGCACCGAACAGGTACATCAGCAGCCAGCTGTATCGGCGGAAGTTGCGGATCAGCGCGATGTAGGCCGACGACTGATAATCGCGGTCGGTGCCATCAAAGCCTTCAGCCTCTTTGAGCAGGGGCCAGAGCTTTTCCGGCAGGGAAAAGTTGTAGTGGATCCCGGCGATGCACTGCATGGTCTTGCCGTAACGCAGGGCCAGGCCCTTGCGATAGACGTATTTGAGCTGACCGATGTTGGAGGTGCCGTAATAAGCGATCGGGATGTCTTCTTCGGCCGGCAACGGGCACGGCATCGAAGGGCTCCACAGGTACTCGTTGCCGAGCTTGCTGTAGGCAAACCGATGAATCTTGTCGAGGCTCGCCAGGGTGTCCGCCGGGTCTGGCAGGGCGGGCGTGATGAACTCCAGCAGCGACTCGGAATAGTCGGTGGTGATTTGTTCATTGGTCAGCGCGGAACCCAATGCTTTGGGGTGTGGCGTTTGCGCCAGGCGCCCTTCGCCTGTCACGCGCAGGCATTCACGTTCGATGCCGTGAAGGCACTGTTCGAGCAGAGAGAGGTTTGCGCGCTCGCCGAGCAGAGCCAGGCGGCGGTTGAGAAGTTCGCTCAAGTTGGATTCCTTCACGCGTCAGTCGCCCCAATATGGGGGTGGGCAAGACGGTCTACAAGGGTGAAGTTGAAACTGGCGTTTTCGCCTGGTTTTTTCGAGCCGCACAGGCCTAATGCCGGTCAGTCAGGAATTGCACAATCCCTGTGGGAGTGACCTGTGGCGAGGGGGCTTGCCCCCGTTGGGCTGCGAAGCGGCCCCAAAATCTCTGAGTTTCCAAAATCTTGTGAGTGCTACGCTCTCAAACGGGGGCAAGCCCCCTCGCCACAGGGTTCCACAGGTTGCATTGCGCCGAAATTAACTCAAATTGATGGCATTCATCTACAGGACAGCGAACGTGCCTTGTGCTTTTGCGACCAGTTTGTCGCCTTGCATCACGTCGGCCTCAACCACCAGCGTGCGCCGGCCCGGGTGGATCACCCGCGCCGTGCACATCACCTCGCCGTCGGCGACGGCGCGGATGTAGTTGATTTTGCACTCGATGGTCGCGCTCTGCTGGTCAAAGCCGTGGGTGCTGGAACAGGCCAGCCCCATGGCAATATCAACCAGACTGAACAAAGCGCCGCCGTGCAGTTTGCCGCCGCGATTGCGCAGTTCCGGCGCAAGCCCCAGGGCGACTTGCGCCACCCCGGTTTCCAGACTGTGCAAGCGACACCCCAGCAGCTTGAAAAACGCGCTTTCGGTCAAGCCGGCCGGGATCTCCATCAGCGTTTTTTCAACTGTTTGGCGTTCGCGAACAGCGAGGCCATGGCGTTGTTGGCCGGGGCTGCTGCCGTGGTTTCCTTGCGCGGTGCGGTGTTCTGGGACTGGCGTGGTGCCGAACCCGGACGCGCGCCACGGGCACCGTCGATTTTCTCGCCCGGGGTGTCACTCATGCGCATCGACAGGCCAACGCGTTTGCGCGGGATGTCGACTTCCATGACCTTCACCTTGACCACATCACCGGCCTTCACCGCTTCGCGTGGATCCTTGATGAACTTCTCCGACAGCGCGGAGATATGCACCAGACCGTCCTGATGCACGCCGATGTCGACGAAGGCGCCGAAGTTGGTCACGTTGGTGACCACGCCTTCGAGGATCATCCCCAGTTGCAGGTCCTTGAGGTCTTCGACGCCTTCCTGGAACTCGGCGGTCTTGAACTCGGGACGTGGGTCGCGACCGGGTTTTTCCAGTTCTTGCAGGATGTCGGTGACCGTTGGCAGACCGAACGTTTCATCGGTGTATTTCTTCGGATCGAGACGTTTGAGGAAGCTTGCGTCGCCGATCAGCGAACGAATGTCACGGTCGGTTTCAGCGGCAATGCGCTGCACCAGCGGATAGGCTTCCGGGTGAACCGCGGACGAATCCAGCGGGTTGTCGCCGTTCATTACACGCAGGAAGCCTGCGGCCTGTTCAAAGGTTTTTTCACCCAGGCGCGCGACTTTCTTCAACGCTGCACGGGTTTTGAATGCGCCGTGCTCGTCGCGGTGGCTGACGATGTTCTGCGCCAGGGTCGCGTTTAGGCCGGAGATACGGGCCAGCAGCGCCACGGAGGCGGTGTTGACGTCGACGCCCACGGCGTTCACGCAGTCTTCCACAACGGCATCCAGGCCTCGCGCCAGTTTCAGTTGCGACACGTCGTGCTGGTACTGACCGACACCGATGGATTTCGGATCGATCTTCACCAGCTCGGCCAGCGGATCCTGCAGGCGACGGGCGATCGACACTGCGCCACGGATCGATACGTCGAGGTCCGGGAATTCCTTGGAGGCCAGTTCCGATGCCGAGTACACCGATGCGCCCGCCTCGGAGACCATGACTTTGGTCATCTTCATGGCTGGATATTTTTTGATCAATTCAGCGGCGAGCTTGTCGGTTTCACGGCTGGCGGTGCCGTTGCCGATGGCGATCAGGTCCACCGAATGCTTGGCGCACAGGGCCGCCAGAATCGCCAGGGTCTGGTCCCACTTGTTGTGCGGCACGTGCGGGTAAACCGTGGCGTGATCCAGCAGCTTGCCGGTGGCATCGACCACGGCGACCTTGCAACCGGTGCGCAGGCCCGGGTCGAGGCCCAGGGTGGCGCGCGGGCCGGCCGGGGCCGACAGCAGCAAATCGTGCAGGTTGTGCGCGAACACGTTGATCGCTTCGGTTTCCGCGCTATCGCGCAGCTCGCCCAGCAGGTCGGTTTCCAGATGGGTATAGAGCTTGACCTTCCAGGTCCAGCGCACCACTTCGCCCAGCCATTTGTCGGCGGCACGGTTCTGGTTCTGGATGCCAAATTGCTGGCCGATCATGCCTTCGCACGGGTGCATAGTGCCCGGCAGTTCATCGCCGACTTTCAATGCGCTGCTGAGAATGCCTTCGTTGCGGCCACGGAAAATCGCCAGCGCGCGGTGCGATGGCATGCTTTTCAGCGGTTCGTCGTGTTCGAAGTAGTCGCGGAACTTGGCGCCTTCTTCTTCCTTGCCGGCAATTACGCGGGCACTGAGGGTGGCTTCCTGCTTGAGGTAATTACGCAGCTTGTCGAGCAGACCGGCGTCTTCGGCGAAGCGCTCCATCAGGATGTACTTGGCGCCTTCAAGGGCGGCTTTGACATCGGCCACGCCTTTTTCGGCGTCGATGAAGCGCGCGGCTTCGGTTTCAGGGTTCAGGGTCGGGTCGTTGAACAGACCGTCGGCCAGCTCGCCGAGGCCGGCTTCCAGGGCGATCTGGCCCTTGGTGCGGCGCTTTTGCTTGTACGGCAGGTACAAGTCTTCGAGGCGGGTCTTGGTGTCGGCGAGTTTGATGTCGCGCTCGAGTTGCGGGGTCAGTTTGCCCTGCTCTTGAATGCTGGCAAGGATGCTGATCCGCCGTTCGTCGAGTTCTCGCAGGTAGCGCAGACGCTCTTCCAGATGACGCAACTGGGTGTCATCGAGGCTGCCGGTCACTTCTTTCCGGTAGCGGGCGATGAAGGGAACGGTAGAGCCTTCATCGAGTAGCGCGACGGCCGCTTCGACCTGTTGTGGGCGTACACCGAGTTCCTCGGCGATGCGGCTGTTGATGCTGTCCATAAAACCACCTGACAAATTGTGAAAGCAGGCTCGCAGGCGCAGAGATAACGGCTCGGCGAGTCTGGTTGAGCGGCCTGGCGTGCGCCGCTACCTGGCCAACAGGCTTCCCGTTGACCCGTGAAATCGGACAATTACTGCCAGGGCCATGAAAAAAAAAGCGGCTGCTTACAGTAACGATCAGACGTTGCCTGACACAAAAGGCCGCGCATTATAACCAGCGTTCTGCCCATTGGGGGGCATCGCGGGTTGTAGGCACAATGCCCGGATTTCTGGCGATGAAGGAAAAATCTGCTAACAATGCACACGGTGCGTATAACGGCAGCTACGCCATAATGCGCGCCGAGATCAAAGGAGCATCCAATGAGCAGCACTGCAAACATTGCTGAAGGCGAAAAAATTCTTATTGTTGACGACGATCCCGGGCTGAGCAGCCTGCTGGAGCGTTTTTTCGTCAGCAAGGGCTACCGTGCCCGCGCCGTCCCGAACACGGAACAAATGGACCGCCTGCTGGCGCGTGAAGTGTTCAACCTGGTGGTCCTCGACCTGATGCTGCCCGGCGAAGACGGCCTGACCGCTTGCCGCCGCCTGCGCACGGCGAACAACCAGATTCCGATCATCATGCTGACCGCCAAGGGCGATGAGCTGAGCCGCATCAAGGGCCTGGAACTGGGTGCCGACGACTACCTGGCCAAGCCGTTCAACCCGGACGAGCTGATGGCTCGGGTCAAAGCGGTTTTGCGTCGTCAGGCGGCGCCGGTGCCGGGAGCCCCGGGCAGCGAAGACGAAAGCGTGACCTTCGGTGACTACGAACTGTCCCTGGCCACCCGCGAACTCAAGCGCGGCGACGAAGTGCACATGCTCACCACCGGTGAGTTTGCGGTGCTCAAGGCGTTGGTCATGAACGCGCGTCAACCACTGACCCGCGACAAGCTGATGAACCTGGCCCGTGGCCGCGAATGGGATGCCCTCGAGCGTTCCATTGATGTGCAGATCTCCCGTCTGCGCCGGATGATCGAGCCCGATCCATCCAAGCCACGCTACATCCAGACCGTCTGGGGCGTGGGTTACGTGTTCGTTCCGGATGGCGCCGCCACGAAGTGATCGGTGATTTGTAGGAGCGGGTCTTGCGGGCAAGGGATCAGATGACCTTCCCCGCAGACCCGTGATCCGCAATATGCGAGCATGCTCGCTCCTGCAAGTGTGTAGCGGTTACTCATGAAAACCCCTGTTTGGTTCCCCCAGAGCTTCTTCTCCCGCACCCTGTGGCTGGTGCTGATCGTCGTTCTGTTCTCCAAGGCGCTGACCCTGGTTTATCTGTTGATGAACGAAGATGTGCTGGTGGATCGCCAATACAGCCACGGCGTCGCCCTGACGCTGCGTGCCTATTGGGCAGCCGACGAAGAAAACCGCACCAAAATCGCCGATGCCGCGACCCTGATCCGGGTGGTGGGTGCCGGTGTGCCAGAAGGCGAGCAGCACTGGCCTTACAGCGAGATCTACCAGCGTCAGATGCAGGACGAACTGGGCGCCGACACTGAGGTGCGATTACGCATGCACTCACCGCCAGCGCTGTGGGTTCGAGCGCCTAGCCTGGGTGATGGCTGGCTGAAAGTACCGTTGTATCCGCACCCATTGCGCGGCCAGAAAATCTGGAATGTGCTCGGTTGGTTCCTCGCCATCGGTCTGCTGTCCACCGCCTCGGCGTGGATTTTCGTCAGCCAACTCAATCAGCCGTTGAAACGCCTGGTCTATGCGGCAAGGCAACTGGGTCAGGGCCGCAGCGTGCGCCTGCCGATCAGCGATACACCGAGCGAAATGACCGAGGTTTATCGCGCTTTCAACCAAATGGCTGAAGACGTCGAACAGGCCGGTCGCGAGCGAGAACTGATGCTGGCGGGGGTGTCCCACGACCTGCGCACGCCCCTGACCCGTTTGCGGTTGTCCCTGGAACTGATGGGCGCCCACAGTGACCTGACAGACGACATGATCCGCGACATCGAAGACATGGACGCGATTCTGGACCAGTTCCTGGCCTTCATTCGTGACGGACGTGATGAATCGGTGGAAGAAGTGGACCTGAGCGAGCTGGTTCGCGAAGTTGCCGCGCCGTATAACCAGAACGAAGAGAAAGTGCGCTTGCGCCTGGAACCGATTCAGCCGTTCCCGTTGCGGCGGGTGTCGATGAAACGGCTGCTGAACAACCTCATCGGCAATGCCTTGCACCACGCCGGCAGCGGCGTTGAAGTGGCGGCTTATGTGTCCGGTGATTCCAGCGCGCCGTATGTGGTGTTGAGCGTCATGGACCGTGGCGCGGGCATCGACCCGTCGGAGCTGGAGGCGATCTTCAACCCGTTCACCCGTGGCGATCGGGCCCGGGGCGGTAAAGGGACCGGCTTGGGGTTGGCAATCGTGAAACGGATCGCTTCGATGCACGGCGGGAATGTCGAGTTGCGCAACCGCTCCGGTGGCGGACTGGAAGCGCGGGTGCGGTTGCCGCTTGGGTTGATGCTGCCACGGGATGCCGTCTAACCCGATCGTTCCCACACTCTGCGTGGGAACGATCACCGAGTCAGCTTCAGCCTTTGCCCTTGGTCCGCGTCATATTCGGCCCGCCATTCTTCTCCAGATGCTCGATGATGATCCCCGCCACGTTCTTTCCGGTGGTGATCTCGATTCCTTCCAGCCCCGGCGACGAATTCACTTCCATCACCAGCGGGCCATGATTGGAGCGCAGGATATCTACCCCCGCGACCGCCAACCCCATGACCTTCGCCGCTCGCAACGCCGTCATGCGTTCTTCCGGTGTGATCTTGATCAGGCTCGCACTGCCGCCGCGATGCAGGTTGGAGCGAAATTCCCCCGGCTTGGCCTGGCGTTTCATCGCCGCGATCACCTTGTCGCCGACCACGAAACAACGAATGTCCGCGCCGCCGGCTTCCTTGATGTATTCCTGAACCATGATGTTTTGCTTCAGGCCCATGAAGGCCTCGATCACCGATTCTGCGGCCGTGGCTGTTTCACACAGCACCACACCGATGCCCTGGGTGCCCTCCAGCACCTTGATCACCAGCGGCGCCCCGTTGACCATCTCGATCAAGTCGGGAATGTCGTCCGGAGAGTGGGCAAAACCGGTGACCGGCAAACCGATACCCCGGCGCGAGAGCAATTGCAGCGACCGCAGTTTGTCTCGCGAACGGGCAATGGCGACCGATTCGTTAAGCGGAAACACACCCATCATTTCGAACTGACGCAGCACCGCGCAGCCGTAAAACGTCACTGATGCACCGATCCGCGGGATCACTGCATCGAAACCTTCCAGCGGTTTGCCACGGTAGTGGATCTGCGGCTTGTGGCTGGCAATGTTCATGTAGGCGCGCAGGGTGTCGATCACCACCATTTCATGGCCACGCTCCATACCGGCTTCGACCAGGCGACGGGTGGAATACAGACGCGGGTTCCGCGACAGCACAGCGATCTTCATGCAACACCTGTGGAGAAGGTAGATACCGGGAACACCGGCTTGTCTTGTACATACTTAATGCCCGGATTGACCACCAACTGGCCGTCGATCAGGGCTTTGGAACCGAGTAACAGGCGATAACGCATGGATTTGCGGCAGGCGAGGGTGAACTCGACCCGCCAGACCCGATCACCGAGGGCCAGAGTGGTGCTTACCACGTAGCGCATCTGCGCATGGCCGTTGGAGCTTTTAATGGTTTTTCTCGTTACCAGCGGGGCCTCGCAACGCCGGTGCCGCAGTTGCACGACCGTGCCCAGGTGCGCAGTGAAGCGTACCCATTGCTCGCCGTCGCGCTCGAATGGCTCAATGTCGGTGGCGTGCAGGCTGGAGGTGCTGGCGCCGGTGTCGATTTTTGCCCGAAGGCCCGCGACTCCCAGATCCGGGAGCGCCACCCACTCGCGCAGACCGATAACGGTCAAATGGTCAAATGTCTTCAAAAGTGCTCAACCGGCAAAAACCGCTCAGACCGCGTGCGGCCGAATTCGCGGTATTCACGCAGAATAATGGGTAAAAGGCGACAGATATCTACTGCCCGAATTTCCATCCCTCAATGTGCGGGGGAATGCCTGCATTCTAATCCACAGCGTGGTGATTCATGGCACGACAGAAACGGTAGTACAGTTCATCGATATTTCAGAATGAGGTCATCCAATGGCACAAAAAAGCGAAGAGGACGACAAGATCCGTCTCGATAAATGGTTATGGGCCGCGCGTTTCTATAAAACACGGACCCTGGCCAAGGCTGCGATTGAGAGTGGCAAGGTGCATTGCCGGGGCGAACGCTGCAAGCCGGGCAAGGAGCCGAGGGTCGGCGATGAGCTTCAGATTCGCACCGGCTTCGAGGAGCGCACGGTAGTGATCAAGGCACTGTCGAACGTGCGCCGTGGCGCGCCGGAGGCTCAGGCGCTGTATGCCGAAACCGACGCCAGCATCGCCAAGCGCGAAGCGGCGGCAGCCATGCGCAAGGCCGGGGCGTTGGGCGTGAGCACCGACGGGAAGCCAAGCAAGAAACAACGCCGAGACCTGTTCAAGTTTCGCGGAAACAGCAACGACGAATAAGAACCGTCGTCGGGGGCAGACTTGCAATCGCGCACCTGTGCAGCCATATGGGTGTACTCAACAGCGGCCTAATGAAAATGCCGTTCGTCGAAAACCGAGGTTTGACCTTGCTTGGAACAACCCCGGATTGTTCATAAAATGCCTTTATGGCTGAACTTTGCCCGCTCAAAAAAGCGGAAATGACGCGATTTTCTTTTTTTGTCACCCTTTCAGATACCCAGACCTATGACCCATCTATCGGATAACGACTACACCCAACGCTTCATCTTCGATGACAGCGACACCCGCGGCGAGCTGGTTGGGTTGGAGCGTAGCTATGCCGAAGTCCTCGCCAAACACGCCTATCCGGAGCCGGTCGCGCAATTGCTGGGCGAGCTGATGGCGGCGGCAGCGTTGCTGGTTGGCACCTTGAAGTTCGATGGCTTGCTGATTCTTCAGGCCCGTTCCGAAGGCCCGGTGCCGTTGCTAATGATCGAGTGCTCCAGCGAGCGCGAAATCCGTGGCCTGGCTCGTTACGAAGCCGACCGGATTGCCCCTGACGCGACCCTCGCCGACCTGATGCCCAATGGCGTATTGGCGCTGACTGTCGACCCCACTCAGGGCCAGCGCTACCAAGGCATCGTCGATCTCGACGGCGAGACCCTGGCCGATTGCTTCACCAACTACTTCGTCATGTCCCAACAAACCAATACCCGCTTCTGGCTTTATGCCGATGGCCGTCGTGCCCGTGGCCTGTTGCTGCAGCAACTGCCTGCCGACCGTCTGAAAGACGATGAAGAACGCGCCGCCAGCTGGCAGCACATCACCGCCCTGGCCAACACCCTCACCGCCGATGAATTGCTGAGCCTGGACAACGAAACCGTGCTTCATCGCCTATTCCATGAAGAGCAAGTGCGCCTGTTCGATGTGCAGAAACTACGTTTCCGTTGCAGCTGCTCCCGGGAACGCTCGGGCAATGCGCTGGTCAGTCTGGGTCTGGAAGATGCTCAGAAACTGGTCGTCGAACACGGTGGTCGCATCGAGATCGACTGTCAGTTCTGCAACGAACGTTATCTGTTCGACGCGGCCGATATCGGCCAATTGTTCGCCGGAGCAGGGGTCGATACGCCGTCAGATACCCGTCACTAAAACGCTTCAGCGCAGGTAAATTCACTGCGTAACGCCGGAATAACGCCGTTCTGACGGGAGGGCCCTACACTTTTTGGGCTTTTCTGGCATAATCCGGCCCACTTTTTTCGCGGTAGTAGTGCACGACTTTCTACTACAAAACGTTTGGAGCACTCGGCCACTGGCCGACGGGGAACCTCATGACGCAAGCCAATAACGCCGTGTACACCGATCTGAGTGTTGATGATCTGGTTAAAGAAGCCCTGAAGCGCGGTGAAGGCGAGCTTGCCGATACCGGCGCGCTGGTAGTTCGCACCGGTCACCGTACCGGCCGTTCGCCAGTCGATCGTTTCATCGTTGAAGAGCCAACCACCCAGGACGCCATCGCCTGGGGCCCGATCAACCGCAAGTTCCCGGCCGACAAGTTCGATGCCCTGTGGGCTCGCGTCGAGGCCTTCAACAACGCGCAAGAGCATTTCGTTTCCCACGTGCACGTAGGGGCTGCCGAAGAGCACTACCTGGCCGTGAAGATGACCACCCAGACTGCCTGGCAGAACCTGTTCGGTCGTTGCCTGTTCATCAATCCGGCCCAGTACAACCCAGCTGGCCGTGAAGAGTGGCAAGTGCTCAACGTTGCCAATTTCGAGTGCGTACCAGAGCGTGACGGCACCAACTCCGACGGTTGCGTGATTCTCAACTTCGCCCAGAAAAAAGTGCTGATAGCCGGTATGCGCTACGCCGGTGAAATGAAAAAAGCCATGTTCTCGGTGCAGAACTTCCTGCTGCCGGCCGCCGATGTGTTGCCGATGCACTGCGCTGCCAACATCGGCGAAGCGGGCGACGTGACCCTGTTCTTCGGTTTGTCCGGTACCGGCAAGACCACCCTGTCCGCCGATGAAAGCCGTTACCTGATCGGTGACGACGAGCACGGCTGGGGCGAGGGCGTGGTGTTCAACATCGAAGGCGGTTGCTATGCCAAGTGCATCGACCTGTCCGAGAAGAACGAACCCGTCATCTGGAAAGCCATCAAGCACGGCGCAGTCCTGGAAAACGTGGTACTGGATGACGCCAAGAAGGCTGACTACGCCGACAGCAGCCTGACCCAGAACAGCCGCGCCGCCTACCCGCTGGAGCACGTCGAGAAGCGTTCCGAGAAAAACCTCGGTGGCGAGCCAAACGCTGTGATCTTCCTGACCTGCGACCTGACCGGCGTCCTGCCGCCCGTCTCGATCCTCAGCGAAGAACAAGCGGCCTACCACTTCCTGTCCGGCTACACCGCTCTGGTGGGCTCGACCGAAATGGGGTCCGGCAGCGGCATCAAGTCGACCTTCTCCACCTGCTTCGGCGCACCGTTCTTCCCGCGCCCGGCTGGCGTATACGCAGAACTGCTGATCAAGCGCATCCGCGGCTTCGGCTCCAAGGTCTACCTGGTCAACACCGGCTGGACCGGCGGTGGCTATGGCGTCGGCAAACGCTTCAACATCCCGACCACTCGTGGCGTGATCGCAGCGATCCAGAGCGGCGCTCTGATCGGTGCCGAGACCGAGCACCTGGACACCATCAACCTCGACGTGCCACTGGCCGTACCGGGTGTTGAGACTGGCCTGTTGAACCCACGTAACACCTGGGCTGACAAGGCTGCTTACGATGAAGCCGCGAAAGCACTGGCTGGGTTGTTTGTTGAGAACTTCAAGAAGTTCGACGTGAGTGACGCGATCAAGGCTGCTGGGCCGAAGTTGTAAGGCCTCGACTTAGCGAATGAAAAAGCCGCCCTTTGAGGGCGGCTTTTTTGTGGGCGCGATTCGGACCATCAGAAATACAACTGCCATTATTCCAGCTGAAAAAGCGCTAAACAGCCAGAATAATGCCACTTACGCGTTCGAATAGATGCCTTCCAACTTCTCAGTATCCCACCGTTGCACCTTGATCGCGTTGTAGAGCATTCCGATAGTCAGCGGGACTTTGTCGCCACGACCCTTGGCTCGACGCTTGAGAAACACATCAAACCCTTCCGGCTGAAAGTAGCGATAGGCATCGTAATCCACGAAGTCGATCCCGAACTGCTCCTCCAGCGCTTCCATCAAATGCCGCGCATCCGCACCGTCGCAACCTAGGTCAAAGTTGATCGAGGTGTTGAGGCTGATGGTTTTGCGTTCGGGCAGGCCGAGTTCTTCGTGCAGCAGCTGGATGAGCAGGTGAATGGCGTGGTCGTCGGGGAAGTTGGGGGCGAGGTTCATTGCGGGGTGTCCGTTTGGCTTGGGGAGGGCAGGTTGAGTCGGTTTGCTTTGCCGATACTTAAAGAGTCGGGTGCTGTCGAGCGTGCTCTGCCTTCAATTCAAACATCTCATCGAGGGCAACAGCTGCGATTGGGTTGTCCTGACTGAGGTGATCCATGATTTTGTTTCGGTCATCAAGCGCCGTCGGACGCCAGACTAACCTCATCAGCGCGCTCGCTGACGTATGGCATCACGCTTGGCGGCAAATATTCGGCGGGCCTCTTCGTCGCTCACGCTCGGTCTCAAATCATCAATACTGCTTTGTACCTGTTCCTTGAACCATTCTTCATATGCCGCAGCCTCATGGGCCTGTTTCATTGCCTCGGAGCGATCAGGGCGCGTATAGGTTTTGATTTGAAACGGATCATAGTTCGACGCGTCCACATCGAAGTGGTTGATGCCCATGTCTCGCAGATAAGTCACCAGCGTTTCAAGTCGTTTGAATAGGCGCACTTGACGACTGCGTTGTGCCGTCAGCGAGCATTCTTTACTTCCGTGTCGGATTTGAATCGACCAGCCGCCTGGTCTTGCGACGATATGAGCGCTGCTTACCGAACCGTTTTCAAGCAATCGTGTGAGGGTGCTGTGGTCGATGTTTTCGGTTGTCATGAAGGTGAGTCCATTGTTGAACAGTGGCTCATATGCTGCGCAATCAATAATAGTTTGCAAGATTCAGCTCCTCACATTGGAAGGCGGGAATACAGCGCTGATGATCGTTGATCAGGCAGGCAGCCCTTGTCTGGAACAATGCCTGCCTGGGAGTGGTTTTAAGCCGGAGCTTTCCAGCCCATCATGCGTTGTTGGGCGACTTTCAGCAGGTCGCAGCCATCCTGAGTTAGCAGGAAGAGTGCGTGGGTGATGTGGGGGATGTCTTCTACGTCGCCGTGTTTGAAGCAAACGCAGTGCAAGGTTTTGAGGAGATCGCTGGACGCTCGGATGCGCTGGAGGGCGGCTTCGAGGATGTCCTGGGGGTTGGCCTCTGTGTCGATGATCAGGGGCAGGGTATCGGTTAGGTTGGTTTGGAGTGGGCGGTAGCGATTGGTTGTGAACTGATCCCAGCTATTCATTGTTAGTTATCTCTGAATATATCGGAAGAACCGCCGCTACCGTGACCAAGCGGTGGAGGCGGACTGTGTTCAGGTTGGTCAAACCGGCAGAGATAACCCGGCACGCCGAGGCGTCCCAAACACAGCCGCCATAAAGCGTGCCGACAAAAAAGATGTCGGCAGCATACAAGGGCATGCGTCAGTTATCTCTGTTTTTCGGGTGACCAAGCCCGAGCCGCTGATTTGGCAGCGACAATCACGACTATAGATTTGAACTACAGAGCAGCGATAGCCGACAAGGAGCCTTGTCTTGTAGGACCCGGACGAAGATTTGATAGGCCGTTCCTACCGATCAGCCAACGTTTTCAACAAGTATGATGATACGCCGCAACATCCAGCACATTAGTGCTCAGCCCGGTTACCGGGGTATAGATTGTGCCTTTCACCGCCGAGAAGTTGATCCCTTGGCTGCCCAGCGAAACGTAGCGTTCGCCTTGGTCCAGCTCGGTGAAATAGATGTAGGAGTAGTTGTGCATCAGCCGGTACTTCGCTTCGGCGTCGACCATGGCTTTGCCAAGATTCCCCAGATCGATAGGGGTCAGGTTCAACGCCTTGTCCAGCCGCACGCCCCAACGCTTGAGCCAGACTTCGGCAAAATGGCGGACGAACCGGCCTGGCTCGGCCAGGGTTTTCGGGCCGCTGACACCATCGTGGGAAGCATTGCCCACTAAGGTGGCGTGACGGCCGGCCATGGGGTAAATGTGGATTTTGGTGGCGGTGGTGGTTTGCGGGATGACGCAGCAGAAGCCTTTCGAGCGTTCGTCCCGGGCATAGAAACCTACATATTCCTTGACGTTGGCGCCCAGTTTGACTTTGTCATCCTGGAAGTTGCCAATGCCCGGCACCGGATCGATCGCAAAGATATTCACCGGAATATTTTTAAGTGCAGTGTCATTGAGCATGGCATTGGCCAACATGTGGCAACTAATACCACCGCGACTCCAACCCACCAGGTTTACTTGAGTTGGAATAATACCGTCCTTGCGGAAGGTTTTGATGATCTGTTCCTGTAACGCCTGTTGGGTCACGCTGCGATCGCCATAGTTGTATTTGCGCCAGAACCAGGAACCTTCAACTTTCACGTCTTCGATGGGAATGCCGGCCGCTTTCAGACGATTGTATTCCGCCTCGGTCAGCTGCTCGCGCTGCCAGCCGCACTGACCTTTGATGATGTTGACGGCATGCTGGACGTTCTCTTCCCAGCCCTTGCCGAATAGCGTGCCGCTGAGGCCGTAGTCTTTGGATCGAGTGAATAACTCGTCGGCCTGCAGATTGCTGGTGCCGGGGCCGTCGACCACGATCCATTCGGCAAATTCCCGGCCAGGATGGTGGGAGGCCAGTGTCGACACCAGTTCGCCGTCCCAGTAATTTTCATGAGTGGTGTCGAATTTGGTTGAGCCGGTGCCGCAGAAGAAAATAGTTAAGACAGTCATTCGTGTTGCCCTTGTTTGATATAAGAGCTGACACGCTAGTTTGTGTTGTTTAAATAGTGAAGTGATGAGTTGTTGCTGTTCTTGTTGAAGTGTTAGTTGTTGTTTTTTGAGGTGTCATTTGATGAGTTGTTTGGCGGTTTCAAGAAGTTGGCAGCCATCCTGAGTCAACAAGTAAAGTGCATTGACAATATTTGGAATGTCTTTCACATCGGCCTGTTTGAAGCATAGGCAATAGAGCGTTTCGAGCAGATCACTGGCGGCACGGATGCGTTGCTGGGCGGCGTCGAGAATCTCGTGAGGATTGGCTTGGGTGTCGATGACCAGCACGGGGGTTTCGCTGTAATTGGTTTTGAGTGGGCGATAGCGGTCGTTCATCGAGATCAGTCCTGTGGGAAATCTGGCAGGCTCGCCGGCGGGCCGACACAGCGTTTTCAGCCGCGTCGGAAACTATAGAGGGCGGCGGTGAGGCGTCGCAATAAGACGTCAATGGACAGGTTTTGTAGGGGGTTTACCGGCGCTATCGACCTTTGCCTACGCACGTTCCGACTATTTTTTAAGCTTTTACCCCAAGCGGTCGATATTCCTACGGGATTGTCAGGCGTGGCGCCCTGAATCTGCATAAGGTGCGCGCCAGATTTTGTAGGACGTTTCGAATCGTCTGAGTCGGCTCTTAAAGGGAATTAGGTATGCAATGGCTACGTATGGTCTCGATATTGTTGTTGTGGGTCGGTGGTTGTCGTTTTAGCGGCGCTGCCGATGCAGGTAGTTCGCTGGTCCTCGCCAACATGGACCGCAACGGTTGGCCGCAGGCACTGACCACTCAGGCAGACGTCGACACCGCATCCCGCGCCGAGGTGTTGATGGTAGGCAAGGCGCTGCTGGCCAGCGAAGCGCTGGACGAACAGAGTCTGAAACAGCGACTGGGTGTGCAGGCTGTGCAGCTCAAGTCGGTCAGGCAAGTGCGGGACGGGTTGTGGGATCGGTTGCTGGACACCTACCGCGACGCCAGCCAGAACTGTGACAGCGAACCCTTTTGCCCGCGTGTGCGTAGCGTCGCTGATTTGCGTCAGTTGGCGGCGGCGTTCACGGGCGAAATCAGCCCGGCTTATGCGGTATGGGCGAGCAAGAGCCGGGCATTTCATGAGCAGGCGTTAAAGGAGCAGCTACGAGTGGCAGTATTTGTACCCTAGGCTGCCGGTTTAAAAGCTTCGTCGACAACGCGGCGAGATGAGTGCCGCCGACCCTCAGTCAGAAAGTGAGGGATCACAGGCGCGACGCAGCCTCAAGGTCCATCAACCCTCTGCCGTACGCTTCACTGTTGGCATAGATACCCGTGCGGTTTGCCGTTGCCAGCAGTCGTTCGCGTACCTGCTGTGTGCTCAGTTCGGGGTATCGGCTTTGCAGGGCGGCCAGTGCACCACTGACCAGTGCAGCAGCAGGCGAAGTGCCGGCCGTCTGGACGTATTTGCCATCCTTGCTTGTGGTCAACAGGCCTTGCTCGGCGCCAGAGTCACCACCCGGCACAGCGATACACCAGGCTGCGGCGACACCACAGTAATTGGATTTTGCATTGATGCTGCTGCCGTCGTTCTTTACTGCAACCACAGCGATCCAGCCTTTCTCCAGTTCGGGCAGGGCAACGGGTAATCCTGGCTCGGCCAGCGGTTCTCGTTTCAGCTCATTGCCGGTCGGAAACACAAACACCGCGCCGTCCCGAACCAGTTTTCGAGCGGTCATCAGCGATTCCGGCATCACCTGGTTATAACGTGCTTCATTGATCTCGGTCGCCGGAATGGCATTGGCCCACGAGTTGTTAAGGATGCGTGCGCCCTTGTCGAAGCCTGCTTGCCAGGATTGAGCGATTTCACTATCGAAGAAAAAGGGTTCGTCGTTGTCGCCGAAGCGATAGGGGATCAACTGGGCATTGTAGGCCACGCCATGCATGCCCTGATCGTCCTTGTTAGCCGCGAGAATGCCAGCCATTTGTGTTCCGTGACCGATTCGGTCGGAGGTGCCAGCTTGTTTCTCGATGTAATCGAACCCGGGGTCAAGGAGCCTTCCTTGAAACTCCGGCAGATGGCTGTTCAAGCCTGAGTCAATCAGAGCCACGGCTACGCCCTGACCGGTGCCGCCGCGAGCATAAAGACTTGAGGCATGGATAACCGCCAAGCCCTTCTGGGCCTGATATTCCCGGGTTTCAAACGCGGCAAGCAGTGGCGGTTCTTCAGGAGGATTAATGCATCCGCTCAGCAGAGTGGATGCAATGACAATAGACATAATGAGTATGCGGTGCATGATCGTTCCTTCGTGAAATCCGCGTCCATCAGGCTTCCTGCTGTGACGAATACTTCGCGGAAAATGTTTTGTCGGAGGAGGATCTTACCGGCAGGCAAGGGATTTACGTCAGGTGGCGAATTGCTCCGTTTTGTTTCAAGCCGTGGCGAGGGATCAATGGGGTGACGCTGTATCATTCCGTATCGTTTTTGCCCCAACCTTTTCTCGACTCGCTGCGTTCGCCGGCTAGGCTTTGGGCTTCGCAGCGGTCAACGGAGTGACAGCTTATGCACAACACCCTGGAGCAGGTTTTCGGTTATCCACAGTTTCGACCCGGCCAGGAGGCGGCGGTCAGTGCTGTGTTGGCCGGGCGCTCGGCGGCGGCGATTTTCCCGACCGGTTCGGGCAAGTCCCTTTGCTATCAACTGCCGGCCTTGCTACTGCCGCACCTGACATTGGTTGTGTCGCCCCTGTTGGCATTGATGCAGGATCAGTTAGCGTTCTTGCAGCGCCACGGCATTGCGGCGGGCAGTATCGATTCGGCCCAGAGCCGCGATGACGCCAGCGATGTGATGACGCGGGCAAAGTCCGGTGAATTGAAGATTCTGATGATTTCCGTGGAGCGTCTGAAGAACGAGCGCTTCCGCCATTTTTTGCAGCAGGTACCGATCTCGCTGCTGGTGGTGGACGAGGCCCACTGCATCTCTGAATGGGGCCATAACTTCCGCCCCGACTACCTCAAGCTGCCGGACTATCAGCGGCAGTTCAACATCCCTCAGGCGCTGCTGCTGACCGCCACCGCGACACCCAGGGTGATCGCCGACATGCAGGCCAAATTCGCCATCGCCCCTGAGGATGTGGTGACCACCGGTTTCTATCGATCCAACCTCAATCTGTGGGTGGAACCGGTACGCGGCCAGGACAAGCGACGACGCCTTGTCGAGTGGATGAGCCAGCGTCCTGGCCAGCCGAGTATTGTCTACGTCACCCTGCAGAAAACCGCTGAGCACATTGCCGAGCATCTGGGGCGCAACGGCATTCAGGCCGAGGCCTATCACGCCGGTTTGCCCCATGAACAACGGGAAGCGATTCAGCGGCGGTTCATGGGCGGGCAATCCAATTGCATCGTCGCCACCATTGCCTTCGGCATGGGCATCGATAAAAGCGATATCCGCAACGTGGTGCATTTCGACCTGCCTAAATCCATCGAAAACTACAGCCAGGAAATCGGTCGCGCCGGGCGTGACGGGCTGCCATCCGATTGCCTGGTGCTGGCCAACCGCGACAGCCTCAACGTGCTGGAAAACTTCGTCTACGGCGATACGCCGGAACGGGACGGCATTCGCTACGTGCTCGACGAATTGCAAGCCACCGCGCCCGAGGGGCAATGGGAGTTTCTGCTGGGACCTTTGGCCGATCAGAGCAACATTCGCCAGTTACCGCTCAAGACTTTGCTGGTGCAGCTGGAACTGCGTGGAATGATCGCCCCGCGTTATGCCTATTACGCCGAATACCGTTTCAAGTATTTGCAGGAACCTGACGCATTGCTTGCCCGATTCGAAGGTGAGCGCAAGGACTTCGTCTCGGCAATCATCCAGACTTCCAGCCGTGCACGGACCTGGGCCACGGTGAATTTCGATGCGTTGTATGAGCGGTATTCCGCCGAGCGCAGTCGGGTGGTCAAGGCGCTGGATTATTTTCAGGAGAAGGGCTGGATCGAGGTCGAAAGCAAGCAGATGACCGAGGTTTACAGCCTGCTGCAACCCGACGTTGATTCCCAAACCCTGAGCGCTGAATTGCACGCCTGCTTCACCCAGCACGAGCGCACCGAGATCGCACGGATTCACGCCATGCTGGATCTGTTCGCTACCGACCATTGCCTGGGCTATCGCCTGGCGGAATACTTTGGCGATGAAAACGCGCCGAAGCAGTGCGGGCATTGTTCCGTGTGTCACGGTCAGGTGGCGCGATTGCCGGCACCGCCGGAATTGCCAGCGCTTGTGGATAAAAACTTCGAGGCGCTGTGCGGTGATTTTATCCACAGGCACGAGCAGCACACGGGCAACCTTCCTTCAGCTGAACGCGTAACAAGATTTCTATGCGGGATCAGCGTGCCGCTGTTTACCAAGCTCAAAGCGCGGTCGATTCCGGGGTTTGCGGTGTTGGAGGATTATCCGTACGGCGACGTGCGTTGTTGGGTAGAGGTCCATTTGTAGATACCAGGTGCCCGCATCCATCCGCTGAATGTCGCTCATCACAGGAATAAATTTCAAAAAAGCCCAGCGCCTGTCTATGGTGAAGAACTGTCTTTGGATCGCTGACAAGAGAACAACAATGAGCCAGACACCGTTTGATATTCAGCGCGCCGCCGTGATCGGCGCGGGCACCATGGGCCGTGGCATTGTCATGTGCCTGGCCAACGCCGGGATGCCGGTGCAATGGGTCGATAACAATCCGCAAATGCTGGAGCAAGCACTGACCAGCGTGGCTGAAACTTACGCCCACAACGTGCGTCAGGGGCGGATCGATCAAGCCGAGGCGGATGCGCGCATTGCCCGGGTGACGGCGG
This sequence comes from Pseudomonas sp. Tn43, assembly GCF_014192635.1. Classification (NCBI taxonomy): domain Bacteria; kingdom Pseudomonadati; phylum Pseudomonadota; class Gammaproteobacteria; order Pseudomonadales; family Pseudomonadaceae; genus Pseudomonas; species Pseudomonas sp. Tn43. The sequence continues at coordinate 20,081 of NZ_JACHYG010000005.1, forward strand.
CTGCCGATTATGCGGCGATCCGCGATGTCGATCTGGTCATCGAAGCGGTTTACGAAAACCTTGAGTTGAAACAGAAAATCTTCGGCGAACTCGACGGCGTGATGAAACCCGAAGCGATTCTGGCCAGCAATACCTCGGCACTGGACATCGACGCCATGGCTGCTGTCACTCGCCGTCCACAACAAGTCCTGGGCCTGCATTTCTTCAGCCCGGCGCACATCATGAAGCTGCTGGAAATCGTGCGCGGCGCCCGGACGGAGCCGGCGGTACTCGATGCAGCCTTGGCCCTGGGCCAGCGCATGGGCAAGGTCAGCGTGGTGTCGGGCAATTGCCATGGCTTCATTGGCAACCGCATGCTGCATCCGTACGTGCTCGAAGCACGCAAGATGCTGCTGGAGGGCGCCTTGCCTTATCAGGTGGATGCGGCGCTGCAAGGTTTTGGTTTCGCCATGGGGCCGTTTCGCATGTACGACGTGGTCGGCATCGATCTGGAGTGGCGCGCGCGGGAACTGGCAGGCAAAGGCCAGGATGCGCCGGAAGTTCAAGTGGACAACCGCTTGTGCGAGCTGGGGCGTTTCGGTCAGAAGAGTGGCGATGGGTATTACCACTACGAACCTAGCAGTCGCCAGGCTGAGCACGATGTGGAAGTCGATGCGCTGGTATTGGAAGTCAGTGAAGGGTTAGGGTTCCAGCGCCGCGAGATCAGCCCTGAAGAGATTCTGGAGCGTTGCTTGCTGGCGCTGGTCAACGAAGGCGCGAAGATTCTTCAGGAAGGCATCGCGGCATCGGCGCATGACATCGACCTGGTTTATCTCAACGGTTACGGCTTCCCGGCGGACAAGGGCGGGCCGATGGCCTGGGCGGATCAGCAAGGGTTGGAAGATATTCATCTGCGCTTGCTGGCTCTGGAGACCCGTCAGGGCGATCACTGGGCGCCGGCACGATTGATTGGTGAGCTGGCGGCGGAGGGTAGGGGCTTTGCTGACATGTGATTTTATGAGGCGCCTGCGAAAAACGATAACGCGGTTTTCGCTTTAGACTCGCTATCCAATTCCAGGAATCGACGCCGATGTCCAACCCCATGCCCCAACGCACCGACTACCCGCACTTCCAGCCCGTCACCACTCGCTGGCACGACAATGACGCCTACGGTCACGTCAACAATGTCACCTACTACAGTTTTTTCGATACGGCGGTAAACACCTACCTGATCGAAGTCGGCGGCCTGGATATCCATGACGGCGAGGTGGTGGGGTTTGTGGTGAGTTCGGCCTGCGACTACTTTGCCTCGATCGCTTTCCCGGACCGGATCGAGATCGGCCTGCGGGTCGGCAAGTTGGGCAACAGCTCGGTGCAATACGAATTGGCGGTGTTCAAGGCAGGGGAAATTGACGCCTGTGCGGCGGGGCGCTTCGTGCATGTGTTCGTGGATCGGACCACGAATCAGCCGGTGGCAATTCCTGCCCGATTGCGCGGGGCGTTGGAGCGACTGGCGATCTGAGAGGCAAAAAAAATCGCAGCCCGAGGGCTGCGATTTTTTGATCTACCGGCAAACGAGGCGATTCAAGCCTCAGTCGTGATAGCGATGTTTATGCTTGCGATGGCCGTAGGCATGACCACGACCTGGATGGCCGCGACGGTAGTAACCACGATCGTCATCATCATAACCACGACGATAGCGACGATCGTCGTCGTCATCGCTCTTGTTGCCCATGTAGTTACCCAGCGCGCCACCGGCGCCGCCGCCTGCTGCGGAGCCGATCAGGCTGCCGGTGGTGCCGCCCACGCTACGGCCGACCACGTTACCACCTGCTGCGCCCAACGCACCGCCAATGGCTGCTTCGCCACGGCTGCGTTTGTCTGCGCCGACGGCGCTACCACCCGCGCCGCCCAGGGCCGCGCCAATGGTTGAACCTGTATTGCCGCCTAACGATTGACCGACGACCGAGCCAAGAACCCCGCCCAATGCGCCGCCCACACCTGCTTCGGTGGTGCCGCCTGCAGAAGCGAAGCCACTGACCAGGCCAAGGGACAACAAGAGAATCGAGGAGAACTTCATAGAGGAACCTCAAGGGGATGACGGCGCGATCCTGAGGCTGTGTCATGGTTGTGACAATCGAAATCCGACGAGTAACACGACTTGAGCACAATTCTATAAGTTACTGTTTTTTGGGCGGAACTTAAGTGTTTTTCACCGGTCTTTAACTACTTCGCAAAGGCCGTTTTTATACAGAAACGGCCTTTTTTGTGGGCGATTGGAAGTGTTCGAAGGGGTGTCGATAGGTGTGTTGCCAAATCGAATGTCTTCGCGGACAAGCCTCGCTCCTACAAATTGCGTGTCCTTTACAGGGCGAAAACCTGTAGGAGCGAGGCTTGTCCGCGAAGAGGCCAGACCTGCTACCGCATTAAGCCGATTTCGCCATGATCAACCCCGTCTCACTCGCCACTTCCAAGCGAATCGCCACAAACTTCGATGTCGGCGTATGGCTGCCATCCCCGGTGCTTTCCAGCGGCACCAGCGGGTTCACTTCCGGATAGTAAGCGGCCGCTTGCCCGGCAGGAATATCAAACGCCAGCAGCGTGAAACCCTTCACCCGACGCTCATGGCCATCATCCCAAATCGAAACAATGTCAGCTTTCTGCCCGGGTTTGAACCCGAGGCGAATGATGTCGGCTTCATTGACGAACAGCACGTCGCGCTGGCCTTTCACCCCGCGATAACGGTCATCAAGACCATAAATCGTGGTGTTGTACTGATCATGGGAACGCATCGACTGCATGATCAGGTCCGGCAGCATGCCGGTGGCGCGGGTGCGTTCGTGGACCAGGTGTTTGGGCAGCCTGTTCACACGGAAGTTGGCCCGGCCCGATGGCGTATTCCAGCGACGTGCGCTGGCGCTGTTACCCAGATAGAAACCACCCGGGTTCTGGATTTTCTCGTTGAAGTCCCGGAAGCCCGGGATGGTGTCGGCGATCAGGTCGCGGATGCGGTTGTAATCGGCCACCAGCCAGTTCCAGTCCACCGGTTTGCTGCCCAGGGTCGCGGCGGCGATTCCGGCGATGATTGCAGGCTCCGAGCGCATCTGGTTCGACAGTGGCTGCAGCTGACCGTTAGAGGCGTGGACCATGCTGAACGAGTCTTCCACGGTCACCGCTTGGGCGCCTTCGGCCTGGATATCGATGTCGGTACGGCCCAGGCACGGCAGGATCAGCGCGTCTTTACCGTGGGCCAAATGGCTACGGTTGAGCTTGGTGCTGATCTGCACGGTCAGGTCGCAGTTGGCCAGAGCCTGGAAGGTTCGCGTGCTGTCCGGTGTGGCTTGGGCGAAATTGCCGCCCAGGCCGATGAAGACTTTCGAGCGGCCGTCGGCCATGGCGTGAATCGCCTCGACCACGTTGTGGCCGTTTTCACGGGGCGCCTTGAACTGGAAGCGACGCTCCAGAGCATCGAGGAACGCCACCGGCGGACGTTCGTTGATGCCCATTGTCCGGTCGCCTTGCACATTACTGTGGCCACGCACCGGGCACAGGCCGGCACCCGGCCGGCCGATGTTGCCGCGCAACAACATCAGGTTGGCGATTTCCTGGATGGTCGCCACCGAATGACGATGCTGGGTGATGCCCATCGCCCAGCACATGATCACGTTCTTGCCTTTGACGTACATACGCGCCGCTTGCTCGATTTCCATCAGCGTCAGGCCGGACTGTTCGACGATTTGCTCCCACGAGGTGTCGTCGACGATGCCCAGGTATTCCAGAACGTTGACGCTGTGTTCATTGAGGAAGTCGTGGTCGAACACTGCAGGCTCACCGGCCTTCTGCGCATCGCGCTCCCATTGCAGCAGGAACTTGGCCATGCCGCGCATGATCGCCATGTCGCCGCCCAGTGCGGGGCGGAAGTACGCGGTGTTGGTCGGCTTGTCGCCGTTGGTGAGCATTTCCAGTGGGTGTTGTGGGTGCTGAAAACGTTCCAGGCCGCGTTCTTTCAGCGGGTTGATGCACACCACCTGAGCGCCGCGTTTCACCGCTTCGCGCAGGGGTTCGAGCATCCGCGGGTGGTTGGTGCCGGGGTTCTGGCCCCAGACGAAAATCGCATCGGCGTGTTCGAAATCATCGAAGGTCACGGTGCCTTTGCCCACGCCAACGCTCTGTGCCAACGCAACACCACTGGCTTCGTGGCACATGTTCGAGCAGTCAGGGAAATTGTTGGTGCCATAGGCGCGCACGAACAATTGATAGAGGAACGCCGCTTCGTTGCTGGCGCGGCCCGAGGTATAGAACTCGGCCTGATTCGGGCTCGACAGGCCGCGCAGATGTTTGGCGATCAGGGTAAAGGCGTCATCCCAACTGATGGGCTGGTAGCGATCGGTTTCGGCGTTGTAGCTCATCGGCGCGGTCAGGCGGCCCTGATATTCAAGCCAGTAATCACTCTGTTCCAGCAGCGAGGTGACGCTGTGTTTGGCAAAGAATGCAGCATCGACGCGCCGCTTGGTCGCTTCCCAGTTCACCGCTTTGGCGCCGTTCTCGCAGAACATCACCATGCCCTTTTCCGGAGAATCACCCCAGGCGCAACCGGGGCAGTCGAAGCCACCGTTCTGGTTGGTCTTGAGCATGATGCGCAGGTTTTTCAGCGCGTTATCGCTGGTCAACCAGGCCTGGGCGACGCTGATCAGCGCGCCCCAGCCACCGGCTGGGCCTTTGTAGGGCTTGTAGCGGGGGACGGGTTTCTGATCGGCTTGACGGTGTTGACTCACGCTTGATTCTCCAACGCTGGGCTGTAAACCCGTGGTGCACTTTTCTGCGGCAGGTGGATGAGGTTGAGGTTATGTCGACGGGCCCATTGCACGGCAAGGCCCGTGGGCGACGACAGGCTGACCAGGGTCTGAATGCCGGCGCGTAAAACTTTCTGGATCAATTCGAGGCTGCAACGGCTGGTGACAATCGCCAGGCCGCCGGTGATCGGAATCTTCTGGCGGATCAACCCGCCGATCAGCTTGTCGAGGGCGTTGTGCCGGCCAATGTCTTCACGGCCCAGCAGCAATTCGCCATTGCCGTTCATGAACACCGCCGCATGCACCGCGCCGCAATGTTGGCCCAGTGGCTGAAATGCACCGATGCGCTGACGCAGGCCGTCCAGCCATTCGGCCGGGGGCAACGGTGCGCCGGCCAAGACTTTGAGATCGGGCAGCGCTTGCTCGACCGCTTCCACGCCGCAGAGACCGCAACCGCTGGTGCCAGCCAGTTGCCGACGCTGCTGCTTGAGGTTCCAGAAGGCGCGATTGGCGATGGTCACTTGCGCGTATTGCGCCGAACCCGAGCCGCTGAGTTGCAAGTCATAGATGTCTGAAGCGTCTTCGATGATGCCGCTGCCAAGGCTGAAGCCGACAATGAAGTCTTCAAGATCCGTTGGCGTGACCAACATGACGGCCTGGCTGATGCCGTTATAGGCAATCGCCAACGCGACTTCCTCGGCCAGCGCGGTGCTGGGCGATTCGGTGTATTCAAGGTTGCAGTAACTGTATGTCTGACTGGCGACGGTCGCAGGCGTTTCAACAGCAGGCGCCGCGCGGGAAGGGCGCTTGGCGTTCATAAGGCATCACCAACGGTTTAATCAGCTTAGGGGGCGTTTTCAATGAGTTTCTCCGCCGCGCCGGGAAAACTCATTAAGAACGCCACCTAAGCCTAGGCGCGTCAATCTGTCGCGTCTAATTGCTATTACTGATCTGCCGATAGATGACGTCGATCAAGAGCCGGCCATTGATTGTTGGTAGATCGCGAAACAGGCTTCTGCAAGCGCCGAACGCGGAGCGCTACGACGCATGATCAGCCCCAACCGGGCGAGGGTCTGGGCACTTTCAATGGGTTGCAGGCGCAAGTGATCGGTGAGGTTTTCCAGACCCCCCTCCAATGGCATCACGGCGCAGCACAGGCCGCCGTGTACCGCTTGTAACAATTGGTGGACCGCATCGGTTTGCAGCAACGGTTGGGGGGCCAAGCCACGACTGTGGAAGTTATGGTCGATGGACTGGCGAAAATGCATGCCACTGGTGAGCATGCCCAGTGGCAGTTCAATCAACGATTTCCAGCTCAAGGGCGCATCGCCGAAACTGAAGAAACGCTGATCGTAGAGCAAGCCCATGCGGGTTTCGCTGAAAGCCAGGGAATCGAAACGCTCACCGTCCAGATGCTCCAGGTATGACACGCCGAGGTCGAGACGGTTGTTTGCCAGCTGTTCGAGGATCTGCTCGGAACTCAGGGCCGACAGTTCGAAGCGCAGGTTCGGGTGCTCGGCGTGCAGGCGCTGCATCAGCGGTACCGGGTCGAAACTCGACAGCGGCACCACGCCCAGACGCAACGTACCCACGAGGCTGCCGCGACAGGCTGCCGCTTCGGCCTGCAAGCCGTCGTAGGCCGCCAGCACCGTACGCGCCCACGCCAGCACGCGTTCGCCCGGCGCGGTGAAACCTTCGAAGCGCTGGCCGCGGTTGACCAGCGGCAAGTCGAGTTCTTCTTCAAGGCTGCGCAGGCGCATGGACAGGGTCGGTTGAGTGATGTGACAACGCGCGGCGGCCTGGCCAAAGTGCCGGGTTTCGTCCAGAGCGATGAGGAATTTGAGTTGCTTGATGTCCATCTTCGCTCCAGGGCGCGGGCAAGGTTTGCGATTCTACCGCCTGCGCGGGGTTGGGTCATTGGTCGGCAAGGAGCCGGGCTTTTCAAGGCTGGTCTAGTCTTTGGCGTCTGGAACCCAAACCCCAAGGAGAGTGCACCATGAGTATTTTTAGCTTTGTGAAAGAAGCAGGCGAAAAACTTATCGATCTGCTGACACCTGGCAATGCCAATGCCAGCGAGCAGTTGAAGGAACACCTCAGCAAGGTCGGCCTGGGCAATCCGAATGTTCAGGCGACAATTGAAGGCGACAAAGTCATCGTCACTGGTGATGTGGCGAGCCAGGAAGAGAAGGAAAAGATTCTGCTGGCCTTGGGCAATATCGCCGGTGTCGGCAGTGTTGATGACCAGATCACGGTGACCGGGCCGGTGGCGAAGGCCGCTCGTTTCGTTACGGTGAAAAAGGGCGACACCCTGAGCGCGATTTCCAAGGCCGAATACGGCGACCCGAACAAGTACAACAAGATTTTCGAGGCCAACAAACCACTGCTTTCGCACCCGGACAAGATCTATCCGGGGCAGGTGTTGCGGATTCCTGAGTAAGACTTGAGACCGTGTGATGGCCATCGCGGGCAAGCCACGCTCCCACAGGTTTTGTGTCGTTCGCGTAGAATGCACACACGACACAAAACCTGTGGGAGCGTGGCTTGCCCGCGATGCAGGCGACTCGGTCTAAAGTCCTGTAATGAGCTCCCGATAATCCCCCACCGCCGCAAACTCGGCGGTGTCCTTGGGCGCTTTGCGGCTGTCCGGTTGGCTCACGGCCAGCAGATGCACGACGCCAAAATTGCGCGCACTGCGCAGAATCGGCAGCGTGTCATCGATAAACAGGCTGCGCGCCGGATCGAAGCCGATGTCGGCTTGCAAGGCATCCCAGAACTGCGGGCTTTCCTTGGGATAACCGTAATCATGAGAGCTGATCAACCGCTCGAAATACGGCGCCAGCTCAATTCGTTCCAGCTTCAATGACAGCGAATCGCGGTGGGCGTTGGTGATCAGTATCACCCGTTTGCCGGCCTGATTGATCGCCGCCAGAAACGTGTCTGCATCCGGACGCAGGGCGATCAGGTGCGCGGTTTCCAGTTTCAGTTCGCGCACCGACAGCTTCAGCTCGGCGCTCCAGAAATCCAGGCAGTACCACTGCAATTGTCCGGCATTGCGTTCGAACAACGGCTGCAACTCCAGCTCCGCCATGGCCCGGCTCACCCCATGCAGCTCGGCATAACGCTGTGGCAGATGCTCCATCCAGAAATGGTTGTCGTAGTGCAGGTCCAGCAGCGTGCCGTCCATATCCAGCAAAACGGTATCGATGTCATGCCAGGGCAGCAGGGACATAAAAAACTTCTCCAGCGGTAAAAAAGATATCCGGGATAAACAATCAGGATAGGCCGGGTACAGGCTGGGTGGAAAGCGTCGCGAGCGAAGGGAGTGCAAGGAAAAAACAGGCGAGGACGGGGAGTTTACGAGTTGTAAATGACCCGTCCGAGCCTGTTTTTGACGCAGCAATCTCGAGCGCAGCAGCTTTCAAACAGCCTGTATAGTAACCCGCTTACGCCAAGGAGCCATCTATGCGCCAGAAACCCACCGTACTCGCCCGCGACATTGTCGCCACCAGCCGTTTGTTCTGTGTCGAAGAGCTGAAGTTGCGCTTTTCCAATGGCGTGGAGCGTACTTACGAGCGTCTGGTCAGCAAAGGCACCGGTCATGGCGCAGTGATGATCGTGGCGATGCTCGATGCGGAACATGCGGTGTTGGTAGAGGAGTACTGCGGCGGCACCGATGCTTATGAGTTGTCCCTGCCCAAAGGTTTGATCGAGCCGGGCGAAGACGTGTTGGCGGCGGCCGAGCGCGAGCTCATGGAAGAGGCCGGGTATGGCGCGCGACAGCTTGAGCATTTGACCGAGTTGTCATTGTCACCGGGCTACATGAGCCAGAGGATCCAGGTGGTGCTGGCCACCGACCTGTACGAAGAACGCCTGGAGGGTGACGAGCCCGAGCCGATGGGGGTGGAAAAGATCAATCTGCGTGAATTGTCGTCTTTGGCGCAGAATCCGCGATTCACTGAGGGCCGTGCCTTGGCGGCGCTGTATCTGGCCCGTGACTTAATGACTCAACGTGGGGTGTTTTTGCCGTGAACTTGAATTTTCCCCATCCGTTGATGGCGCCAGTCGTTGAACTGGCTTTGAAGGCTGGCGAGGCGATCCTGCCGTTCTGGCGCGTCAACGTTGCGGTCACTGCAAAGTCCGATGATTCCCCGGTCACCGCCGCCGACATGGCCGCTCATCATGTAATTCTGGCCGGGCTGACCGCGCTGGATCCGAGCATTCCGGTGCTGTCCGAAGAGGACGCCAATATCCCCCAGAGCGTGCGCGCCAGCTGGCAACGCTGGTGGCTGGTCGATCCGTTGGACGGGACCAAGGAGTTCATCTCCGGTAGCGAAGAGTTCACTGTCAACATCGCACTGATCGAACAGGGGCGTGTGGTGTTCGGCGTGGTGTCGATGCCGACCAACGGGCGTTTTTATGTCGGCGGTGCCGGGTTGGGAGCCTGGCGTGGTGATAAAGACGCCGAGCCGTTGCCGATTCAGGTTCGCGAGGTTCCGGCTGCGGGCGAGCTTTTCACGGTGGTCGCCAGCCGTCGGCATTCGAGCCCTGAGCAGGAACAGCTACTGACGGGGTTGAGCGATAGCCTGGGTGAATTGCAACTGGCGAACATCGGCAGCTCGCTAAAATTTTGCCTGTTGGCGGAAGGGGCGGCGGATTGTTATCCGCGGTTGGCGCCGACTTCGCAGTGGGACACGGCGGCGGCGCAAGGCGTGCTGGAAGGTGCGGGCGGTGAGGTGCTGGATTTGAATGGTGAGCCGTTCTGTTATCCGGCGCGGGAGTCGTTGTTGAATGAGTTTTTCCTGGCGCTGCCGGCTAAAGCGGCTTGGCGGGAGAAATTGTTGGCTTTGGCTCGGGGTTGAAGATCAAAAGATCGCAGCCTCGTTTCACTCGACAGCTCCTACAGAAAAACGTGCCCCCCGTAGGAGCTGTCGAGTGAAACGAGGCTGCGATCTTTTGCTTTACCGGTGAAGGACATACTGCCCGGTAAACCGCACCGCATCCTCTTCACTCCCGGCATTCACAATCCGCGAATGCAGCGTCAACCGCGCCCGTCCATAGCGCTCATACATTGCCAGAAACTTCTTCCATACTGCCGCACTCGGTGCCTGGCAAATCGCCGTCGCGTCTGTAGTGACCGGTAGCGGGTAGCTGATCTGCCCTTCCTGAATCACGATGTGCCCGTCTTCGATGATGCCTTCTTCACGCAAACGCAAATGCAGCCAGCCCCAGCCGGCCAATACTGCGCCGCAATACAGGCTGCCACCGAACATGGTGCTCTTGTGATTGACGTTGGCCGCAAGCGGCAGGTGCAGGCGCAGCTGTTGGTCGTGCCAGTCGAGCACTTTGAGGCCCATGTCCCGCGTGAGGGGGATGTCAGAATGGAGGATCGATTCCAGATGACGACTGTCGCGGTTCATTCAAGGGCCTTTTGTTTGAAGGGGATGATTTTACGGTAGCTCAATCAAGGTCGTCGGTGGGGCTGCTGGCGCCGCTGTCGGCGAAGTTCAGACCATGCTTGCGCAGTTTGTCGTGCAAGGTTTTGCGCGGAATGCCGAGGGCTTCGGCGAGGCTGCGCACGGAGCTGTGCGAGCGCGCCAGTTCGGCGGCAATCAAACTCTTCTCGAAATTCTCCACTTGCTCGCTCAGGCCGCCGCTGACCACTTCAATCGTGCTGCCGACGCCACCATCCGGCGCACTGTTGTCCAGCGCCAGTTCCAGACCCAAGGCAAAGCGTTCGGCGGCGTTCTGCAGTTCACGTACATTGCCTGGCCAGGTGTGGCGCAATAGCAGCGCCCGGTGTCCCGGCTGCAATTCGTGGGGTGGCAAACCGTGGCGGGCGCTGGCTTCATCGGCGAAATACTGGAACAGCATCAGCGCATCTTCGCCCCGCTCACGCAGCGGCGGAATGCGCAGCGGCGCGACGTTCAGGCGGTAATACAAGTCGGCACGGAAGCGGCCCTGATCAGCGGATTGACGCAGGTCCTCCTTGGTCGCGGCAATGATGCGGATATCCAGCGGGATCAGCTGGTTGCCGCCCAAGCGCTCGACGACCCGCTCTTGCAGCAAGCGCAGCAATTTCACCTGCACGTCCAGGCTCATGCTTTCGATTTCATCGAGGAACAACGTGCCGCCGTTGGCGAATTCGAACTTGCCGATGCGACGCTTCTGCGCGCCGGTAAACGCACCGGGCTCGTGACCGAACAGCTCGCTTTCCACCACCGATTCGGCCAGGGCCCCGGCGTTGATCGCCACGAATGGACCGTTACGCCGACTCGACAGGTCGTGCAGCGCGCGCGCCACCACTTCCTTGCCCGCACCGGTTTCGCCGAGGATCAGTACGTCGGCCTTGGTCGCCGCCAATGCACCGATCTGCTCACGCAGGCGCAGCATCGGTGCTGATTGCCCGACGAGCCGCGCGCTCAGTTCGTTGCGATCGCTCAGGGCCAGACGCAGGCTGCGGTTGTCCAGCACCAGCCGGCGCAGGTCCAGGGCACGACGTACGCTGTCGAGCAGGGAGTCGCTGGCGAAAGGTTTTTCCAGAAAATCATAGGCCCCGGCGCGCATGGCTTGAACGGCCAGCGGCACATCGCCGTGGCCGGTGATCAGCAGCACCGGCAGCTCAGGGTCCTGGGCGTGGAGTTCGGTCAGCAATTCCAGGCCGTCCATGCCTGGCATGCGGATGTCACTGACCACCACGCCCGACCAGTCACGCTCCAGTTGCCCGGCCAGGCCTTTGGCTTCAGCCAGCGGCAGAATCTTCAGGCCGGCCAGGTCCAGGGTCTGGCTCAGGGCCTGGCGCAGGTGCGGATCGTCGTCGATCAACACGACCTGGATGCGGTTGTCGATGGTCATGCACTTCGGTCCTCGGACGGTTGCAGGCTCACGCCCGGTGCGCCTGCGCGCAACTTCAGGGTAATCAGGGCGCCACCTTCCTTGTGGTTGGAGAACGACAGTTCACCCCCGAAGGCGCGCATCAAGGTGTCGCAAATCGCCAGCCCCAAGCCAAGGCCCTGAGTGCGGGTCTTGGTGGTGTAGAAGGGCTCGCCGGCGCGACCCAGCGCTTCCAGGCAAAACCCGGGGCCGTTGTCGCGAATGTACAGATTGACGCCGTCGACGGTGGACTCGGCACTCAACCAGAGTTTACGCGGCGGACCTTTTTCCGTCAGGGCGTCGAGAGCATTGGCCAGCAGATTGCCGAGTACCTGACGCAGGCGCGTTTCTCCGGCCTCGACCCATAGGGTGGCGGCGGGCAGGTCACGGATCAGCTCGACTTCCATGCTACGCCGACGCTTGGCCAGTAACGCCAGTGCGTCGTCCAGTGCCGGTTGCAGGGCCACACTTTCCGGGGCGTGGCGATCACGCCGGGCGAAGGCGCGCAGGTGAGCGATGATCGAGGCCATGCGCCCGGTCAATTCGCTGATCAGCTTGAGGTTGCCGCGAGCATCCTCGGTGCGCTGATGATCGAGCAGCACTTCGGCGTTTTCCGCATAACTGCGGATCGCCGCCAGCGGTTGGTTGAGCTCGTGGCTGATGCTCGCCGACATCGTCCCCAGCGCCGAGAGCTTGCCGGCCTGCACCAGGTCATCCTGCGCGCGCACCAGTTCCTGCTGGGCGTGTTCGCGCTCCAGCACTTCCTGCTTGAGCCGACGGTTGAGGCCTTCGAGGTCGCTGGTCCGTTCGGCGACCCGGCCTTCCAGTTCCTGGCGGGCCTTGCCTTCGAAGGCGATCCGCTCCAGATAATGGCGCCGGCGTTGCATCATCAGGCCCAGCAGCAGCATCACTACCAGCAACGTTGCACCGCCAATGGCCACGACCGTGCGTACCGGGCGATCGATCAGGGTGCGCGGTGCAAGGATGCTGACGCTCCAGCCGGTTTCTTCGATCTGCCGGGTTTGCGTCAGCCAGGCGTTGGCGTCGAGATTCAATGGCTGGGGATCGCGGGTCGGGTAGGGTTGAATCGCGGTGATGGCCTCGCGCTCTGCCTCGCTCAATGGACGGGTCGAGCGGAAACGCCACTCGGGCCGTGAGGTGAGGATAACCACGCCATTGTGATCGGTCACCAACAGTTGTTCCGGGGTTTTACCCCAAAGACTTTCGGTATGGTCGAGGTCGACCTTGACCACCAGCACGCCGATGATTTTTTCGCGATCACGTATCGCCGCCGCGAAGAAGTAACCGCGCTTGGCCGAGGTGGTGCCCAGGCCGAAGAAGCGTCCCAGACGCCCAGCCATGGCTTCACTGAAATAAGGACGAAAAGCGAAATTGCGGCCAACGAAACTGTCGTGTTTGTCCCAATTGGAGGCTGCCAATGTCTTGCCGGTGGTGTCCATCAGGTACATGACTTCGGCGCCGGTCTGCGCACTGATGTTTTTCAGCAGGCGATTGGCATTGCCTTGAATCACGCCCTCGTCGGGCGCGGCCAATGTCGCGCGCAGGGCGGGCAGCTCGCCGAGAATCTGCGGCAACACTTCATACCGATGCAGAGTGCCCAACAGGTTGGCGACATAAAGGTCGAGGGTTTGACGGTTCTGCCCGGCCAGTTCGCTGCGGTAGTAACGCTCGGCCAGATGCTCCAGCGGCCACAGCAAGGGCGCCAGGCACAACGCGAGTAGCGCCAGGCTGCGCCAACGGGGTCTGCGGGGGAGAGTGGGTGTCATGAGCATCAAGCGCCTATGGGTATAGACGCATTATGCCTAGGCTTGCGGGCGCAGTCTGCGCACCGGGATCAAGTGCGCACTGGCGGTGAACATTCACACAGGTATTCAGGAAAAAACTTCAGCGTCCTTGAGGAGCGCGGCGGACTGATCCTTGGCTGACAGTTTCGGTGCTTCGTCCAGCTGCCAGTCGATGCCCAGGTCCGGATCGTCCCAGCGAATACTGCGCTCGGCCGACGGGGTGTAGTAGTCGGTGGTCTTGTAGAGGAACTCGGCGTAATCGCTCAGTACCACGAAACCGTGAGCAAAACCTTCAGGTACCCAAAGTTGGCGATGGTTATCGGCAGACAGACGTACCGCCACCCATTTGCCGAAATGCGGCGAGCTGCGACGAATATCCACCGCCACGTCCAGCACCTCACCGGCGGTGACCCGCACCAGTTTGCCCTGAGTGTTCTCCAACTGGTAATGCAAACCGCGCAGTACACCTTTTTGCGAGCGGGAGTGATTGTCCTGAACGAATTGGGTGTTCAGGCCGGTTGCCTCTTCGAAAGCCTTGGCGTTGAAGCTCTCATAGAAGAAGCCGCGCTCGTCACCAAATACCTTGGGTTCGATGATCAGAACACCGGGCAGGTCGGTGGTGACTACATTCATGGTGTTTCTCCGGCAATAGGCGTGATGGTCGACATTCTTACGCAAAGTGACGGCGGGTGCGAGTGGGGCGGTGGTTCAGGGGATAAAATTCGTGAGGTCGCTGCGTGATCTGTCACCTGTTAATCGACCTCACCGAAATACCACTGCTCTGCCTCATAGGGTTGTCCGTCACAATCTTCAGCGGTAAAGCGCAAACCTCTTTCTTCCATCCCGTCTGGAAGGACGAGACCCCATTGCGCTGCGAGGCTTTTATCCGCTGGGCAGTATTCACTATCGATTAGCGGGATGTGACTTCGGTGGTAGTCCAGATTGGTGTAAATGCAGATTTCGCTGGTGAACATGTCTGGCAGGCAGATAACCGTGATTACTCGACAGTCGATGGCATTTTCCGGCCTGGCCTGGCGTATGTGATGCGCGGCATTGATCATTTGTTGAGCGCATTCTTTGCGTATGGCAGTGGTGGCTTGTTTACCCTCTACCAGTGTCGTGATAACCGGAATTTTCCAGTTGCAGTATTTCTGTTCGAGAGTCAGATCGTCCGGAAAATAACCCTCGAAGCGAGAGGCCCAGGCTGCGAGGCCTTTCAATCGACGTGGGATGTTTCGGATTTTTTTGTTTGAGAGTGCAAGGCGGCGCATCGTCATGGTGGCGACTTTATCCTGGGCGGTTGAAGAGTCCTTTGTGGCTATAGGTTGGAATCAGGAACAGTGAAAGGCAATCCGAGATTGCTGTAGGAAAGTTCATCTGAATAGTCGCTGACCGGAAACCATCCCCAATGCCGACCCTTAGACGGGTATAAGAGGGTTGCGTATCGCCCCAAGCAATGGCGATATAAGCGCCTAATAAAATTTCAGGGGTCGTTGTATGCCGCTCGCCACGTTGATTCACCGCGCCAGTCTGCCCAGCCCGCAAGTGTCTGCGACGCAAGCGCTTGAGCTGTTGAAAGAGCATTACGGGTTGAGCGGGCGGTTGCAGGCTCTTGGGAGCCAGCAGGATCTCAATTTCCGCGTCGACAGCGAGCAGGGGCGTTTTGTCCTGAAAATCTGCCGTGGTGATTATTCGGCGCTGGAGTTGCAAGCCCAACACGCAGGGCTCAAGCATCTGGCTGAACATTCCGGCGTGCCGGTGCCTGGAGTGATCGCGGCCAAAAATGGGGCAGACTTGCTCTCGCTTGAGGTCGACGGCCAAGCGGTGCACGTGCGCCTGCTTGATTACATCGACGGCCAGTCCCTGACGCACCTCGCTCACCTGAGCCATTCAGTGGTCGCCGGTTTTGGCCGGCTCTGCGGCGAAATGGACCTGGCGCTGGCCGGTTTCAATCACCCGGGCCTGGAGCGCACCTTGCAATGGGACGCTCGCCATGCCAACGCATTGATCGCTCATTTGCTGCCGGTGATCCAGGATGACCGGCAACGAAAGCTGATCGCCGAAGCCGCCGAACACGCCGAGCGCCATTTGCAGCCCTTGATGGACACGCTGCCGGTGCAGGCGATCCACATGGACATCACGGATGACAATGTGGTCTGGCAGCGGGATTCGCAGCGCCAATGGCAGTTGCAGGGCGTGATCGATTTCGGCGACCTGGTCCGAACCTGGCGGATCACGGACCTGTCGGTGACCTGTGCCGCGCTACTGCACCATGCCGATGGGGATCCGTTCTACATTTTGCCGGCGGTTCGGGCTTATCACGCGGTCAATCCGTTGCAGCATGAAGAGTTGCTGGCACTCTGGCCGCTGATCGTCGCCCGCTCGGCAGTGCTGGTGCTCAGTGGCGAGCAACAGGTCAGCATTGATCCGGGCAATGAGTACAGTCGCGACAACCTGACCCATGAATGGGAAATTTTCCGTGTTGCCACGTCGGTGCCATTGGAGTTGATGGAGGCGGCGATCCTGACCGCCGTCGGTCAAAGCCTGCCGGGCATCGGCAGTGAAGGTTTCGCGCCATTGTTGCCGAGTCTTGTAGGGCGTGAATTTGCCTTGATCGATCTGGGCGTGCTCAGTG
This sequence comes from Pseudomonas sp. Tn43, assembly GCF_014192635.1. NCBI lineage: Bacteria > Pseudomonadati > Pseudomonadota > Gammaproteobacteria > Pseudomonadales > Pseudomonadaceae > Pseudomonas > Pseudomonas sp. Tn43. The sequence continues at coordinate 36,163 of NZ_JACHYG010000005.1, forward strand.
CGCATTTCGAGGCGGGGAACTGGGAGCAGGAGGGGATCGACCTGCGTCTGCTGACTGAGGCCGCCGCAGCTCACGGTCTGGCAGCCAGTCGATATGGTCAGTATCGTCTGTCCCGCACTCGGCCGGACAGCGCCGGTGAACCGGATACGTTCCCGTTACATGTTGCATTGCGAGTTCCCGACGGCACGGCGGTCGAAGCGCCATTTGCCGGGGTTATCCATATCGAAGGGGAGAACTTGCTGCAACTGGACGGCCCGGAGCTCAGCGTCCGTTTGTGGGGGGTGACCCCATCGGTGCGCAGTAGCGCGGCGCTGGTCAAAGGTCAGGTGCTGGGTTCGGTCAGCGGGCCGTTGATCGTGCAATTGTGTCGAAGCGCTCAACTCGACGCACCGTTGTTTTGCACGCCTTCGCGCGCGGCAGCCTGGCAGGCGTTGTGTCCTTCACCTGCCATGTTGTTGGGGCTGGCCTGTGATGCCCAGGAAGAGCTCGACTCGCAGACATTGCTCGCCCGCCGTGACGCGAGTTTCGCTCGCTCCCAGAAGCACTATTACGTCGACCCGCCGCGCATCGAGCGCGGCTGGCGCAATCATCTGATCGACATGCAGGGTCGTTCTTACCTCGACATGCTGAACAATGTCGCGGTCCTGGGGCATGGTCATCCGCGCATGGCCGCCGTCGCCAGCCGGCAGTGGTCGTTGCTCAATACCAATTCGCGTTTTCACTATGCGGCGATTGCCGAGTTTTCCGAGCGCTTGCTGAAACTGGCGCCGGACAACATGGATCGCGTATTTCTGGTCAACAGCGGCACCGAAGCCAATGACCTGGCGATCCGCCTGGCCTGGGCCTACAGCGGCGGTCGCGACATGCTCAGCGTGCTGGAGGCGTATCACGGCTGGTCAGTGGCGGCGGACGCGGTTTCGACCTCGATCGCCGATAACCCCAAGGCCTTGAGCAGCCGTCCGGACTGGGTGCATCCAGTGACTGCGCCGAACACCTATCGCGGTGAATTTCGTGGCATCGACAGCGCACCGGACTACGTGCGTAGCGTCGAACACAACCTGGCGAAAATCGCCGAGCAGAAACGCCAACTGGCCGGTTTCATCTGCGAGCCGGTGTATGGCAATGCCGGCGGTATTTCTCTGCCGCCGGGCTATTTGAAGCAGGTCTATGCGCTGGTCCGCGCTCAAGGCGGTGTCTGTATTGCCGATGAGGTGCAGGTCGGTTACGGCCGCATGGGCAAATTCTTCTGGGGTTTCGAAGAGCAAGGCGTGGTGCCGGACATCATCACCATGGCCAAAGGCATGGGTAATGGCCAACCGTTGGGCGCAGTCATTACCCGTCGGGAAATTGCCGAAGCGCTGGAGGCCGAGGGCTACTTCTTCTCGTCGGCCGGGGGCAGCCCGGTCAGTTGCCAGATTGGCATGGCGGTGCTGGATGTGATGGAAGAAGAAAAACTCTGGGAGAACGCCCAGGTCGTGGGTGGGTATTTCAAGGAGCGCCTTGAAGCATTGATTGACCGGCATCCCCTGGTGGGGGCGGTGCATGGCTCCGGTTTTTACCTGGGCGTGGAGTTGATCCGCAATCGAGAAACCCTGGAGCCCGCGACCGAAGAAACCACGGCATTGTGCGATCGCCTTCGTGAGTTGGGGATCTTCATGCAGCCAACCGGCGATTACTTGAACATTCTCAAGATCAAGCCTCCGATGGTTACATCCCGTCAAAGCGTGGATTTCTTTGTCGACATGCTGTCGAAGGTGTTGGACGAAGAATTGTAAGACTCGATATCGCTTTCGCGGGCAAGCCTCGCTCCTACAGGTCCGTGTCGTGCGCATATTCCGCGAACGACGTAAATCCGTAGGAGCGAGGCTTGCCCGCGAAGGCGTCATAAAGACGAATATAAACCTCGATTGTTATCGGTTTTAATTGGAGAATTTTTCGACAGAAAGAACATTTATCGCTTTTAAAGCCGATTTTTATCGGTTATAAAGTCGCCATTGCCCCGGTGTGGATGACTCACGCCCCGTGCAGTCTCTTTCTGTCATCAGTCGATGCCAACCTCGACCCTCAACACCTGCCCAGGAGATGATTCATGAGCCGTATCGTTACCGTCGCCGCTACCCAGATGGCCTGTTCCTGGGACCTTGAAGCCAACATTGAGACCGCTGAGAAGCTGGTCCGTGAGGCTGCGGCGAAAGGCGCGCAAATCATCCTGATCCAGGAGCTGTTCGAGGCGCCGTACTTCTGCCAGAAGCCGAACCCTGATTACCTGCAGCTGGCCACGACGGTCGAAGACAACGTCGCCATCAAGCATTTCCAGAAAATCGCCAAAGAACTGCAAGTCGTTCTGCCAATCAGCTTCTACGAGCTGGCCGGCCGCGCACGTTTCAACAGCATCGCGATCATCGATGCCGACGGCAGCAACCTCGGGATTTATCGTAAAAGCCACATCCCGGATGGCCCTGGCTATCACGAAAAGTACTACTTCAACCCGGGCGATACCGGCTTCAAAGTCTGGAACACCCGTTACGCGAAAATCGGCGTGGGCATCTGCTGGGATCAGTGGTTCCCTGAGTGCGCCCGCAGCATGGCGCTGCAAGGCGCGCAAATCCTGTTCTACCCGACCGCGATCGGCAGCGAGCCACACGACAAGACCATTTCGTCCCGCGACCATTGGCAACGCGTGCAACAAGGCCATGCCGGTGCCAATCTGATGCCGCTGATCGCCAGCAACCGCGTCGGCAACGAAGAGCAAGATGGCTACGACATCACTTTCTATGGCTCGTCGTTCATCGCCAACCAGTTTGGCGAGAAAGTCCAGGAGCTGAATGAAACAGAAGAAGGCATCCTGGTTCACAGTTTCGACCTCGATGAGCTGGAGCATATCCGCAGCGCATGGGGCTCATTTCGTGACCGTCGCCCGAACCTGTACGGCGCGATCAAAACCCTCGACGGTTCCCTGGAGTCCTGAACCATGACCACTTTGAACAGCACGCCTCGCACTGACGGTTTTTACATGCCCGCCGAATGGGCGCCCCAGACCCAGACCTGGATGATCTGGCCCGAGCGTCCGGACAACTGGCGCCTGGGCGGCAAACCGGCGCAAGCGGCGCATGTGGCGGTGGCCAAGGCCATCGCGCGTTTCGAACCGGTGACCGTGGCCGTCTCCGCTGGCCAGTACGAAAATGCTCGTGCCCGCCTCGACGTGCCGAATATTCGTTTGGTAGAGATGTCCAGCGATGACGCCTGGGTTCGGGATACCGGCCCGACGTTCATCATCAACAACCGCGGAGAAGTCCGAGGTGTGGATTGGGACTTCAATGCCTGGGGCGGTTTCGACGGTGGTCTGTATTCGCCGTGGAACCGTGATTCGCAGGTGGCGGGCAAAATCCTCGAAATCGAGCGCAGCCCGCGCTACCGCACCGAAGGTTTTGTGCTCGAAGGCGGCTCGATCCATGTCGATGGTGAAGGCACCCTGATCACCACCGAAGAGTGCTTGCTCAACCGCAATCGCAACCCGCACATGGACCGTGCGCAGATCGAAGCGGTACTCAGCGCCAATCTGGCTGTGGATAAGATCATTTGGCTGCCCGACGGTTTGTTCAATGACGAAACTGACGGTCATGTGGATAACTTCTGCTGCTACGTGCGTCCGGGCGAAGTGCTGCTGGCCTGGACTGATGACCCGCAAGACCCGAACTACCCGCGCTGCCAGGCGGCAATGAACGTGCTGCAAAACAGCACCGATGCCAAGGGGCGCCCGTTCACAGTGCACAAGATGCCGATTCCAGGGCCGTTGTACGCGACCGAAGAAGAGTGCGCTGGTGTCGATCCGGTGGATGGCACTCAGGAGCGCAATCCAACGGTTCGTCTGGCCGGTTCTTACGTTAACTTCCTGATCGTCAACGGCGGCATCATCGCCCCGAGCTTCGACGATCCATTGGACGGTCCGGCCAAAGAGATTTTGCAGACTGTATTCCCGCAGCATGAAGTGGTCATGGTGCCGGGTCGTGAACTGTTACTGGGGGGCGGTAATATCCACTGCCTTACCCAACAACAGCCCGCCCCGCACAAGGAGTGAGTGAGGTCGTAACAGCTTGAGTTGATTGAAGAATCGATTGAGCAGCGATTTAATCTCGTCGTTTCACAGCAAGCCCGCAGCCCATCAGGACTGCGGGCTTTTTTGTATCCACTTATCGACACTTCGAAAGTATTGGCACAGCTCTTGTATCTTCGATGGCGCAACATGGGGAGGGGAGAGAACTTCGATGTTCTGTCATAAACCTTGGATAAGTTAGCCGCTCACAAACCAGGAGAGAGCGCTGAGATGAACGCCGAAATGAACGTCGTGAGCGAGCGGGCACTGCATCCTCTGGCAGTTAACAGCGAATCGCTCCAGGTCTTGGCGCAATGGTTGAAGTCCAATGGAACGCGTCAGATCAGGGAGCCTGATCCGCGCCGGATGATGATCGAGCGCTACCCCGCTGGTTTATTCAGCGAGGCAGAACTGGAAGCACTGTGGGATGTAATGGAAGGATAAGAAGAAAAACAACGGATTGATAAAAGCGCTGCCGGGAAGGCGGCGCTTTTTTTTGGGGCGAAGGTTCTGATCGTTCCCACGCTCTGCGTGGGAATGCCTCACCGGACGCTCCGCGTCCATAGGGGACGCAGAGCGTCCCTGGCTGCATTCCCACGCAGAGCGTGGGAACGATCATTACGATCATCTTGCTCTTAAAAGCTGTAAGTACCGGTGACGACCAGGCTCCGCGGTGCGCCTGGTTGAATCTGCGCCGCGCTGGTGGCCGACGAGTAATACTCGCGATCGGTGATGTTGTTCAATGCCGCCCGCAAATCCCAATCTTTCTGCCGGAACCCGGCCAATGCATCCCAACGGCCGTAGCCTGGCAGCACAGTGGTGTTGAGGTTGTCGGCGTAACGCTGACCGACCAGGGTCAAACCGGTTTCGGCGTACCAGCCCATTTCCGGTTTCCAGGTCAGGAACAGGCTGCCGTTGTGCTTGGCCACATTGCTGATGCGTTTGCCTTCGAAGCCATTGTTGTCCTTCTCGATTGTTGCGTCCTGCACGCCGACGCCACCGCGCACGTACCAGTTGCCAGCGAGCTTGCCAGTGCCGGTCAATTCAATTCCGCGGGAGCGTTGCAGGCCGGTGAGCAAGGTCACGGTCGGATCGTTCGGGTCGCTGGTGCGACGGTTGTAAAGTTCCAGTTCGTAGATCGCCAGCGTAGTGCTCAGGCGATCGTCGAGCCAGTCGCTCTTCACGCCGATTTCCTTCTGTTTGGTCAGCTCAGGGCTCAGGTAGTTGCTGGCCACGCCTGGGGTGATGCCGATCAAGCCGCCACCGACCGGGGAAAAGGTCTTGGTCCAGGAGGCGTAGAAGGAGTGATTGTGCAACGGTGTCCAGACCACGCCTACACGCGGGCTGGTGCTGTGGCTGTCACGATCTTCGGAAATGTCCCGCAGCTTGTTGGTCGATTCGATATCAAAGGTGTCGTAACGCAAACCGGCGAGCAATTGCCATTGGTCGTTCAGGCGCAGTTGGTCCTGTACGTACACCGCACGGCTTTCGACTTCGGTGTGAGTGCTGCTCGACACCTGCATGCGTCCGGTATGGCGCAAGTCGCGATTGGGATTGTACAGGTCTAGCGCCGGAACCGGCGAACTGCCGCGCCCCGAGGTCGCTGCGTTATACAACGTCGGATCGCGCCGTTGGCTGCCGATCTCGATACCGGTCAGCAGGCGATGCTCCAGGCCGAATGTATCGAAGCCGCCTTCCAGTTCAATGTTGTTATAGACGTTGCGGGTGGTCAGATCTTGCTGCCAGTGTTGGCGCGTCACCTTGTTGGTCGCGGGGGTATAACCGGTCAGGTAAGTGTTGTCGAAATCGCTGTTGAGCTTGAATACGCCCAAGGTATGACGCAGCTGCCAGTTGTCGCTGAGTTCATAGCTGAGTTTCGAGCGCAAGGATTGTGACTTGTCGTCGATGAAATCGTGCTCGCTGCCATAGGTCGTCTCCGGCCCTACGTCCGCCGGGCGCCCGTTGACCCCGGGAATGCCGCGATCCGGCGTACGGTTGTAGCGACTGTATTCGTACTGCACCAGCCAGTTGAGGTCGGGCGTCAGTTGCCAGTTCATGGACGGCGCGAACAGTTGGCGATTGCCACTGACGCCATCGCGAAAGCTGTTCTGATCCATGTTGCCCATGTTCAGGCGCAGGCTGATGTTCTCGCTCGGGTCGGTGCTGAGGTCGGCATACAGGCTGCGCAGATCATCGCTGCCACCTTGAGCTTCAAGAGTCGAGCGGCGACCGAACTCCGGCAGCTTGCTGACCCGGTTGACGATCCCGCCCTGGCTGCCACGGCCATACAACACCGCCGCCGGGCCTTTGAGGACTTCGATGCGTTCGATGTTGTGCAAGTCGCGCACGTACTGGCTGTCATCACGAATGCCATCGAGGTAGAAGTCGTTGCTGGCGTCGAAACCACGGATGCGCAGGCTGTCGAAGCGGGTGTCGGCGCCACTGCTGACGTTGGGGATGCCACTGAGTGCCGTGCCCAGATCGTTGGTGCCGTAATCCACCACGTTTGCAGTTTTTACCGAATCGATGGCCTGCGGCACGTAACGTACCGGTGTAGCCGTGCGAGTCGCGGTGCTGGTTTCCTGTACGCGTGGATCGTCAGCTTGTGCGTCGGCGCTGATCGAGGTCTGGGGTAAAACGGTCGTGGCGGCACAGGTAAAACCTGCAGACAGGAAAGCAGAGAGCCCAAGGGTGATGGGCGTAAGGCGGGAAGGGGCAGGCATTTGAAGCGCATCCGGAAGGGTAGAAATATTCGAGGGCGCGAATGGTAATGCTTGTTATTTACTTTCGTTAATTATTCTTGAAGGGTGTCTTTGTTTGATTGTTTCAAATTGTGTCGTGATTGCTACAGAAACATTGGGTCGCATTCGACCGATTCATGAAACAGACTGAAAGCCATTCCAGCGTTTTTCCGAAACTGCCTGGGGGATTAACCTGCCGGCATTGAGTTTTCCTACTTTGTTGCCGGAGTTTTCCCATGATCCTTCATTACATTTACGACCCTTTATGTGGCTGGTGCTACGGCGCCAAACCGCTGGTCCAGGCTGCCCAAGCTGTGTTGCCTGTCATCGCCCATGGTGGCGGCATGATGAGCGGCACCAATCGCCAGACAGTTTCGCCACAACTGCGCAACTACGTGATGCCTCATGATCGACGCATCGCCGAATACACTGGCCAACCGTTTGGTGATGCCTATTTTGAGGGTTTGCTGCGCGATGAGACGGCAGTGTTCGATTCAGCGCCGCCGATTGCCGCCGTGCTGGCAGCCGAACAGATCGCTGGCCGCGGGCTAGCACTATTGGGGCGCTTGCAGACGGCTCATTACGTGGAGGGTCGACGCATCGCTGATAACGTCGTGCTGCTGGAACTGGCCACACAAACAGGCCTTGAACCCGAGGCGTTCCAACAGGCATTCAATGAAGCCGACACCGAGCGCCATATCAAGGACAGTCGCGCACTCCTGGCCAAGGTCGGTGGACAGGGTTTCCCGACTTTTGCGCTGGAACAGAGTGGCCAGTTCACCCTGGTCGACATCGGCCCTTGGCTCGGCAAGCCGCAAGCCTTCGCCCAGTGGTTGAGCCAGTCGGTTATGGCAAAAGAGTCTTCATCCGTGTTTAAAACCCCGGTTGGTTAGCTTTTTTCGACTCATGACCGTAGGAAAAGACAAAAAATAGCTGTTTCCGATCGCAAAAAGTCGAATTAAAGCAACTTCATACCGCGTTTCAATCAACGCTTGATATGCCTGAAATTCTTTCTCATGGGCTGCAAAACCTGCAACTACTAGATTAGGCCGCTAAATGCAGCGGAGACCTAGTAATGATCGTTTTAAACAGAGAAGTTGGTGAATCGCTACGGCGCGACAAGTATGTCAACGTCCAGGGCGCTGACTTCAATCTGTTCGGTCATTTTTCCGACTTCGTCAGATTGACCAAAAGTTGGGAAAACATGGAGCCGGACAGTTATTACGGCCAGGCCGATGCGGGCATGCGTTTTCGTCGTTACAGCGATTTTGAGTACAACCCGGTCACCCGTGACCTGACGCAGCTGGAACACCGCGCTTATGTGCAATCGAAGGCCAACAACAGCTATGTTGGCGGACTCGAGCGGCACTTCCAGGACTTCTCCAATGAAGTGATCAATTCGCCGGTGATGCGCAGCCTCATCGATGCGGATTTCGAGGTGTACAAACACGTACTGCCGCCGGAGTTGCACGACGAAATCTGGCAATGCCAGATCCATCAGATCCGCATCGAGATCAAGCCGGGCAAGCAACTGGAAATCACCCCTGAAGGTATTCACTGCGACGGTTATCCGTTCAGCGGTGTGCATTTCTGGGGCCGCAACAACGTGGACGGGGCAGAGAGCCGTTTGTATTCGCCCCAAGAGGAACAATTGGCGGCGACGACCTATCTGGAAATCCTCGACACCACTTATTTCCTCGATCGCGACATGCGTCACTACGTGACACCGGCACGCAACACCCATGCTCACGAAATGGCCTATCGGCAGATTCTGGCCATTTCTTTCTCGCGGCCCGGGACCGCTTTCGACATTGTTCGCTGAACAGCTAGACCCCATGATGCATATCGCCGAGTGCCCTGCACCGGTGATGCTGCAGCGCGCGACAGCCAAGGATGCCCAGCGCCTGGAACGCTTCTTTCGGCAATTCAAAGAAGTGTCGTTCTGCGAATGGCAGGACACCAAATGCCTGCGCGGTGTGTTGATGCAAAAAACCACCGCTGCTTTCCTTGCACTCGATATCAGTGGCGAAGTGATCGGCGCGGTATTGGGCGGTATGCTCGGCAGCCGTGGCACCATCAATCATTTGGCGGTAAGCCCGGTGTATCGCAGCCAGGGCGTGGGTCAGCGCCTGGTCGAAGCGGCATCGGCAGACATGAAACGTGTCGGTGTGCTGCGGATGTTCCTGTTTGTCGACGATGCTAATCTTGCCGGCAAACGTTTTTGGAGTGCCCAGGGCTTTTGCGAGCCGCGTGGCGAAACGACCTTTGAGAGGGACTTATGAATGAGACGTCCAGCAGCCAGCCGCTGATGGTCGAGCCCCAGCCCTCGCGCACATTTGCTGAAGCCAGCCCGGTAATTGCGGGCTACTTCACCGTGTCGTTTGTGTTCGGTTTGATGGCCGTCAATGCCGGAATGCCCGTGTGGCTGCCGGTCGCGATGTGCCTGTTTGTCTATGCCGGTGCTTCGCAGTTCGCCGCCCTGGCGCTGATCTCCAGCGGTGCATCGCTGACCACCATCATCCTGACGACGTTTCTGATCAATGCCCGGCACATGCTGATGTCGGTCTACATGGCCAAGGCCTTGCAGGCGATGGGGCTCAGTCGTCTCGAGCGCTGGTGTTATGCCGGCGGGCTCACCGATGAATCGTTCGCCTTCCACAGCGTCAAACTGGGCAAGGGCACGCCGGTCAATGTGCGTTATCTGATTGGCTTCAATCTGTATTGCCACACGTCGTGGGTACTGGGTGGTTTGCTGGGAGCAATCTGCGCGCAGTACGCGGCGCACCTGATCCAATATCAGCTCGACTATGCGCTGACCGCGATGATGCTCTATGTGCTGGTATCGCTGTGCACCACCCGCAATAAATTGATCGCCGCACTGGCTGCGGTCGCCTGCATGGGCGTCCTGAGCCTGATCGGCAATTCACCCTTCAACGTATTCATCGCCACATTCGTGGGCTGCGGAGTGGGTGTATGCCTGACCAAACGTTCCTGATCCTGGTCGTCGCGCTGATGATGGCCGTGACGTTCCTGCCGCGTGCCTTGCCGCTGCAAGTGAACACCGACCATTGGCCGCCGTTCGTCGCCAGGGCGCTGGAATACTTGCCGGTGGCGATCGTCGCTGCCATCAGCCTCACGCCGCTGTTGATCAAGGATCAGCAAGTGCAGCTCGATCGCCCGGAATTCTATGCAGCGATTCCGACGTTGTTATGTGCGTATTTCAGCAAAAACCTCTTTCTCAGTGTGGCGGTTGGGACGGCTGGGTATATTGCGCTCGGGTCGTTCATGTAGCGACAGAGCGACCACGTCGTTCAAGGCCTGGCCCGATAACTCGGAATTATTGACCGCCAACCGCACTTCAAGGGAATCCTCGAAACCGGGGAAAATGGTCAGGCCATTACGCAGGGCCGCCTCACGGGAAACCATGCCCAGGCCATCCATTTGCGTGATCAACGACAGGGTCAGGGTCTCGCTGCAGGAATAGATCATCCGTTTGCCTGACTCGTAATTACCAAGGCCGGCGTCGAGAAAACGCAAGAAGCTGTGGGAATACGGACAATCATCGGCAGGTCGAACCTGAAACTTGTTGCCGAGCAGCATCAGCGGATCGTTTTCCTGACCGCAATGAGCACCGACCACCTGCACCTGGACGTGGGGCAGGGCAATACTGGGTAAGCCCGGTTGTTGCGGGCCGATCAGCACGGCCAGGTCGAAATCCTCGTTCTTCAATTTGCTGAGGTTTTCCATCGACTCGGCGTAGCTGAATTCCAGTTGATAATCAGGAAACACTTCAATGAGGCGTCCGATCATTCGCCGGTTGAAGTCGACTGAGAGAGTGGTGTTAAGCGCAACTTTGAGCGTGCGTTGTCCAGGCACCTTCAGCGCGGCGACTTTCTCTTCCAGTTGCCGCGTGGCGACCAACACCTTGTCCATGTAGGGCGTGAGCTCCGTGCCCTGCGTTGTCAGGGTCAGCCCCTTGTTGGAGCGACGAAACAACCGAAAACCGAACTGCTCTTCAACCTTGTTCAACTGTGCGGCCAATGCCTGCACGGTCAAACAGGAATGCTCTGCCGCCGCCGACAATGAGCCGGTCTGCACAATGCGCATGAGGTTACGTAAGGTTCTGCTATCCATTTGGGTAATGCCCTCTGAAGTGGGCTGGCTATTGTTGTGTACCTGGCCGCCGGATGGGCGTCGGTCGCGTGCTGGCTATGATCCTGCACCTGAGCATGCTTGTCCCGAGTTTAGTAGCGAAATGATTCTGCGTCCGATGGTTTAAGGCTTACACAGGATTAAGGTTTTTGATGGCGTCTGGATGATCAGGAGCGAAAAATCGCTCGTGGGTTTTCCCAAGTGACGGGAAACCTTTTGCCAAGGCAAAAAAAAGCAGCCTGATCAGGCTGCTTCGGTGAATAGGTGCTTGATATTGTGCTCCCTCAAGCAGGGGAGGAGAGGTTTACCCGAACGCTGATTTCCAGGTCATCAACGGGGTTCCTAACGTCGACTATTGCCACCTGAAGGCAGTCGGTTTCGCGCTCTCGATTAAATTTTCTGTCCGCATGAGACGGCTGTCAACGGGTGTGTTTGACCGTATGTCGCGTCTTTCCTGGCTGTCTGTGGATGCGATTTTGTTCACGGCATCAGCAAAATAAACTCATTACACCACGTCACTAATGATGTTCCCGTCCCCACCTTTATCCCCCTGACCCAACCTCATACAGTCCTCTCCAACGCCTCCCCATCATTCCGATGAGAAGGTCACTGGAGAATTCATCATGCCTTTTGTCAGCGTTCGCATTACACGCGATGGCGTTACCTCAGAGCAGAAAGCTCAGGTGATCGCCGAAATCACTGAAACCCTGGAACGCGTCCTCAACAAACGCCCGGATCTGACCCACATCGTGATCGAAGAAGTCGACACCGATAACTGGGGCTATGCCGGAATCACCACTACCCAATACCGCAAGCAATTGGCCGAGGCGCAAGGGCAGTCATGACCGCGTGGGTCAAAAACCATCATTCAGTAGAGGGTTCATCATGAGCAATTCGAAAAAAGTCATCGTTATTACTGGCGCTTCTCAAGGTCTGGGCGCAGGCATGGTCAAAGCCTTCCGTGATCTCGATTACCGGGTGGTCGCCACTTCGCGTTCGATCCAGCCATCCACCGACCCGGACATCCTTACCGTTGCCGGTGACATCGGCGACCCGGCGACCGCCCAGCGAGTCATCCATGAAACGATCGAACGTTTCGGCCGTATCGACACCTTGGTCAATAACGCCGGGATCTTCATCGCCAAACCATTCACTGCCTACACCCCCGAGGACTATGCCGCTGTGCTGTCGGTGAACCTGAATGGTTTCTTCTACATCACCCAACTCGCGATTACCGAGATGGAAAAACAGGGCAGCGGCCACATCGTCAACATCACCACCAGCCTGGTGGACCACGCGATTGACGGTGTGCCGTCGGTATTGGCCTCGTTGAGCAAAGGTGGCTTGAACGCGGCGACCAAATCCCTGGCCATTGAGTACGCCAAGCGTGGCATTCGGGTGAATGCGGTTTCCCCGGGCATCATCAAGACGCCGATGCATGGTGAAGAAACCCACGAAGCACTGGGAAGTTTGCACCCGGTCGGGCACATGGGAGAGATCAGCGATATTACTCAGGCTGTGATGTATCTGGACAGTGCCAACTTTGTCACCGGCGAGATCCTGCATGTTGACGGTGGGCAGAGTGCGGGGCACTAAGAGCGGTTCAGGAGTAGGGCGCTGTTCACAGCAAGGACGACGACCAGCGCTCTCATCCTTGAGTCATTAGCCTCCGAACGGCGCTACCTTGATCGGTTCACCCTTTTTCGCGCATGACGGCGGATTGGTCATACCCAGTGTCAGCAGGTTGCCGCCGTTAATGATGCAATTGAACTGCTGGTTATCATTGGTTTTCAGCGCGACATAAGTATTCGTGCCTTCAGTACGACGGCTGACAATACTCAAGTCAGAAGGTGAATAGCCCAACGCGCCGGCGCTCTGAGATTTGATCTGCTCATCGGTTAGCGTGTTGGTACTGCTGGCGATGGAGTTGCAGCCCGCCAGAGTGAACAACAGCGCACCTGCCAGGGTTATTTTGTGAAGAGTCATGTGAGTGTTCCTTACTCGTTGGTGTTTCTTTTCGGTCGTTTGGTGCCACGTACTTACCGGAAATCACAACTGAGGAAAGCAGTGGCTTGTGAAGCGTAGCAGAGGGAGATCTGCTGGCTGTTCAGGCTATGCTGTCAGCGCGCACCTTGTGCGGATGAAACGGTCTTGAGTCAGCCCACTTCTTCCAGATGCCTCCAGAGAAGTTGCGCGGCTTCTTCGCGCCGATCAGCAGCAGACGAATTCGTTACTCGTGCCTTCAGAGACAGAGCGCTCGACCCAGTCACGGAGTTGCTAGTTCGTGAAATGCTGAAGGTGCTCCACCAAAGCAGTATTTCGATAATGTCGCCATATTGGCGCGCGCCAGTCCAATATGACGAGGCGCCCGGCCAAGCTGCCCGGAGCAATTAAATTCTTATTCGCCCGCGTGGTCGTTGCCACCGTGCGCGGCGATGAACATGGCGACGGCCGACCGGCAATAGGATTCGACTTCATTGTCGTCCTCTGCTTTCGCCTCATCGAAGCGGGCGATCATCAGGAGATCGGACCCTTTGAAAAGCGCGGCAAACAAGCGGGCGGACCCCAGAGGATCGGGCACGTTCAGCACCGCCTTCGCGTGCAACTGACGCAACAGGGCCTCGATCTGGGCGATGACATAGGCGGGGCCGGCTTCGTAATGGAGCTTGCTTAACGACTTTTGATTCGTCTTGTCGACCATGATCATGGCTTCGACACTGCGCACGTCCGGGCTCAACAACGTGCGAAGCAGGAATGTTCCCACCGCCATGAGCTGATCTGCCGCCGAACCGTCGACGCCTTCAATAAGGGCTTGTGGTGCAAACTGATGGCAGTGGGCCGCGATGGCCGCGCCGAACAGCGCCTCCTTGTTCTCGAAGTGCCGATAGATGCTTAGCTTGGATATCTTCGCCCGCTGGGCGACCTTGTCCATTGTCGTCGCTTGAAAACCCAATTCCACAAAAAGTTCGCACGCGGCGTCGACTATCGTTTGGCCAAGCGCCTCGTTGGCGGGCCGGCCACGCCGGCCCTGGCTATTTTCGGTCATAAAAAAATTCCAGTACTTGACAGTATTCTAATTCTTGAATTAGGGTACTTCAAAGTATCTTAAAAGTACAAGCCAATCTCCCTTCATCCATGCATGGAGCCCATCACCATGAATGACGTCATCATCATCGGCGGCAGCTTCGCCGGGCTTGCCGCCGCCCTGCAGCTCGGCCGTGCCCGCCGAAAGGTCACCGTTCTCGATACCGGCCTGCCGCGCAATCGCTTCGCCGACCATTCGCATGGCCTGCTCGGCCACGACCACAAACCACCGCTTGAGATCCTGGCCGAGGCGCGGCAGCAGCTGGCGCGCTATCCAATGGTCAGGCTGGTCACTGCCCGGGCCGAGAGCATCTCCGGCGCCATCGACGATTTCTCCGTCCTTACTGGCGATGGCGAAAGCCTCAGGGCGCGCCGCTTGATCCTGAGCTATGGCGTCGCCGACCAGATGCCTGAAGTTCCCGGCTTCGCCGAAGGCTGGGGCACCTCCATCGTGCCCTGCCCCTATTGCGACGGCTTTGAAGTTGCCGGTCGGCATTGGGGCCTCATCTGGTCCGGCCCGCCGTCGCACAACTACGTCAAGCTGTACCACGACTGGACCGACACTTTGACGGTCTTCGCCAATGGTCACGACATTCCACCCGACATCCGGGCCGATCTGGCGCGCCGCGGCATCCCTGTCGTCGATGGCCGGATCACCGAAATCGACCATGACGAGAGCCATAACACCACCGTCAGGCTCGACGCCGGCCCCGCTGTCGCGGTCGACATCCTGTTCGCGCATCCGCGCAACAAGCCGTCCGCACGTCTGCATGAATCGCTGGGCCTCGCCACGGTCGATACGCCCCAGGGCATCGCCCTCAAGGTTGACGAGCGTCGCGAAACCAGCGTGCCCGGCGTCTACGCCGCCGGCGACCTCGCCAATCCCCTCATGCCCTCGGTCACCACGGCATCATGGCAAGGCGCGATGGCGGGTATCTTCGCCCAGCAGTCGATGCTGGTTTGAGAGCACAGATTCCCTTCTTCGGTTGTCGCAGGCTTCTAGTTCCTGCTGATCCATGAACGTTTGGTCTGTCGATGGAGATAAGGCTTTGTTGGTCTTATCGCGGCAATGAGGCAGCTTCCAGGGAGTTTCCAAAACCCGGAAACAACAAAGCCCTCGCATTTCTGCGAGGGCTTTGTTTTGTATGGTGCCGGCACCAGGAGTCGAACCCGGGACCTACTGATTACAAGTCAGTTGCTCTACCAACTGAGCTATACCGGCGTGTTAGGGCGACGATTATAGCGATTGGATTGGTTCTGTAAACCCCTGAATTCAGACTATTTTTACGCAGGCGTTTGGTCAGGCGCGAATCAGCACTTTCTTGAGTTTTTGCAGAGCGCGCCAGGCTCGACTGTTTTGCATCGCCCGCAACTGCGCTTCGGCGTGTTCGGCGCGTTGCAGGGCGGCGGCGAGGTGGTTTTCAGCGTCGGTGATGGGATGGCTGAAGTTGTGGCCGCGGCAGAACTGAAATTCGTCCAGGTTGCAGGGCGGGATGTCGAAGGCGGGTTTGAGGGCCAGATGTTCTTCGGCGAGGTAGTAAGTGTTGATGCCGTCGAACAGGATGGACTGGTAGCCGGCGCCGGTGACGAGGGTTTCCCAGGTCTGGTCGCGTTCCCATGGGGTTTCGATGAGGATGATCCACGGTCGCCATCGGGTGAAGTCCATGCCGCGCAGGACGGTTTCTTCGTGGCCTTCGACGTCGATTTTCAGGAAGTGAATCGGGCGGTTTCCGGCGTGTTGTTCGCAGATGGAGGCCAAAGTGCGGGATTTGACGGTTTGGCTGCGCACGTCCATGCCAGCGTCTTTATGTTGCTGGGCCAGGGCGGGGTCGAGCGTCGACAGGCCGGTGCCGGCGATGCCGTAGAAGGTCAGGTCGTCGGCACTTTCGCCGGCCACGCATTGCAGGTTGATGTCGTTGGGGCGTTGCTCGCACAGGGCGTGGTAATAATT
This sequence comes from Pseudomonas sp. Tn43, assembly GCF_014192635.1. NCBI lineage: Bacteria > Pseudomonadati > Pseudomonadota > Gammaproteobacteria > Pseudomonadales > Pseudomonadaceae > Pseudomonas > Pseudomonas sp. Tn43. Next base: position 52,184 of record NZ_JACHYG010000005.1, read on the forward strand.
TGGCATGGGTTCGACGTTGATGCCGGTCCAGCCGCGGTCATAGAAAGCTTTGGTGACGGAATCCTGGGTGGGGTCGTTGGCCCCGATATCGATATAAAAGCCATTTTCGACGTATTTGAGGGCGCGCCACAGGCGGATGTCTTCGAAATTCTGTGCGTAAGAAATGAACGTCACGGTCGCATCCTGTCGTCAGATTTTTCTTGTTCATGGCCGCATTGGCGGCGTCCTTGTAGGCGTGTATAGCAAGGGACGTTGCGAGGCGCAATTTTTCGCCATGGATGTCCCGATGTTCGGCGGTTATGTCGTTTTGATTAAATGTTTATGCACATTGCCCTGGAGGCGATGGCCTGTTCCTTACGATTTTGTGAACTCGTTCTCATTTGTTTGCAAATGCCTGTTTTACCGGTTTTTTATTGGTATGAACAAAAAATGACCAGTGGTGTTTGGGGCGTAAAACAGCGTGGATATTGGATCCATGATAATTCCATCAACAGAGTTATCCACAGGCTGGGGTTGTTTAAGGGCGTTCTGCCAGGAGCAGGAAATTACGCGGTGTGAGTTGGGTTTCACAAAAGGTGCCGAGGCGAACGGTGTAACCCTGTTCGATGAGGAAAAGTGCCCGATCGAGGACCAGCCACAGCTCCAGAGGCCGTCGGAAAAGGCCTCGCAGCAGTTCCAGATTGCGCACTTGCGCCAATCGCCGCCAACCGGCGGCTTCGAGTGTCGTCCAGTCTGGTGCGCCGACTGTGGATAAGTCTTTGAGTGCTGCCAGGTCGCGGCAGTAATCGGCGAAAGGTTTGTCCAGCCAGGCGCTGGGCAGGGAAGGGGTTGGCAGGTATTCGTCGACGCCGCGCAGTTGCCGTTGCAGCAAGTCGAACGCCAGGCGCCGGGCCATGGAGGTGTCGCGCTGGCGTCGGACGCGAGCGCCGGCGGTGACGGTTTCGCTCATCGGCAGGGCAAGATCATCAAGGGACAGACGCAGCTCGGAACGTTCAGCCGCACAGGAAAGCGCCTGATAGGTGTCCAGATTGATCCGGTTGTAGCAGCACGGTGCGATGGCCAGTTGTTTGCAACCGGCGGCACTGGCGAGCTGGATCAGTCGCACATGCAGATCACCGCACGCGTGCAGCGCTACGGTCGTGTTTTCGGCGTTCAACAAAGAGGCTGCGTCAGGGGCGAGCACATCTTGCTCGATGTGCAGCGCATGCAATTGATGACGCTGGCTGAGTGCCTGGCCGCTGGCAACCAGCGCCGGGTCGAATTCCAGGCACGTCAGTTGTTGCCCCGTTTGCAGCAGGCGCCGCCCCAAATGCCCCTTGCCCGAACACCAATCCAGCCAATGCGTCGGTGCATGAACAAACTGCAGGCGACTGGCGAACGCTTGAATCTGCTGCCATTTACGTCCCGGGACATCCACATTCAAGCGATGACCTGCCGCTTCAAGTTCACGAGCCGGTAATTCATCCACCGCGCTCAGTTCAGCAGACTTCGCCGCCAATGAAGCAAACGGCTCCGGCGCATCAAGCAAACAAGGTTGGTTATGAGTGTTTTCCGCATCCTCCAGCGACCGACCGCGTAGCCAAAACGCCAACTCCGGGCAGGACGCTTCCCAAGGCATTTGCAGATGGGTAAACGGTCGAGGTTTCCACAGTGCCTGATGCTTGATCAGAAAAGCATCCAGCGCGGTGAAACGGGCGAGCAGGGCCTCGCCCGTCAGCACGCAGGCATCAACGCCCTTGGCAGGCATCGACGCGCAACCAGCGCTCCAGCAGCTTGAAGCCACGAACCAGCACGTAAGCCATCAGCAGATAGAACATGCCCGCGGCGAAGAAGATCTCCACTGGCAGGTAGGTACGGGCAATGATGGTGCGGGCCATGCCGGTCAATTCCAGCAAGGTCACGGTACTGGCCAGGGCACTGGCCTTGAGCATCAGAATCACTTCGTTGCTGTAGGCCGGCAGGCCGATGCGCGCCGCCCGTGGCAACATGATGTAGAACAGCGCTTTGGCCCGGGACATGCCCAATGCCCGCGCCGCTTCAATCTCGCCCGGTGGAATGGCCTGGATTGCGCCGCGCAGGATCTCGGCGATGTAGGCCGCGGTGTGCAGGGTCATGGTCGCGGTGGCGCACCAGAACGGACTGCGCAGGTAAGGCCACATCGAACTGTTACGCACCGCGTCGAACTGCGCCAGGCCGTAGTAGACCAGGAACAGCTGAACCAGCAACGGTGTACCCCGGAAAAAGAAGATATAGCCGTAGGGGAACGCCCGCACGTACCAGTGTCGTGACGAGCGAGCGATGCCCAGTGGAATCGCCAGCAGCAACCCGGCGATCACGGCGATAGCCACCAGCTCCAGGGTCAGCGTCGCGCCCTGAGCCAGTTTTGGCAGCCACTTGATGATGACTTCCCAGTTCATTAAGTGTTCCTCGCGAAGCCGCGAGCGGCGCGTCGTTCCATAAAGTGCATGCCGGTCATGGCCAGAATGGTCAGGCCCAGATACATGAAGGCGGCCACCATGTAGAAGGTGAACGGTTGCTTGGAGATGGTCACGCCGATTTGTGTGTGACGCATGATTTCTTCCAGGCCGATGACAGAGACCAACGCGGTGTCTTTCATCAGGATCATGAACAGGTTGCCCAGGCCCGGCAGGGCGATGCGCCACATTTGCGGCATGATCAGTCGGGTAAAGATGCGAAATTTCGACAAGCCCAGGGCAACGCCGGCTTCACGGTGACCCTTTGGAATTGCCAGGATCGCACCGCGAAACACTTCCGTGGCGTAGGCGCCGAAGCATAGTCCCAGCGCAATGACGCCAGCGGCGAAGGCGTTGAGTTCGAGGTCGGGGTTGCCGAAAAACTCACCCAAGGCACGCATCAGGTTGACTGTGCCGAAGTAGATCAACAGCACCCAGAGTAACTCCGGGATACCGCGAACCAGCGTGGAATAAGTACCGCCAAGCCATTGCAGCGGCTTGTAGGGGGAGGTCTTGGCCAAGGCGCCGAGCAGACCGAGCACCAGCCCCAGGCACAAGGCCGAGAGTGCCAGTTTCACAGTCATCAGCGCGCCAGCGGCGAGCGCCGGGCCGAATCCGTAGAGGTCGATAATCATGGATTTCTATTCAAATCGCGGCAGGCAAGGCGAAGGACCGACACCGTCACAGGACGGCGCCGGCCAGGCAGGTCAGCATCAATAGATGCTGAACGGGAAGTACTTGTCGTTGATCTTTTTGTAGGTGCCATCAGCGACGATTTCTTTCAGCGCATTGTCCAGCTTTTCGCGAATCGGGTCGTTCTTGCGCACAGCGATACCGATCTTGTCGCTTTCTTCAACCGGGTCGCCCTTGAATTCGTAAGCCCGGCCGGCGTCGCTTTTGAGCCATTCGTAGTTGACGTACTTGTCGGCGAGGATGGCGTCCAGACGTCCCGAAGTCAGGTCCAGGTAGGCGTTTTCCTGGGTGTCGTAGAGTTTGATTTCGACACCTTCCATGTTGTCTTCCAGCCAGGTGCCGGCCAGGGTCGCGCGTTGGGCGCCGATCACTTTGCCCTGCAACGACTCCTTGTCGGTTTTGAAGTCGACGTTTTTCGGTGCGATGAACTGCAGCTTGTTGGAGTAGTACGGGGCGGTGAAGTCCACCGCTTGCTTGCGTTCGTCAGTGATCGACATCGAGGAGATCAGGAAGTCGAACTTCTTGGCGTTCAGGGCCGGGATGATGCCGTCCCAATCGGACGTGACCACGGTGCACTCGACTTTCATCTTGGCGCACAGGGCGTCACCGATTTCTTTGTCGAAGCCGACGACATTGCCACTGGCATCTTTGTTATTGAACGGCGGGTAGGCCGCTTCGATGCCCATCTTCAAGGTCTCGGCGGCGGCACCGGCGCTGAAGGCCAGGGTGACAGCAGCGGCCAGGAAGATTTTTTTGTAGTTCTGCATGCGGGTAGCTCCGTTAGCGGTTGCTGGACATGAATTGTTTGCAGCGTGCCGAAAGCGGGTTTTCAAACACCTGCTGCGGCGATCCTTGTTCTTCGACCAGGCCTTGGTGAAGGAACACCACTTCGCTGGACACCTGACGGGCAAAGCCCATTTCATGGGTCACAAGCAGCATGGTGCGGCCTTCTTCGGCCAATGCGCGGATGACATTAAGTACTTCCTGGACCATTTCCGGGTCAAGGGCGGAGGTGGGTTCGTCGAACAGAATGACTTTGGGCTGCATCGCCAAGGTGCGGGCGATGGCCGCGCGTTGCTGCTGGCCGCCGGAGAGTTGCGACGGGTAGGCGTGGCGCTTGTCAGCGATACCGACCTTGGCCAGCAAGGCTTCGGCGACTTCAATGGCTTCGGCCTTACTTTGGCCGAGCACGCGGCGCGGGGCTTCGATGATGTTGTCGAGCACGCTCATGTGCGGCCAGAGATTAAAGTTCTGAAATACAAAACCAATCTCGCTGCGCAGGCGATTGATCTGTTTGCCATCGGCAGCGACCAGTTCGCCGTTCTTGGCGGCTTTGAGCTTGAGTTCTTCGCCGGCGACCAGGATCTGGCCCTGGTGCGGGTTTTCCAGCAGGTTAATGCAACGCAGGAATGTGGACTTGCCGGAACCGGAGGAACCCAGGATCGAGATCACATCGCCGTCGCGGGCGGTCAGCGAGATGCCTTTGAGCACCTCAAGCTGTCCGTAGCGTTTGTGCAAGTTGCGGATTTCAAGCGCGGGCGTGGCCTCAGCCATGTGCGTTCCTCATAGTGTTTTGCGCTCCTGCTATTGGCGGCCTTCCTGGCGAGGCGGCCAAGCTAGCATAGCGTTCGAATGGCAGCCAACAGCGCTACGGACGGTAAACGGGTGGCATGTGGCAGGTTGTCGCATCGGCACAGCAGACTGTCGCCCTATCAACAACCGAACAGCCGTTTGAACGCGCTCGGACGTGGCTGTCGCGTAAAAAAAGGCGCGATGTTGCCAGCTTTGACGGGGTGTTGGAAGCGCCAACCGGACAAACGTTCCTGATCTGCACTTTTATTGTGCGTGCCTGTATTTCTTGATGTGTTTCTAGTGCGCAGATTCGTTACTGAAGTGGGTGGCAGAGTAACGCTGTGGCGAAATGCTATTGATCTCAATGACTTGCGATAACTGCCCGACCAGCGTGCAGGCCCCGTGTAACGGGCGTGCGAAACATTTTGGCGCAAATATTGCGTGCAGAATAAGAAACGCCCTGTTGGATTCTTTTTACGAGTCAGGCGGGCGACGTCATCGCTTTCCTTGCAAAGGTAGTCTTAATGAGTAGTAGCCAAAGCTCCTCCAATGGCCTTGAACAAGGGCTAAAACCGCGTCATGTGACCATGCTGTCGATTGCCGGGGTTATCGGCGCCGGCCTGTTTGTGGGCTCCGGCCACGCCATTGCCGCTGCCGGCCCGGCCGTGCTGTTGGCTTACGCGGCCGCCGGTGCCCTCGTGGTTCTGGTCATGCGAATGCTCGGCGAGATGGCCGTTGCATCGCCAGACACAGGTTCCTTCTCCACGTACGCCGATCGCGCGATCGGTCACTGGGCCGGTTTCACCATCGGCTGGCTCTACTGGTGGTTCTGGGTTTTGGTCATCCCGCTGGAGGCTATCGCTGCCGCGACCATTCTGCATGCCTGGTTCCCGGATGTGGCGATCTGGGCCTTCACCTTGGTGATCACCTTGCTGCTGACCGTGACCAACCTGTTCAGCGTGAAGAACTACGGTGAGTTCGAGTTCTGGTTTGCCCTGGTCAAAGTCGTAGCGATCATCGGCTTTATCGGTCTTGGCATTCTGGCAATCTTCGGCTTCCTGCCGACCAGCCAGGTCAGCGGCGTGTCGCATTTGTTTGACACGCAAGGCTTCCTGCCAAACGGCATGGGCGCGGTGCTGGGTGCCATCCTGACCACCATGTTTTCCTTCATGGGCACCGAGATTGTGACCATCGCGGCTGCGGAGTCGAAGAACCCAGGCAAGCAAATCTCCAAGGCCACCAACTCGGTGATCTGGCGGATCGGCTTGTTCTATCTCGTATCGATCTTCATCGTCGTGGCTCTGGTGCCATGGAATGACCCGGTTCTGGCCAGCGTGGGTTCCTACCAGACCGTGCTGGAGCGCATGGGTATCCCGAATGCCAAGCTGATCGTCGATATCGTGGTTCTGGTTGCGGTAACCAGTTGCCTGAACTCGGCGCTCTACACTGCTTCGCGCATGATGTTCTCGTTGGGCAAGCGCGGCGATGCGCCGGCCGTTTCCCAGCGCACCAACAGCAGCGGCACACCTTACTGGGCCGTGATGCTATCGACCGCAGCTGCGTTTCTTGCAGTGTTTGCCAACTACGTGGCCCCGGCCGCTGTATTCGAATTCTTGCTGGCCAGCTCGGGCGCCATCGCGTTGCTGGTGTATCTGGTGATCGCGATTTCGCAACTGCGTATGCGCAAACAGCGTATGGCGCGCGGTGAAAAAATCGTCTTCAGCATGTGGCTGTTCCCGGGCCTGACCTATGCAGTGATCGTATTCATTGTCGCGGCCCTGACCATCATGCTGTTCCAGGAGGCCCATCGCGCGGAGATTCTCGCGACCGGTTTGCTGAGCCTGTTGGTAGTGGCTGCCGGGTTGTTAGTGGCTCGCCGTCGCAAGGTGCAGAAGCTGGGGGCGGTGGTACTGAACTGATTCGTACCCTGTAAGGCAAAACGGCCGCTGTCAGTGATGACAAGCGGCCGTTTTTGTTTCTAATCAAGCAACAGCGCAAAACTTGTAGTAGCTGGCGAAGCTTGCGTTCGGCAGTCGTATAAACCTGCTCGCGAGGTCATCCTGATCAACCGCGTCGTCTGACTTCACGACTGCTGCGCAGCCGAACGCAGGCTTCGCCAGCTGCTACAGGTCGTGTTACGGCTTGATGGGTGTTTACTCGGCCTTTTCTTCCTGGGCATCCAGGGACTGGCGATAACTGTCCAGCGCATCGCCAAAGTCAGTGATGAATTGTGGGTCGGTCAGCCAGGCCTGGGCCGCGTCGCGGTCCATGCCGTCGGCCCACATGCGGTAGTCGATCAGCATGTCGGCGGCCAGGTGTGTGGCGGCCATGGCCTCGTTGTCGGCGTTTTCCAGGTCCAGCAGTTCTGGATGATCGCTGATGATTTCGGCGAGGTCTGACAGCAGGGTCAGGAGCATGTCGTTGCGGCTGGTAGCCTCGGCGTCACGCATTTTGCTGAACATGGCCAGGGTGTATTCCGGAATCGGCTCACCGGGTTCGCCCAGGTCATCGTCCAGTGCGGCGGGTTTTCTGCCGTGGATGTTGATTTGTTTGGCTTTGATCTTGGCGCGTTTGGCGCGTTTCTGTTGTTTGTTCAGGGATGCCATGGGTACTCAGTTCGATTTCTGTTGGTTTTGGGCTGCGATGGCGTCGGACGCCGCCACGTAGTCAGCCTGGAAGGCTGGGGATTCGATCCACGCCAGTGCGCCGGCTTCGTCCACTTCGGTGGACCATTGGCGATACTCGATCAGCGCGGCGACGATAAAGTCTGTGGCTGTTTCTTCGCCTTCCTGCTCCAGCACCAAAGCGAGCAGCGGGTGTTCAAGGAAGACCCTGCACATGGCTTGCTGGCTGATCTTTTGCGCGTCGATCATTTCTTTGAACAGGTCAGTCAGGTCCACCGATTCGAAGTCGATGCGATCGTCGTTCGGGTCCAGCTCCACCGGCGCGGCGGCCCGCTGGGTGCGGTTCTGCTTGGCCTTGGCTTTGGCGCGGGAAGCGCGTTTGTTCTGCTTGTTGGCGGAGGCCATGGGCGTCGTTCCGTAATTCGTTGAGAGGGCGCATCCATCAACTGCGTGGCACTCGCCGCCCAGGTGTGTCGGGGGCCAGCTCGCTGGTTCGCAGCCAGGACAATGCAATAGGCCATAGTGTGGCTTGGTATGCGCTGCGAAAAAAGGCGAAATGTCCGACTTCTTCTTCGCCGATATCTTCGGGGTCGATTCGCAGGTGAGTGTTGGTACTCCCAGTGAAGTAGCCGAGCAGGCGTTCGATGGCCTTTGCGGCTAGCCACTCACGACAGTCCTCACGCCGTTTATGAATAATCCACCCAGGCTTATCTGAGCCTCTGCTTGAGTAGCCGCTCCTCAAGCACCGCCCATTCCCGATCCAGTTCCGTACGAAGTTCTTCCTCACTCGGCAGCACCAGTCTGTAGGTGCTGGCGAACAGTTGTTCGTTGCCTTGCAGCACTGAATAGCGCACCACCGATTCATCTTTTTGCGCGCAGAGAATGAGGCCGACGGTGGGGCTATCTTCCGGTCCGCGCTTGAGGTCGTCATACATGCGTACGTACATGTCCATCTGGCCGACATCCTGGTGGGTGAGTACGCCGCGTTTGAGGTCGAAGATGACGAAGCACTTGAGCAGGTAGTTGTAGAACACCAGGTCGATGTAGAAATCTTTGCTCTCGGTACTGATGCGTTGCTGGCGAGCGATGAAGGCGAAGCCTTTGCCCAGTTCGAGCAGGAAGCCCTGGAGTTGATCGATCAAGGCTTGTTCAAGTTCGCTTTCCTGGATCAGGCCCGCGTTAGGTATACCGAGAAACTCCAGTAGCACGGGGTCACGGATGAATTCCCGAGGGCTGGCGTTCATTTGCTGGATGTTGGTGTCGGCTTCCTGTTTGACGCCAGCCCGGTCGCGGCTCGCCAGCAGGCGTTCGTAATAGAGGGTATTGATCTGGCGCTCGAGGGCGCGACTTGACCAGTTCTGCAGAGCGGATTCGTTCATGTACCAGTGGCGAGCATTGTCGTTGTCGACTCGTAGCAGTCTGCGGTAGTGGGTCCAGCTCAATTCGTGACGCAGTGCGTCACGAATTGGGAATGCTTGGTAGAACAGGCGCATGTAGCGAAGATTGGAAGCGTCAAAACCTTTCCCGAACTGCTCCGTCAGTGCTTTCGCCAGCGTCGATAGCAACTGCTTGCCATACACCGCCCGTCGAGCGCCTTCCTGCTCGAACTCCACAATATGCCGTCCGATCTGCCAACAGGTTTGCACCTGAACGGTATCGACCGCTCGCAGCACCTTCTGACGCGCTTCGCGGATCAGCTCGCCAAGATTGCCGAGCAGTGAAGTGATCTGTGGATCTTGAGTGTTACCAGGTTTGAGGGAGCTCATGAGATTTTCCGCGGCTGTAGGAAACGAGCGGAAGAGGATGGCAAAAGCGTGATGGTCCGCGATGCCGGGCGCGGCTGGTAAATCGGAAGGAAATAGCGGATCCGTTTGCAGGACCGTGCCGACCGAAGGGGGTGTTGAAGGAACAAAAGGCGTAGTCCGATTCGTAGTAAACCCAAGTTTGAATCGATCTAAAACTTGAACATTCGGTAACAAATCTAAAAAGAGTAACGATTGGGTTCTGCGTAACCCGGGAGTCGTCATCATGAAGAACGTCCATTCATTCATGCTGTCCATTGCCGCCGTCGGCGTAATGATGTTTCCAGTCGTGCCTAGCGCCGCCAGTCTTGAACCGATCGACAGCACAGGCGTGCAAGTCCAGCAGCAACAGCAAAACGGGATTACTTACCTGTCCGGGGGGATTGGAGAGGATGAGGCTCGAGCCATTCAACAAACGCAGGGCTATAACCTGCACATGACCTTCGCTACCGGCGTGGAGAACAAATATGTTCCGGATGTGAATCTTGTCATTCAGAAAGACCCAGGGCAGCCCGTGTTGACCCTGAGCGAGGCCGGACCGCTTGTTTACGTCCAGCTGCCACCTGGCAAGTACACCGTCATCGCGACACGCCATGGTGAAGAGCGGCGTGATACGGCAGAGGTAGGAAGTGGTGCTGCGCGCAATCTGGTCTTCCATTGGGGCAGTGAAAACTAGCCGAAGAGAACGACTTGCGCGATGCCTGAGTCAAATTGCAGGCATAAAAAAACCCTGAATCTTGCGATTCAGGGTTTTCGGTATTTGGTGCCCAGAGACGGAATCGAACCGCCGACACGGGGATTTTCAATCCCCTGCTCTACCGACTGAGCTATCTGGGCAACGGGGCGCATTAAACGGGTTTTTCAGGGGGGCGTCAAGCAAGTTTTCAAAAAAAATTTAATTATTACCGTCGCTTACGATCCGACCCCCGAGAAAGCGGGATTATTCCGCCGGCGGAACGTAGCCTTCGGCCTTGGCGTATTCCTCGCCGGAAAAGAACTTGTCCATCTCGCCCTGCAGATATTTGCGGTCTTCGGCGTTCATCATGTTCAGGCGTTTTTCGTTGATGAGCAGGGTCTGGTGTTTCTGCCAGTCGGCCCAAGCCTTGGCCGAGACGTGGTCAAAAATGTCCTGACCTTTTGCGCCCGGAAATGGAGCGCGCTCCAGGGCTGGCAATTCTTCTTTGTACTTGCGACACATGATGGTGCGGGTCATGACGACTCTCCTGCGTTCAATACGGCGGCCGCGCGTTCGAGCAAGGTTTTGACCGGGGCGGCAAGGCCCAGGCGCGGCGGGGTGGCGAGGTTATACCAGAGCCAGTCGGCCTCGGCCACGTGATGGCCGGTCTCCTGGACCTGAACCAGCCAGGGTTCGATGGATAACTGAAAGTGGCTGAAGGTGTGCACCAGGCTCGGCAGTGCCTGTTGGTGGCCCAGTTCAAGCGAATGCTGCGAAGCCAGATGTTGCAAGTCGTTGAGATCGTCGAGTTCCGGCAGGCTCCAGAGACCACCCCATAGGCCCGTGGAAGGGCGACGGTAAAGCAGAATCCCCCCTTCGCCATTGGCGAGCATCGGCATCAGCGTGCGCTTCTGCGGCACGGCTTTACGCGGCTTGGGGATCGGGTAGCGGGTTTCCAGGCCAAGCATGTGCGCCTCGCAGCCCTTTTCCAGCGGGCAGAGCAGACAACTCGGCTTGCTGCGGGTACAGAGCGTAGCGCCCAGATCCATCATCGCCTGGGTGTAGGCATTGACCCGATCATGTGGCGTAAAGCGCTCAGCATTGGCCCACAGCTGTCTGGCAACCTTGGGCTCGCCCGGATAACCCTCTTGTGCGGTAAAGCGCGCCAGCACCCGTTTGACGTTGCCATCGAGGATCGGCGCCCGCAGGCCCATGCTCAGGCTGGCAATCGCGCCGGCGGTGGACAGGCCGATACCCGGCAGCCCGGTGAGCTTCTCCACATCACGGGGAAACTCGCCGCCATATTCGGCAACGACAATCTTCGCGGTCTTTTGCAGGTTGCGCGCACGGGTGTAGTAACCGAGACCGGTCCACAGGTGCAGCACTTCGTCTTCCGGCGCGGCGGCCAGGGCTTCGACCGTTGGCAACGAAGCCATGAAACGGTCGAAGTAGTTCAGCACAGTGCTGACCTGGGTCTGCTGCAACATGATTTCCGAGACCCACACACGGTAAGGGGTGATGCCCTGCTGCCATGGCAAGTCATGGCGGCCATGGCGGTCGTACCAATTCAGCACCGCCATTGAAAACTGCTCGGCTCTCATTGCTTGAACAGTCCCTTGAGCGCGTTTTTCAGTTCCGGGCTGACTTTATCGCCAAGCTTCTCGTCGATTTTTTCACTGATCCGCTCGCCAGCCAGTTTGCTTGCGACTTGCTTCATGCGTTCGTTGTCGAGACGGCAAGCCTTGGCACCCAGTTCCAGCGGACCACGGCAGCGCAGTGGCCACTCGATGCCGACGAAGCGCTCGCTGACCTGACAGGCCGGGTCCGGCATGTCGCTCTTGTCGCCTTCGACGATCACGCCGACGCGGTAATCCATGCCTAGCACCCGCAGGTCGATGTCGCCATTCGCGTTGACGGTCATGCCCGGGATGCGCACTTTCAGGTCGGGGTTGCTTGCCACGCCGTTGTGGAAGGTCAGGTTGCCCTTGAGTTCTTCGAACGGTGTGTCCTTGCCCCGTGGCTCGCCGGTGAGGGTTTTGCGATTCAGGGTGGCGATGCCTTTGCACAGCTGCTGTTCAAGATTGGCATTGAGCAATACGCCGTTGTTGATGACGAAACTGGCGTTGCCGTTGAGGTTATCGATCAGCACGCTCTGGCTGTTGCCGCTGCTGGTCAGTGCGCTATCGAGCGTAACCAGGCCTTGGACCGGTGGATTTTTGCCCTGGCTTTCGAGGATTTTTTCTACAGGCACTTTGCTGATACGCGTCTGCATGTTCAGCGCCGGCACTTGCTGGCGCACGTCCAGAGTCCCTTTGGCTTCGAAGTTGCCGTCGTACAGGTCGCCGCGAAGATTCTCCAGCGTCAGCAGGCCGCCAAGGCCTGTGGCCTTGAGGGCAGCATTCTGAATCGGCAGTTTGTCGAGGGTCAGCTGGCCGAAGGTCAGGTCGGCGTCCACGTCGAGTTTGCTCAGACGCTCTACCGGCAGCAGACGCTCGGTGCTCCACGGGCCTTTGGTCGGTGAGGGTGGCAGCGGTGAACTGCCGGCCCCAGCCATGGCCTCGCTCTCGGTGTTGGCCACTTCGGCCTGACGCACTTGTTTTGCGCTGTTGGCTTCGGCGGATTTTGGCGGCAAGTAACGATCGACGTTGAAGGTGTCAGCCTTGAGGCTCACTCGTAGCGATTGCTTGGCGAAGTCCTCGACAGCGATGCGGCCGCTGAAAGTGCTGTCGTCGAGTTTCAGGTTGAGGCTGTCCAGGGACAAACGGGTTGGCGTGGCGGCAACCTGGCTTACCAGCTCGACTTTGCTCAGGCTGCCTTCGGCCATCGGCGGGAGTTTCTGGCCGATGCTGTCGATAAATTTCGCCAGATCGAATTGAGCAATCGACAAGCCGCCGCTGATTTGCGGAGTCTTGTCCAGGTCGTTGGCCTTCAATTCACCCAAGGCGCGCAGCTGGTTGGCGGAGATTTTGATGCCGGTCCATTCGGCGACGTTAGCGGCCCTGTCCAGCAGCAATTGACCTTGAGCGGCGAAGGTCATGGTCTTGCCTTGCAATGGATCGCCAGCGACTTCGCCGGACAGTTTCATGTCTTCGAATTTGTAGCGCTGCAGCGCACGCTCGAAACGCAACTCGCCGGCCAGCTCGGTCCGTACCCGCAGAACCGGTTGGTTGGTACCCAGAAACGCGGTGAGCTTGACCGGGATGTTGGTCGAGTCATGAACCGGGCCAGTGCTCAGCTGGATGCTTTCGGCGCTGAACTGCTTGCCGGTTCTTTCGTCTCGGTATTCAACGCGGGCGTTGTTGACGGTCAGGCTGTCGATGTCCAGGCGGATCGGCTGGGCCGGTTTTTCTGCCTGAGCGGTAGTCGCTGGCGCAGGTTCGCCGGCCGCGGCGGGTGGCGTGGCCGAAGTGTTCGGGGAGGCAGAGGCCGGGGCCTTGCCGATGTCTTCCCAATTGCCGTGGCCATCCTTGTCGCGGTTGAGGCGCAGGTTCAGACCTTCGACGCGCACATCGCTCATCTGCACTTCGCGGCGCAGCAACGGAATCACCCGGACCGACAGGCCGAGCATCTGCAAGTCGGCGAACGGTTCCGCAGGCTTGGCCAGGGTCGCAACGCTGGCTTCGTGCAATTCCAGGCCCAGCCAGGGAAACAGGCTCCAGCCGATATCGCCATTGAGCGTCAGCTCGATGTGGGCCTTGTCGCGGGCAATCTGGCGAATCTCGTCTTTATAGTCGTTGGGATCGAAGAGGTGGGTCAGGGCAAAGCCCAGCGCCACAATGATCAGCAACAGCCCGAGAAGTACCAGACCCAGGATTTTGCCGAACGCTTTCATGGGCGAGTCCTTGTATTAGTCGAATTCGAAATTTAGCCGGGGAGTATAGCGCTGCGAAGTGGCCGACCGGTCAGCGATCATCTCGGCAGCTCATCCAGCGCTACCTTCAGCTTAGCCGCCAGCGCTTGAGCTTCGAGGTGCCCGGCAGGCGCCAACAGCCGCAATGTTGCGCCCGATGTCGAGGCCATTTTTTGCGCCTCGCTCACCAGGCGTTCTGCAACCCCCCGACGACGGGTGATTTTTCGTACGCATAAATGGGACAGATGCCAGACATCCTGGTGCCGTTGCAAGCGTGCCGCACCCAGCAGCCGATCGTTGAAGCGTCCGGCGATCAGCGAACCGTCGCGCAGGCAGTCTTCGATCAACTGCCTATCCCCTGTGAAAGGTGCAAACAGCCAGTGCGGAGCATCGCGATAGATTTTCTGCAGATCTTGCTGATCCTGATAAGTGGCTTCGTTCAGCAGCTCGACAACGATCGGCATGGCGCTTCCTTTGAAAAGTTAATCCGCGTGAAACCTATTTTTTGCGGTTGTACGAGAACAGACGACATCGAAAAAGGTGATATCACTTTGGTTTTTCTGTCACCTGCAAATGGTAACCTCTGCCCGTTCGTCTGCCCCTTCTGCGACGCGATGTCGCACCAGAATGGAGCTTCACCTAAAAAAAGTCATGCCTGCGTGCATTAAGGCCGGGGGTGAAGAACGGCTGGCGAACAATACTAATAATTGGGGGAAACACCATGACTACGAGCATCACGGCGGACGGCTTTGCCGACCAGCCCGCGTTCCTGTCCAAGGAGCGCATCATCGCCAGGCCCGGATTCAACCGTTGGCTGGTACCACCCGCCGCACTGGCCATCCACCTGTGCATTGGCATGGCCTATGGTTTTTCGGTGTTCTGGCTGCCGCTGTCCAAAGCCCTGGGCGTCACCAAGGCTGTGACTTGCGCGCCGGACATGAGCTTCATCGCACAGGTCTTTTCGTCTCAATGCGACTGGCCGATTTCGATGCTCGGCTGGATCTACACCCTGTTCTTCATCTTTCTCGGCTGCTCGGCTGCGATCTGGGGCGGCTGGCTGGAACACGCAGGGCCACGCAAGGCCGGTGTGGTGTCGGCATTGTGCTGGTGTGGCGGTCTGCTGATTTCGGCGCTGGGGGTCTATACCCACCAGATCTGGCTGATGTGGATCGGCTCCGGGGTCATTGGCGGTATCGGCCTGGGCCTGGGTTACATCTCGCCGGTCTCGACCCTGATCAAGTGGTTCCCGGACAAGCGTGGCATGGCGACCGGCATGGCGATCATGGGCTTCGGTGGTGGCGCGATGGTTGGCGCTCCCCTGGCTGCGGCGTTGATGGGGCACTTCGCTTCGCCAACCAGCGTGGGCGTATGGCAGAGCTTCCTGCTAATGGCCGCGATTTATTTCGTGTTCATGATCGGTGGCGCGCTGTCTTACCGCGTTCCGCCAACCGGGTGGAAGCCTGAAGGCTGGACTGCGCCGGCGAAAAAAGCTTCGAACTCGATGATCACCCACCGTCATGTCCATGTGAATGTGGCGTGGAAAACCCCGCAATTTCGTCTGGTGTGGCTGGTGCTGTGCCTGAACGTTTCGGCGGGTATCGGCATCCTCGGCATGGCTTCGCCGCTGTTGCAGGAAGTCTTCGCCGGTAAATTGCTGGGCACCGACCAGACGTTTGGTCAGCTGGACGCCGGGCAACTGGCCTCGATCGCAGCGATTGCGGCCGGTTTCACCGGTTTGCTGAGCCTGTTCAACATTGGTGGCCGGTTCTTCTGGGCTTCGTTCTCGGATTACCTGGGTCGTAAAAATACTTATTTCGTGTTCTTCGCCCTCGGTTTCGCGCTGTACGCGCTGATCCCGAACCTCGGTCATCTGGGCAACGTCGCGCTGTTCGTGGCGGCGTTCTGCATCATCCTGTCGATGTACGGCGGCGGTTTTGCGACGGTGCCAGCGTACCTGGCGGACCTGTTCGGAACGCAAATGGTCGGTGCGATCCACGGTCGTTTGCTGACAGCGTGGGCGGCGGCCGGTGTGTTGGGGCCGGTGTTGGTGAACTACCTGCGTGAATATCAGCTGAGCCTGGGCGTTGAGCGCGCTGCGGCTTACGACATCACCCTGTACATCCTTGCGGGCCTGCTGGTGCTGGGTTTCATCTGCAATCTGCTGGTGCGCCCGGTGGCCGACAAGTACTTCATGACCGACGCTGAACTGGCGGCCGAACAGGCGCTGGGCCATGACAAAGGTGCTGACGCCAGCACCGTGCTGGAGTGGAAAGCGGATGCGGGCACCAAGCCATTGGCGGTGGCGGCATGGCTGGTGGTGGGGATTCCGTTGGCGTGGGGTGTTTGGGTGACGCTGCAGAAGACGGCGGTGTTGTTCCATTAATAACCTCGCGCCCGAGATCTCGGGCGCGCTGCAATCCCTGTAGGAGCGAAGCTTGCTCGCGAAGAACGATAATGCGGTCTGTCTGGTATATCGCCTTCGCGGGCAAGCCTCGCTCCTACATGTCTTTACAAGTATATCCCCGACAGCAGGGGATTCACTCCGTCAGTGATATCACCTCTCGTGTTTCTGTTTAGCGCCCGCGACCCTATAATGGCTGCCTTTTTCGCCCCAATGATTTTTGCGGAGCTGGTGATGGCCGAACGTATGGCGTCTGTCGAGCGCGACACTCTGGAAACCCAGATCAAAGCCTCGATCAACCTGGATGGCACCGGAAAGGCCCGATTCGATATCGGTGTACCTTTTCTTGAGCACATGCTGGACCAGATCGCCCGTCACGGGCTGATCGACCTGGATATTGTCAGCAAGGGCGACCTGCATATCGACGACCACCACACGGTGGAAGACGTCGGTATCACTCTGGGTCAAGCCTTCACCAAAGCCATCGGCGACAAGAAAGGCATCCGTCGCTATGGCCACGCCTATGTGCCGCTCGATGAAGCGCTGTCGCGTGTGGTGATCGACTTCTCCGGCCGTCCTGGCCTGCAGATGCATGTTCCTTATACCCGCGCGACCGTCGGCGGCTTCGACGTTGACCTGTTCCAGGAGTTTTTCCAGGGCTTCGTCAACCACGCCAACGTCACCCTGCACATCGACAATCTGCGTGGGCACAACACCCACCACCAGATCGAAACCGTGTTCAAGGCTTTCGGCCGCGCCCTGCGCATGGCCGTGGAGCTGGATGACCGCATGGCCGGTCAGATGCCGTCGACCAAAGGCGTTCTGTAATGCAGACGGTCGCGGTTATCGATTACGGCATGGGCAATCTGCACTCGGTGGCCAAGGCCCTCGAGCACGTCGGTGCCGGCAAGGTGCTGATCACCAGCGATGCCGATGTGATCCGCGAAGCCGACCGGGTGGTATTTCCCGGTGTTGGCGCGATTCGCGATTGCATGGCGGAGATCCGTCGCCTGGGCTTCGATTCGCTGGTGCGTGAAGTCAGCCAGGACCGTCCGTTCCTTGGCATCTGCGTGGGCATGCAAGCCTTGCTCGACAGCAGCGAAGAGAATGATGGCGTGGACTGCATCGGCCTGTTTCCGGGCCAGGTGAAGTTCTTCGGCAAGGATTTGCACGAAGACGGTGAACACTTGAAAGTGCCGCACATGGGCTGGAACGAAGTGAAACAGACGGTGATTCACCCGCTGTGGCACAACATTCCGGACCTGGCGCGTTTCTACTTCGTGCACAGCTACTACATCGCTGCCGGCAATGCGCGGCAGGTGGTGGGTAGCGGTCACTACGGTGTCGATTTCGCCGCAGCGCTGGCCGATGGCTCACGTTTCGCCGTGCAGTTCCACCCGGAGAAGAGCCATACCCATGGCCTGCAATTGCTGCAGAACTTCGCTGCGTGGGATGGTCGCTGGTAAATGGCCGTCAAGAAGAAGCCGCCGATCCTGAGCCTCACTCCCGAACAGGAGAACGAGGCCAATCACAAGATCAAACGCTTCATGGAAGACCGCTTCGAGCTGGACCTGGGTTCGTTCGAAGCGGCTGAAATCCTTGAGCTGTTTACCCGCGAAATTGCCCCGCACTATTACAACAGGGCGATTTTCGATGTGCAGACGCACCTCAAAGAGAGGTTCGAAAGCATCGAAAGCGACCTGTGGGCGCTCGAGAAAGAATAGGGGCAGCTTCAAGCCGCAAGCTTCAAGCTGCAAGAATTGGTACACCGCTCGCTTGCAGCTTGTAGCTTGCAGCTTGCCGCTCTTTGACGAAGGAAAAGCATGCTAATTATTCCCGCTATCGATCTTAAAGACGGAGCCTGTGTTCGTCTGCGCCAGGGCCGCATGGAAGATTCCACGGTGTTCTCCGATGACCCGGTGAGCATGGCTGCCAAATGGGTGGAAGGCGGTTGCCGCCGTCTGCATCTGGTCGACCTGAACGGTGCTTTCGAAGGCCAGCCGGTCAACGGCGAAGTGGTCACCGCCATCGCCAAGCGCTACCCGAACCTGCCGATTCAGATCGGCGGCGGTATCCGCTCGCTGGAAACCATTGAACACTACGTCAAAGCGGGCGTGAGCTACGTGATCATCGGCACCAAAGCCGTGAAAGATCCGGCTTTCGTTGCGCAAGCCTGCCGCGCGTTTCCGGGCAAAGTGATCGTCGGTCTGGATGCCAAAGACGGTTTTGTCGCCACTGACGGCTGGGCAGAAATCAGCACCGTTCAGGTGATCGACCTGGCCAGGCAATTCGAAGCCGACGGTGTGTCCGCAATCGTTTATACCGACATCGCCAAAGACGGCATGATGCAGGGCTGCAACGTTTCGTACACCGCCGCTTTGGCCGCGGCGACGAAGATCCCGGTGATCGCTTCCGGCGGTATCCACAATCTGGGTGACATCAAGTCGCTGCTCGACGCCAAGGCGCCAGGCATCATCGGCGCCATCACGGGCCGGGCGATTTATGAGGGTACGCTTGATGTGGCAGAAGCTCAGGCTTTCTGTGATAACTACGCGGCCAGCTCCAAGCTGTAAGCTGCAAGCCGCAAGTTAAAAGCGCGACCGCGATCCGCTTTACTTGCAACTTGTAGCTTGAAGCTTGCAACTCTTAATCGGAGATTAAGCCCATGGCTCTGGCCAAACGCATCATCCCTTGCCTGGACGTGGATAACGGCCGGGTGGTCAAGGGCGTCAAGTTCGAGAATATTCGCGACGCCGGCGACCCGGTGGAAATTGCCCGTCGTTACGATGAGCAAGGTGCCGACGAGATTACCTTTCTCGACATCACCGCCAGCGTTGATGGTCGCGACACCACGCTGCACACCGTCGAACGCATGGCCAGCCAGGTGTTCATCCCGCTGACCGTCGGCGGCGGCGTGCGCACCGTGCAAGACATCCGCAACTTGCTCAATGCCGGTGCGGACAAGGTCTCGATCAACACCGCAGCAGTGTTCAACCCGGAATTCGTCGGCGAAGCGGCTCAGCATTTTGGTTCGCAGTGCATCGTGGTCGCCATCGACGCGAAGAAAGTATCCGGTCCGGGCGAAACCCCGCGCTGGGAAATTTTCACCCATGGCGGTCGCAAGCCAACCGGCCTGGACGCCGTTGAGTGGGCGAAGAAAATGGAAGGCCTGGGTGCCGGCGAAATCCTGCTGACCAGCATGGACCAGGACGGTATGAAAAACGGCTTCGACCTGGGCGTTACCCGCGCCATCAGCGATGCGCTGGGGATTCCGGTGATCGCATCCGGCGGTGTCGGCAATTTGCAGCACTTGGCCGACGGCATCCTCGAAGGCCATGCCAGCGCGGTGTTGGCGGCGAGTATTTTCCACTTCGGCGAATACACCGTGCAGGAAGCCAAGGCCTACATGGCTCATCGCGGCATTGTGATGCGTTAAACAGGCCAGTGGACAGCATGGCGGGCTCAAGGCACTCTTGGGCACGCCATGGATTCCGGTAGCCCGACATGTTTAAACGTCTTCTTCTTGTCCTCGCCAGCGCTTCTCTGTTGTTCATCAACGGCGTTCGCGCCGACGAAAACCCCGGTCCCGGCCTGGTGTTGCTGACGGAAAACTTCCCGCCGTACAACATGGCGAAAAATGGCAAGAACTTCGCTCAGGACGAGAACATCAATGGCATCGCCGTGGACATCGTCCGTGAGATGTTCAAGCGCGCCAACATCACCTACAGCCTGACGCTGCGTTTCCCTTGGGAGCGAATCTACAAACTCGCCCTGGAAAAACCCGGTTATGGCGTGTTCGTGATGGCGCGGTTACCGGACCGCGAGAAGCTCTTCAAATGGGTCGGCCCTATTGGCCCGGATGACTGGATCATGCTGGCCAAGGCCGATAGCAAGATCACCCTCGAGTCGCTGGAGCAGGCGCGCAAGTACAAGATCGGCGCCTACAAGGGCGATGCAATTGCCGAGACGCTGGCCAAGCAAGGATTGAAACCGGTTGTTGTGCTGCGGGATCAAGACAACGCGAAAAAACTCGTCAACGGCCAGATCGATCTGTGGGCCACCGGTGACCCGGCAGGCCGCTACCTGGCGCGCCAGGAAGGCGTGAACGGGCTCAAGACCGTGCTGCGCTTCAACAGCACCGAGCTCTACCTGGCGCTGAACAAAGACGTACCGGACGAAACTGTCGCCAAGCTGCAAGCCGCGCTGGATCAATTGCGCAAGGAAGGCTGGGTGGACGAGATCATGTCGCGTTATTTGTAGCGTTCCATGCCCAACCTTGTGCCAATGTTGAAGCGCACCCGCTCGCAATGAGGGCGTACCCGTCGGCATCAATGTTGCCTGATACACCGCCATCGCGTGCAGGCTCGCTTGATGTTGTGGTGTAGCAAATTAGCGGTAAACCCCATCCTTGCCATGTGCCGCCGTCGCGCGATTGCCGCGCACGCTGATCATTTGCTGAATATCGATCCAGTCGATGCCCTGAGCCTTGAGCTTGGGCAATTCTCGTTCAAGCACCGCCAATGTCTGCGGGTACGGATGCCCGATCATCACCGCAGAACCCTGCTTGCGCGCCAGGCTGATAGCCGTTTGTAGCTGAGTGAAAATCGCGGCTTCAGTGGGTTCGTCATCGAGGAACACATCCCGCGAAACGCTCGCCAAACCGATTTTCTGCGCCTCGGCGGCGGCCACGGTTTGTGCACTGGTGCGGCTGTCGACGAAGAACTTGTGTCGACGCTGCAAGTCGGCCATCAGCCAGGCCATGGCCGGTTGCTGGGCGGTCATGCGGCTGCCCATGTGGTTGTTGATACCCGCGGTATATGGCACAGCCTTGAACGCCGCGTTCAAGCGTCTCTCGAGTTCTTCGATGGGCAACTCGGGATGCCAGGCGAACGGCCCGGTGGCCGGGGCCATGGGCATGTGCAGCATGACGATCTTGCCGGCACGATGGGCTTGGCGGGCGACCTCGGCGGCGTGGGGGGTGTCGGGCATGATTGCCGCGGTGACCGGGCCGGGCAGCGCCAGCACGCGGCGATCCTGAGGCAGGTTTTGCCCCAGGTCATCGATGATCAGGCTCAGATAAACCTTCGCCGGTGTGGCCGCCGTCGTGGCAGGCGCCGCGTAAACGACGCCCGCCAGACAACACAGCAGGCCGAAGAGCAACCGCAGACGCACCTCAGCGGCCAGACGTGATGCTCAGTCCTTTGAGCAGGCTCAGGGCCTGGGCCAACTGGTAATCGTCATCCTGCGGCATGGCCTTGGGCTTGCCACCGGAACCGGTCGGTTTATCGGCGCCGCCGTTGCCATTGCCCAGGTGACCTTGCAGATCGGCCTCTTTGAAGTATTCACCGTCCTGCTCGTTGGTGATCTTGGCCCTGCGCACTTCGATGTCCGGGACGATGCCCTGAGCCTGAATCGAGCGGCCGTTCGGCGTGTAATACAGCGCCGTGGTGATTTTCAGTGCGCGCTCGTTGTTCAGCGGCAACACAGTCTGCACCGAGCCTTTGCCAAAACTGGCGGTGCCCATGACCACGGCGCGTTTCTGATCTTGCAGGGCGCCGGCAACAATTTCCGAGGCCGAGGCGCTGCCGCCGTTGATCAGCACGACCATTGGCACGGCTTCGCTTTCGTCCTTGCCGGTGGCGGAGAAGCGCAACTCGGAGTTGGCGATACGGCCCTTGGTGTAGACGATCAGGCCTTTGGTGATGAAATGGTCGACCACTTCCACCGCCGATTGCAGCACGCCGCCCGGGTTGTTACGCAGGTCGAGGATGATACCGCTGAGTTTCTTGCCGTTGTCTTTGCGCAGCTTGGCCAGGGCCTTGGAGACCTCTTCGCCGGTCTTGACCTGGAACTGGGTGATGCGGATGTAGCCATAGCCGGATTCCAGCAACTGGCTCTTGACGCTCTTCACTTGAATGATGGCGCGGACCAGGGTCACATCGAACGGCGCACCGCCGTCGCGTACCAGGGTCAGGGTGATCTTCTGGCCGATCTTGCCGCGCATCTTGTCGATGGCCTCGGTCATGCTCTGGCCGCGAGTCGGCTGGCCGTTGATCTTGACGATGAAGTCGCCAGCCTGAATGCCCGCCTTGGAGGCCGGGGTGTCATCGATGGGCGAAACCACTTTGATGAAACCGTCTTCGGCGCCAACTTCGATACCCAGGCCGCCGAATTCGCCGCTGGTGCTTTCCTGCAACTCAGCGAAATCTTCCGGGCCAAGGTAGGCGGAGTGCGGGTCGAGGTTGCTGAGCATGCCTTTGATGGCGTTTTCCAGCAGGGTCTTGTCGTCCACCGGTTCTACATAGGCTGCCTTGATCCGGTCCATGACTTCAGCAAAGGTGCGCAACTCGTCCAGCGGCAATGGCGCCTTGGTGGTCGCAGCAGTGCCTGCAGGTGCGATCGCCGGGGCAGGCTCAGCGGCAAACGCCAACGGCGCACCGATCACCAAGGCGATCGTCAGGGCCAGCGAGGTAAGGCGAGACAAATACAGCATGTCGAACGAACTCCTAATGTAGGTGACTCAACGCCTATCCTTGCGCGCGACACCATTGCGCCGGATCACTTGGGTGACCCTGCTGACGAATAGCGAAATACAGTGCTGGAGTGTCCTGTCCGCCACTGTTACCGACAGTGGAGATGGACTCACCGGCTTTTACCACGTCACCCGCCGATTTGAGCAGCGTCTGGTTGTGACCATAAAGACTCAAGAAACCGTTGCCATGGTCGAGGATCACCAGCAACCCGGCGCCTCGCAACCAATCGGCAAACACCACGCGGCCACCGTGAACGGCATGCACCTGGCTGCCGGCGGAGGCACTGATCATTACGCCGTCCCATTTGGTTCGGGCATCGTCGCCACGGCTTTCACCGAAGCGCGCCAGCAGTCGACCATCAACCGGCCATGGAAGTTTGCCGCGGGTGGAAGCAAAGGGGCCGCCAAAGGTTTCGCCTGAACTGGAAACCAATGCGCCGGGTGTTGATTTAACGGTTTTGCGTGGGGCGTCAGTAGCATCTGCTTCAGCCTGAGCCTCACGTAAACGCTTTTTTTCCGCTTCCTGCTGGGCGATCAGCGCTTTTTGCCGCGCCTCCTCTGCCTCTCGGGCCTGACGAGCCAGGGTTTCTTCAATGGTTTTAAGGACTTTAGACAGATCCGCCTGATCCTGCTCGCGCGCCGCCAGTTTCTGATCGCGGGCCTTCATGTCTTGGCTGAGTTTGGCCAGGACTTGCTGGCGCTCCTTGCGGACCTTGTCCAGTTCGTCGCGCTGGCTGTCGAGGCTGCTTTTCTGTACCAGCAGTTGCGCCTGCTGCATGGCGATGTCTTTTTCGACATTGGCCAGTTGGCGCAGGGTTTCGTTGAAATTCTTCAGCTGCTCCAGGCGGGCCTGGCTCAGATAATCGTAATAGGTGAGGGTGCGCGCGAATTTTTCCGGGTTCTGCTGGTTGAGCAGCAGCTTGAGGTATTCCTGACGCCCATTCTGATAGGCCGCGCGGGCCTGGATGGCGATCAGTCGCTGCTGTTCAATGCGCGCGCTCTGGAGTTTTTTTTTCTCGGCATCGAGTCGCTGCAGCTCGGATTCGCTTTTCTGCAGCTCTTTTTGCAGGGCTTCGACCTGCTTCTCGAGCTTGCCCATCTCGGTTTCGGTGCCCTTGAGGTCTTTCTGCACCCCGGATTTTTCTTCCTGGAGTTTACCCAGCAATTTTTTCAGCTCGGCAATGTCCTGACGCGTGGCGTCCAACTGTTGTTGGGTTTGCGTGCGCTCGTCGGCGAAGGCCGGTTGAAGCAGGCAAGTCAGGGCAAGGGCTATCAGGACGCGAAGCATAGAGGCGGGCGACACCAGGGAAAGGGACGGCCTAGTATGCCCGCCAAGCGCAGCAAAAAAAACGCCCAATTGGGGCTGTGTGATAACTGGACAGAAAAACACCGAAAACCAATGTGGGAGCGAGCTTGTGTGGCGAGGGGGCTTGCCCCCGTTGGGTCGCGAAGCGGCCCCCAAATCTGCAATCGCGGTGCATCAGATACACCGCATGCAATGGTTTTACGACTGCTACGCAGCCGAACGGGGGCAAGCCCCCTCGCCACACAGGCTCCCACAGGTATGGCGTCGTCAGATGGATCTGATCAGACCAGAATCGAAGTGCCAGTCATTTCCGCTGGTTTTTCCAGCCCCAGCAACATCAGCATGGTCGGCGCGACATCCGCCAGTACACCGCCGTCGCGGACCTTGAAGTCACGCTTGCCAACATAGATGAACGGCACCGGCTCGGTGGTATGCGCGGTGTGCGCCTGACCAGTGGTTTCATCAGACATTTGCTCGACGTTGCCATGGTCGGCGGTAATCAGGGCTTCGCCGCCGACTTTTTCCAACGCATCGACGATGCGACCGACGCACAGGTCCAGGCATTCGACCGCTTTGACTGCCGCGTCGAATACACCGCTATGGCCGACCATGTCGCCGTTGGCGTAGTTGACCACGATCACGTCGTAACGCTGGTTTTCGATGGCGTCGACGATGCGGTCGGTGACTTCCGGGGCGCTCATCTCCGGCTGCAAGTCATAGGTGGCGACTTTCGGCGACGGGACCAGGATGCGTTCTTCGCCCGGGAACGGTTCTTCGCGACCGCCAGAGAAGAAGAACGTCACGTGAGCGTACTTTTCGGTTTCGGCGATGCGCAGCTGCGTCTTGCCATTTTTTGCCAGGTAATCGCCCAGCACGTTATCCAGGCTGCCCGCGGCGAAGGCCGACGGCGCGGGGATGCTGGCGGCGTATTGGGTCAGCATGACGAAACCGGCCAGTTTAGGCTGGCGAGCGCGTTCGAATTCCTTGAAATCGTCTTCGACGAACACGCGGGTCAGTTCGCGGGCACGGTCGGCGCGGAAGTTCATGAAGACTACGGCGTCGCCGTCTTCGACTTTCACCGGCTCACCGATGCTGGTGGCTTTGACGAATTCGTCGCTTTCACCACGCTCGTAAGCGGCTTGCAGGCCTTCCTGTGCGGTGGCGGCGTTGAATTCGCTGGCGCCATCGACAATCAGGTTGTAAGCCTGGGACACGCGATCCCAGCGGTTGTCGCGGTCCATGGCGTAGTAACGGCCAATGATGCTGGCGATCCGGCCTTTGCCGAGTGCCTGGAAAGTCGCGTCCAGCAGCTCGATGGACGATTCCGCGCTTTTCGGCGGTGTATCGCGACCGTCGAGGAAGGCGTGCAGGTAGATTTTTTCAGCGCCGCGCTTGAAGGCCAGTTCAGCCATGGCGACCAGGTGATCCTGATGGCTGTGAACGCCGCCATCGGACAACAGGCCCATGAAGTGCACGGCTTTGCCGGCAGCAACGGCTTTATCCACCGCGGCGCAGATGGTCGGGTTCTCGAAGAACTCGCCGTCGCGGATCGCTTTGGTCACGCGGGTGAAGTCCTGGTACACCACGCGGCCGGCGCCGAGGTTCATGTGACCGACTTCGGAATTGCCCATCTGGCCGTCTGGCAAACCGACGTCCATGCCGCTGCCCGAGATCAAACCGTTCGGCACGGTTGCCCACAAGCGGTCCAGTACGGGCTTCTTCGCGGCATAAATGGCGTTGGATTCAGGGCTCTCACTGTGACCGAAGCCGTCGAGAATAATCAGGACCAAAGGTTTAGGCGTGGTAGTCATGGAATCCACTCGTGGCTGAATTAAAAGAGGCGATGGAAAAGGGAGTGGCAGTTTAAAGCCAAGTTCAATCCACGTCACCGCCAGACGGGGTTTGGCCCACTCTAGGGGCTGTGTATACTGGCCGACATTTTAACGCCCTGGAACCTCCTTCGATGGTTGCTAACCTGATTCAATTCGCCACTAACCACTATCTGCTCGTCGGTCTCTTCGTTGTACTGCTGGCGTTGCTGATCGCTTATCAGATGCAAGGCGGCGGCCGCAGCCTGAGCACCGGTGAACTGACCGGGCTGGTCAACAAGGATGCAGGCGTGGTGATCGACATCCGTTCGACCAAGGATTTCACCGCTGGTCACATTGTTGGCGCGTTGAACATTCCTCACGACAAACTGACCGCTCGCGTCGGCGAACTGGAAAAACACAAGGCCAAGACCATTATCCTGGTCGACGCCATGGGCCAGACTGCCGGCACCCATGCCCGCGAATTGATGAAAGCCGGCTTCACCGCCGCCAAACTGTCCGGTGGTATTTCCAGCTGGAAAGCCGACAATCTGCCGCTGGTGAAATGAAATGAACCACGTCGTCGTCTATTCCAGCGATTACTGCCCTTATTGCTCGCGAGCCAAATACCTGCTCGAGAACAAAGGCGTAGCCTTCGAAGAGATCAAGGTCGATGGCAAGCCGCAGGTGCGTGCCGCGATGGCTCAGAAAGCCGGACGAACGTCCGTGCCGCAGATCTGGATCGGCAACACCCACGTTGGCGGCTGTGATGATTTGTTTGCCCTGGAGCGCGCCGGCAAGCTCGACGCCTTGCTCCAGGCCTGACTGCCTTACTTGAAATAGCCAACCCTACAAGACCCGAGATCAGAAAGGATCTGAGATGACTGACCAACAGAACACTGCAGCTAGCGAAGAAGAAACCGCACCGCAATTCTCCTTGCAGCGCATCTACGTACGCGATTTGTCCTTCGAAGCCCCGAAAAGCCCGGCGATCTTTCGCCAGCAGTGGGAGCCGAGTGTCGGTCTGGATCTGAACACTCGCCAGAAGGCTCTGGAAGGCGACTTCCACGAAGTCGTGCTGACCCTGTCGGTCACCGTGAAAAACGGTGAAGAAGTGGCGTTCATCGCTGAAGTTCAACAGGCCGGGATCTTCCTGATCAAGAACCTGGACGATGCTTCGATGAGCCACACCCTCGGCGCGTTCTGCCCGAACATCCTGTTCCCGTACGCTCGCGAGACCCTGGACAGCCTGGTGACCCGCGGCTCGTTCCCGGCCCTGATGCTGGCCCCGGTGAACTTCGACGCACTCTACGCACAAGAACTGCAACGCATGCAGGCGGCTGGCGAGACACCGACCGTTCAGTAAGCGTCGATGCAGTAATGAAAAAAGCGCCGTAACAGGCGCTTTTTTCATGGGCGGGAGATGATCGTTCCACGCTCTGCGTGGGAATGCAGCCCGTGACGCTGCGCGTCACACGGGTGCCAGGCTCGACGCCAGTGGTGCTGCTGGAACGCGGAGCGTTCCTTGAGGCATTCCCACGCAGAGCGTGGGAACGATCAGACGTGGGCTTACTTGAACCCGAGCTGGCGCCAGCCTTCGTAAACGGCGACGGCCACGGTGTTGGACAGGTTCAGGCTGCGGCAGCCTTCGCGCATGGGCAGCCGCAGGCGTTGTTCGCCGGGCAGGGCCTCGAGCACTTCCGCCGGCAAGCCACGACTTTCCGGGCCGAACAGGAAGGCATCGCCCTCGGCGAAGCTGGCGTCATGAAATGGCCGCGAGCCCTTGGTGGTAAAAGCGAACAGCCGAGGATGGCCGAGGCTTTCCAGACAGCTGGCCAGGTCTGCGTGACGCTGCAGGGTGGCATACTCATGGTAATCGAGGCCGGCCCGGCGCAGACGCTTGTCGTCCATCTCGAAGCCCAGCGGTTCGATCAAATGCAGGTGGCAGCCACTGTTGGCGCACAGCCTGATAACGTTGCCGGTATTCGGCGGAATTTCTGGTTGGAAAAGGATGACGTGAAACATGCACGGCTCCGAAGGTAAAGATGACGGGTATTCTACGCCGCCAAAGGACCCTCGTTCGAAACTATTCCCAAGGGTAATGGCTTCGCTGGCGATTGTCGGGGTGATGGTGGGGCTGATGATCGGTCGCCTGACCGCGCCCGACCCCAGCGTATTAGAGCAAGTCGAGGTGACAAGCGATGGGCTGGTGGTGTGGTTCAACAACGAACCGGAAACCCACGGCGAGATAGTCGACGGCAGCGTGGCGCTGTTATTCAAGGCTGAAGGTAAGGCGCAGAAAGGTCAGCTCAAGCTCAACGGCAGAGACGTGAACTGGCGAACGCGATTGAGTGACGGGGGATTGTTGCTGACGGTGGTGGCGGCCCGTCCGCTGCAGGGCGAGTGGGCCGGTAGCGAGGTCGATGACCGCTGGCGGCTGGAGATCCATCTCCGGGAGCAATAAAAGAGGGAATCCCCGGCCTGCCTGTACCAAGGTTCCCAAAACGGGAGGGCTTCGCGCATGGCGTCGTAAGCCCGGTGTAAAGAGGGAATCCCCGGCCTGCCTGTACCAAGGACCCCAAAACGGGATGGGCTCGTCGCGATTGCGTTAGGAGCCCGGATGTAAAGAGGGGAATCCCCGGCCTGCCTGTACCAAGGCCCCCGAAACTGGGTAGTGAATCAAATCACTGATTGGACTAATGCAGGGGGCGTGCCAGGTTTTAACAAGTTGAAACAGAATGTTGTGCTGAAACGTCGAAAGCCCCGTATTCCGGGGCTTTCTTGTTTCTGCGAGAGGGGTTCGATTGCGAACGCAAGCGGGATTTCAGATCGGTTGCCGTGCGCGATTGCGGTTCACGATGCATTGACGCGGTGCACGGAAGGGTGGTGGTGATCGTTCCCATGCTCTGCGTGGGAATGCAGACCGGGACGCTCCGCGTCCCCCTGCCGAAGCGGACGCAGAGCGTCCATTGAGGCATTCCCACGCAGAGCGTGGGAACGATCAGGTGGGGGGATTAACCCTCATCTCCCTCATCATCATCCCCACCATCCACCTTCATCCCCAATTCCTTGATCTTGCGCGTCAAGGTATTGCGGCCCCAGCCCAGCAAAACGGCAGCGTCGCGGCGGCGGCCGGCGGTGTGTTTGAGGGCCGTCTCGATCATGATCCGCTCGAAAGCCGGAACGGCGCTGTCGAGCAGGCTCGATTGACCGCGAGCCAACGCCTGATCGGCCCATTGACGTAGCGCTTGCTCCCAATTGGTCACCGGTGCGGAATCCTGCGGCAGGCTCAGCAGCTCTGGCGGCAAATCGCTGATGTGCACTTCGCGACCCGAAGCCATCACCGTGATCCAGCGGCAGGTGTTCTCCAGCTGACGCACGTTGCCGGGCCATGGCAGGTTCTTCAGGTATTCCTCGGTTTCGCTTTTGAGCAGCTTCGGTTCCACCGCCAGTTCTTGGGCGGCACGGCTGAGGAAATGCTTGGCCAGGGTCGGGATGTCTTCACGACGGTCCGACAGCCGTGGAATATGGATGCGGATCACGTTGAGGCGATGGAACAAGTCCTCACGGAATTTTCCGGCATGCACCAGGGTTTCCAGGTTCTGGTGAGTCGCGGCAATGATTCGCACGTCGACCTTCACCGGCACATGACCGCCGACACGGTAGAACTCACCGTCCGCCAATACCCGCAGCAGACGCGTCTGAGTGTCCGCTGGCATATCACCGATTTCATCGAGGAACAGCGTGCCGCCGTCAGCCTGCTCAAAACGCCCGCGACGCAGGTTGGCCGCGCCGGTAAAAGCGCCTTTTTCATGGCCAAACAGCTCGGACTCCATCAGATCCTTGGGGATCGCCGCCATGTTCAGCGCAATGAACGGCGAAGCCGCCCGTGGGCTGTGACGGTGCAGCGCGTGGGCAACCAGTTCTTTACCGGTGCCCGATTCGCCGTTGATCAGCACGGTGATGTTGGAGTGGCTCAAGCGTCCGATGGCGCGAAACACTTCCTGCATCGCCGGGGCTTCGCCGATGATTTCCGGGGTGCGGGTCAGCGTCGGGACGACTTCCAGGCCTTGCTGTTCTTGAGCGTGCTGGTTGGCGCGCTTGACCAGCGAGACGGCTTCGTCGACATCGAAAGGCTTGGGCAGGTACTCGAAAGCGCCGCCCTGATAAGACGCGACAGCGCTGTCCAGATCGGAGTGCGCAGTCATGATGATGACCGGCAGTCGTGGGTGCTGTTCCCGAATCCGTGCCAGAAGGTCCAGGCCGCTGGCGCCCGGCATGCGGATGTCGGAGATGATCACGTCCGGCTGCTGGCGCGCCAGGCGGCTCATCACGCCATCGGCGCTGTCGAAGCTTTGCGTGGTCATGCCTTCCTGCTGCAAGGCTTTTTCCAGGACCCAACGGATAGAACGGTCGTCATCGACGATCCACACGGTTTCACTACGGCTCATGTCGATGTGGCTCCTTGTTCCAGTGGCAGAAAGATCGAGAACGTGGTGTGGCCTGGATGGCTTTCACATTCGATCAGGCCCTGGTGCTGGCTGATGATGTTCTGGGTAATGGCCAGGCCCAGCCCGGTACCGTCCGGGCGACCGCTGACCATGGGGAAGAAGATGGTTTCCTGCAGATCGGCGGGGATTCCCGGGCCGTTGTCGATGATTTCGATCTTGGTCACCAGGCGATGGCGCACATGACCGATGGTGAACTGGCGCATGGCGCGGGTACGCAAGCTGATGCGGCCGAGGCGCAGCTCGTTCTGGCTGCTGATGGCCTGCATCGCGTTACGCACAATGTTCAGCACGGCCTGGATCATTTGTTCGCGATCGATCAATACATCCGGAATGCTTGGGTCGTAGTCACGCACCAAAGTGATGCAGCCCTGGCTTTCTGCCTCTACCAAGTGACCCACGCGTTCCAGCACTTCATGGATATTGCACATGGCCAATGACGGCAGTTTGTTGGAGCCGAGCATGCGATCCACCAGATTGCGCAGGCGATCGGCTTCTTCAATGATGACGTTGGTGTAATCGCGCAGGCTTTCTTCCGGCAATTCACGGGCGAGCAACTGAGCCGCGCCGCGAATCCCGCCGAGCGGATTCTTGATTTCGTGGGCGAGGCCGCGTACCAGCATTTTGCTGGTCTCCTGCTTCGACAGCTGCGCCTCTTCCTTGGTGATCCGCAACAAGCGGTCACGGGGGTGAACCTCCAGCAACAGCAGCGTATCGCCATTGCTCAGGATCGGTGTCACGGCGTAGTCGACGGTCAGGGTCTGGCCAGTGAGCGCGGTAAGCATCGCTTCGCGCTTGGTAAACGGGTGCGCCTGCTGGACTGCCTGGCGCAGGGAATTCAGCGCCTCGGTGGATTCGGTGAACAACTCACTGATGAACTGCCCATGGCTTCGCTGGCCGCTGATGGCCAGCAGCATCTCCGCCGCCGGGTTCATGTACTCAAGGCGCAGGTCGGCGTCGAGCAGAATGGTTGCGGTGGTCAGGTTGTCGAGTAGCAAGCGGTGTAGTGCGTCGCTAATGGTCATCAGGACCTCTTTTGGAGCGGAGCGCGCGCAAGAAACAAGCGCCGATACGGGGAAAATGCAAAAACCAAACCAAGGCTCCGAAAAGAAGCGTTTAGAGCCTGAAACAGGCGTTTGACGCTCGTTTGCGTGGCGTTCTGCCAGCTTTTGCGGGTATTTTCGAACCAAAATGGGTTGCGTGATGAGTACTGTGCACTCTATTGCACCAATATAGTGCGCAAACTTGAGCGAAGTAAAAGAAGCAGAAGAGCCCGTGCCAAGTACAGAACTGTGGCGAACAACTTTGAGCGACGAGAATCCTGTGGGAGCGGGGGGGGGGGGGGGGGGGGGGGGGGGCGGGGGGTGGGGGGGTTGGGGGGGGGGGGGGGGGGGGGGCGCGCCCCCCCCCCCCCGGAT
>NZ_JACHYG010000005.1:83855-122173 GCF_014192635.1 Pseudomonas sp. Tn43
GGGGTGCCCCCCCTCTCTTCCGCCGGGGTTTTTCCCCCCCCCCCCCCCCCCCCCCCCCCCCCCCCCCCCCCCACGCTCCCACAGGTTATGCGCCTTACATGGCAGGCATCAGCGCCAAAAGAAGCTTTTTTCTTCTTCGGGTTTGTCTTTGAGAGGGCATTCCGGCCGTTGGCCGTAGTCAGTAAGGACGCAGGGTTTGGCCTGACGTCTCTGCGCGAGGGAAATGCGCAGCATGTGGAACGGTTGATTGGCCGTGCGTTCGAGGGTGCGGCCCTGTTCGTCGAGGATTTCCACCGACAGGTTGTGGCTGCCGCGGTCGATGTTGCTCAGGGCGAACACCGGGCTCGGGCCCGGCTCGGCGGTGGGCTGGCCATCCAGCAGCAGACGATAGTGATGACCCGATTGCAGGCCGGGTTCGCTGGTAACGCTGACAATCAATTCACCTGCCGTGCTACGGATCGTGGCATCCGGCTCCGGCACCAGCACGCGAAGCATGTCGTAATGAAACAGTGGCTTGGCTGGCGTGGCCGTCACTGGCGCGGCGCCGCTCGGGTTGGCCGACATCCGATTGCTGGTCGCCAGTGGTACGCGCTTGGCATTACGGTTGCCCGGCTGATCGGTGAAGACCCGATTGCCCTGAGCGTCGATGTAGGTGAAAACCTCGGCCATTGCCGACAGGCTGATCAGGCAGGCGACCAACAGCCAGCCCCTCAAGGCTTGTGCACCCGTTGTACGGTAAAGGTCACGGTGGGGCTCTGCTGCACGACGTTTTGCCCATCGATCACCTGAACCGCAAGGCGGTGTTCGCCACGGTCGATATTCACCAGTTGCAGAATCGGGACGTTGCTCGGTTGGCCGTAGGGTTGATCATCCAGTAACAGCCTCAATCGATGAGGGTCTTGCAGGCGTGGCTGGATCAATACACCGACAGTGAACGTGCCGTTGTTGGCGCGCAAGGCTTCTTCGGTCGGCAGGCCGGTCAGCTCCAGCACCGGATAGGCGCTGTCGGGTGGTTCGCGGCTGCCGGGTTGCGCAGGCGCTACAGGCTCGTTCGGTGGCGGCAGCTCGACGCTGTTGAGTGGCGGCAACTCCACGGGCTCAGCCTTTACGCTTTCCGGCGGCTGATCGCTGTAGGCGGTGTTGCCGTTGGCATCGATGTATTTGTAGATTTGGGCCATCACGGGAGCAATGCAGGACAATAGTAGAAGTAATAACAGTGGCCGCATTCGGATTCCCCGTGTCGGGCAGAGACTACTCCGCCAATGGAATACCCTCGCTCCCAGCATAGAACACAATAAGTTTTACCGGTGCATCGCCGGTAACTCCACGATGAGTGATATTGACCATTTCAGCCAGCGCTTCGCCCTGTTTGATACGCCGGGTCTGGCCGCTGTTCCGGTCTTCGACTGTTAGCTCGCCCGAGAGGATATAAGCCGCGTTGGGAATCGGATGGGTGTGCCAGGGAAGTTTGCTATTGGCAGGGATCGTGAGTTTGAGCACTGTCAGCTCAGGTGCGGTATCCGGGTAGCGAATGTAAGGTGTGCTATCCCACGACTGGCTGCTTTGAAGCAGGATTTCCCGTTCGATTTCTGTCGATGGGGGTGTTGTGGTGCAGCCTGAAAGGGCGAGGGCACCGAGAGCGGTCAGTAGCGTCTTGAGCGTGAAAGTAGTCATCATTCCATCCGTTGATTGCAGGTAGTGGACAGGCTACGAGCCATTCAAACGGGTTGATGCCGGACGATGCTGTGTGTGTCGGAGGAAATGTCCAATTTCATTGTCGGAAGTTGCCCATAAAAAAAGACCTCCCGAAGGAGGCCTCTTTTTGTCGCGCCGCGTAGCGCGGCGCTACCGGATCAGCAGCTGTAGTACAGCTCATATTCCAGTGGGTGTACGAAGGTACGAACCTTGATTTCTTCTTCGCTTTTCAGGGCGATGTAAGCGTCGATGAAGTCGTCGCTGAAAACGCCGCCTTTGGTCAGGAACGCACGACCTTTGTCCAGCTCTTCCAGGGCTTCTTTCAGGCTGCCGCAAACTTGTGGGATCTCTTTCGCCTCTTCAGGCGGCAGGTCGTACAGGTTTTTGTCAGCGGCGTCGCCTGGGTGGATCTTGTTCTGGATGCCGTCCAGGCCAGCCATCAACAGTGCAGCGAAGCCCAGGTATGGGTTAGCTGCCGGATCCGGGAAGCGAGCTTCGATACGGCGAGCGCGAGGGCTGGACACGTAAGGAATACGGATCGAAGCCGAACGGTTGCGAGCCGAGTAGGCCAGCATCACTGGTGCTTCGAAACCTGGGACCAGACGCTTGTAGGAGTTGGTCGACGGGTTGGTGAAGCCGTTCAGAGCCTTACCGTGCTTGATGATGCCGCCGATGAAGTACAGAGCGGTATCGGACAGGCCGGCATAGCCTTCGCCAGCGAAGGTATTCTTGCCATCTTTGGCGATGGACAGGTGAACGTGCATACCCGAACCGTTGTCGCCGTACAGAGGCTTAGGCATGAAGGTTGCGGTGCGGCCGTATGCGTCAGCCACGTTGTGTACGCAGTACTTCAGGGTCTGAACTTCGTCAGCCTTGGCCACCAGGGTGTTGAACTTCACGCCGATTTCGTTCTGACCGGCAGTCGCCACTTCGTGGTGGTGAACTTCGATGACCAGGCCCATTTCTTCCATGGCGTTGCACATGGAGGTACGGATTTCGTGGTCGTGGTCGAACGGCGGAACAGGGAAGTAGCCACCTTTGACGCCTGGACGGTGGCCTTTGTTGCCGCCTTCCACGTCCTGGTCGGACATCCACGAACCTTGTTCGGAGAAGATTTTGAACATCGAGCCTGAGATGTCGGACTTGAACTTCACTTCGTCGAAGATGAAGAATTCAGGCTCCGGACCCACGAATACAGTGTCACCGATACCGGTCGACTTCAGGTATTCCTCGGCACGCTTGGCGATCGCACGTGGGTCACGGTCGTAGCCTTGCATGGTCGAAGGCTCGATCACGTCGCAAACCAGGATCAGGGTCGGCTCTTCGGTGAACGGGTCGAGAACGGCAGTGCTGTCGTCCGGCATCAGGATCATGTCGGAAGCTTCGATGCCTTTCCAGCCAGCGATGGAGGAACCGTCGAACATTTTGCCTTCTTCGAAGAAAGCTTCATCCAGCCCATCGCGAGCCGGCATGGTCACGTGATGCTGAGTGCCTTTTGTGTCCGTGAAGCGCAGATCAATCCACTTGACGTCATGATCTTTGATGAGTTGAACCGACTTCGACATAGTGTCCTCCGGGTGGCTTCGGGCTTGGTAGTGGATGCCCTTAGAATGTGGGTGATGCCGGCGCGAATACTCTGCCAAGGCAACCTGCCTCACAAGGGAGCAAATTGCATGCCAGTGCCCCACCATGGGTTTTTTGCCCCAATATCACGCTTATAAAGATGCAAGGCCTCAAAAAGCGGCAAATCTCGCCCTGTAATGTAGCGTCGAAATCCATAAATGACCTGTTTTGGTGCGATCAAAACCTTCTGCACATTAACTGGTTAAACCTTGAGCAATTTCCGCTATAATCCGCGCCCCCCTTTTTCGGCAGGCCCTGCGCGCGCTGTTTCCATGAAATTAATCGTAAAAGTCTTCCCCGAGATCACCATCAAGAGCCGCCCGGTCCGGATGCGTTTCATCCGCCAGTTGGCCAAAAACATCCGTACCGTGCTCCGCGACCTGGACCCGGCCGTGGTGGTGAACGGTGTGTGGGACAACCTCGAGCTGGAAACCCGCGTCAGCGACCCCAAGGCCTTGAAGGAGATGGGCGAGCGCCTGAGCTGCATGCCGGGCATCGCGCATTTCTTGCAAATCGACGAGTACCCGCTAGGGGATTTCGACGACATCGTTGAAAAGTGCAAGCAGCACTACGGCGATGCGCTAGCCGGGAAAATTTTCTCGGTGCGTTGCAAGCGTGCCGGCAAGCACCCGTTCAGCTCGATCGATATCGAGAAATATGTCGGCAGCCAGTTGCGCCGTCAGTGCGGTGCCGCCGGAATCGACCTGAAAAAGCCTCAAATCGAAGTCCGCATCGAAGTTCGCGACCAACGGTTGTTTGTGATCCACAGCCAGCACAATGGCATCGGCGGTTATCCGCTGGGCGCGCTGGAGCAGACGCTGGTGCTGATGTCCGGTGGTTTCGATTCCACCGTCGCTGCCTACCAGATCATGCGCCGCGGCCTGATGGCCCATTTCTGCTTCTTCAATCTGGGCGGACGCGCCCATGAACTGGGCGTCATGGAAGTCGCGCATTTCATCTGGAAGAAGTACGGCAGCTCCCAACGCGTGTTATTTGTCAGTGTGCCGTTCGAGGAAGTGCTGGGAGAAATTCTCGGCAAAGTCGATAACAGTCATATGGGCGTAGTATTGAAGCGTATGATGTTGCGCGCTTCGTCCCAAATTGCCGATCGACTGCACATTGATGCGCTGGTGACCGGCGAGGCGATCTCCCAGGTATCGAGCCAGACATTGCCGAACCTGAGCGTGATCGACTGCGTGACCGACAAGCTGGTCTTGCGTCCGCTCATTGCCAGCCACAAGCAGGACATCATCGACCTGGCCAACGAGATTGGCACCGCCGATTTCGCCCGGCACATGCCGGAATACTGCGGCGTCATTTCGGTCAATCCGAAGACTGCAGCCAAGCGTCATCGCGTCGAGCATGAAGAGAAAGAATTCGATATGGCGGTACTCGAGCGTGCGCTCGAAAACGCCAAGCTGGTGCCGATCGATCGGGTGATCGATGAATTGGGCCAGGATTTGCAAATTGAAGAAGTCAGCGAAGCGCTGGCCGGTCAGATCATCATCGATATCCGTCACCCGGATGCCGCTGAGGACGACCCGCTGGAACTCGCTGGCATCGAGGTACAAACGATGCCGTTTTATGCACTGAACGCTCGTTTCAAGGAACTGGACCCTACTCGCCAGTACCTGCTTTATTGCGACAAAGGCGTGATGAGTCGCCTGCATGCCCACCATTTGCTCAGTGAGGGGCATGCCAATGTGCGCGTTTATCGACCGAGCTAAGTGCCCGGGGCTGTTTGCCTGTGGCTTGCGTCACCGGCCCCCCGACGCCGCCGTCAAGCTGTAACGGCAAGGCCTGACTCTACTGTAAATCGCTGCCAAGACTTGTCAGCGCACCGAATCCTCTGATCGAGATACACAAGTGATCGAAAATCTACGCAACATCGCCATCATTGCTCACGTTGACCATGGTAAAACCACCCTGGTAGACAAACTCCTGCGTCAATCCGGCACTCTGGAGCGCAACGAGCTCAACGACGAGCGCGTGATGGACTCCAACGACCAGGAAAAAGAGCGCGGTATTACCATTCTGGCGAAAAACACCGCCATCAACTGGAACGGCTACCACATCAACATCGTGGACACCCCGGGCCACGCCGACTTCGGCGGCGAAGTTGAACGCGTAATGTCGATGGTCGACTCCGTTCTGCTGCTGGTTGACGCTCAAGACGGCCCTATGCCGCAAACCCGTTTCGTGACCAAGAAGGCTTTCGAAGCCGGCCTGCGTCCAATCGTGTGCATCAACAAGGTTGACCGTCCAGGCGCGCGTCCGGACTGGGTTCTGGACCAGATCTTCGATCTGTTCGACAACTTGGGTGCCACCGAAGAACAGCTGGACTTCAAAGTCGTCTACGCCTCGGCCCTGAACGGTATTGCCGGTCTGGACCACACCGAAATGGCTGAAGACATGACCCCGCTGTACCAGTCGATCGTCGACAACGTACCGGCGCCGGCTGTTGACCGTGAAGGTCCGTTCCAGATGCAAATCTCCGCACTGGACTACAACAGCTTCCTGGGTGTTATCGGCGTTGGCCGTATCGCTCGTGGTCGCGTCAAGCCGAACACCCCGGTTGTCGCTATCGGTGCCGACGGCAAGAAGCGTAACGGTCGTATCCTGAAGCTGATGGGGCACCACGGTCTGCACCGTGTAGACGTTGAAGAAGCTGCTGCAGGCGACATCGTGTGCATCAGCGGTATGGACTCGCTGTTCATCTCCGACACCCTGTGCCACCCGGACACCGTTGAAGCGATGAAGCCGTTGACTGTCGACGAGCCAACCGTTTCCATGACCTTCCAGGTAAACGACTCGCCTTTCTGCGGTAAAGAAGGCAAGTTCGTGACTTCCCGCAACATCAAGGAACGTCTGGACAAAGAGCTGCTGTACAACGTTGCACTGCGCGTTGAAGAAGGCGACTCGGCTGACAAGTTCAAGGTTTCCGGCCGTGGCGAACTGCACCTCTCGGTACTGATCGAAACCATGCGTCGCGAAGGCTTCGAAATGGCTGTAGGCCGTCCGGAAGTGATCATCCGTCTGGTTGACGGCGTGAAGCACGAACCGTTCGAAAACGTCACCATCGACCTGCCGGAAGAATCCCAGGGCAAGGTGATGGAAGAGATGGGTCTGCGTAAAGGCGACCTGACCAACATGGTGCCGGATGGCAAGGGCCGTGTACGTCTGGAATACAACATCCCTGCTCGCGGTCTGATCGGTTTCCGTAACCAGTTCCTGACCCTGACCAACGGTGCTGGCATCCTGACCTCGATCTTCGACCGTTACGACGTGATGAAGTCCGGCGACATGTCCGGCCGTCAGAACGGCGTTCTGGTTTCGGTTGAAACCGGCAAGGCACTGACCTACTCCCTGGAAACCCTGCAGGCGCGTGGCAAGCTGTTCGTCGAACATGGCCAGGAAATCTACAACGGTCAGATCGTTGGTCTGAACAGCCGTGACAACGACCTGGGCGTTAACCCTACCAAGGGCAAGAAGCTCGACAACATGCGTGCTTCGGGCAAAGACGAAACCATCGCTCTGGTTCCACCTGTTCGCTTCACCCTGGAACAGGCTCTGGAATTCATCCAGGACGATGAATTGTGCGAAGTGACGCCTAAGTCCATCCGTCTTCGCAAGAAGATCCTGGACGAAAGCGAGCGTACCCGCGCTGCCAAGAAAGCCAAGGCGTAATTAGCCCCGGCTGAACGAAAACGCCCCCGGTCGAAAGGCCGGGGGCGTTTTTGTTTGTCTGGGGTTTGTGTAGCGCTTATTCGGGCCTCTTCGCGGGCAAGCCTCGCTCCTACAGGTCCGGGTCGTTCCCGACGCTCATGAAACGACGCGGCCTGTGTAGGAGCGAGGCTTGCCCGCGAAAGCCATCTGTCAGACAACGAAGATCGGAATCAGAACTTGTCCAGCGTCCGCGGATTGTTCTCACGCTCCACTTCTTTCGGCTTGTACGCGCAATACCCCGGTCGCGGTCCGATCTTCGGGTGGTTGCGGCAGGTGTCCGGGCGCTTGTCATAAATGGTGCACAGACGGCTCTTGCGATCCAGGTACAGGCAATCGTTGTTGCTCATGCGCTGCAGCGTGAAGATCTCGGACTTCTGGTTATAGCGTTCGACGATCCCTTCCTTCTGCAAACGCTTGGCAATGTTCTTCGGCGGATCGCCCCGCTCGAATTCGTCGACGATGCCGATACGGATCAGATCCTTGATCTTGACCTCGACCGGCAAGGTGCAGCAGCTGGACACGCAAGAACCGCACATCGGGGCAGAGTACTTGGCCCAGGTATCGAGTCGATCGATCTCTGCGGCGGCGATCAGGTTGGGCTTCATCATCGGTTGTTACCAGCGTGTGCATCAGGGCGCGCGATCATACCGGGACTGGTGGATTTTTGAACAACCTTTCGCCAGATTTTTTCGTTTGGCGCAAAATAACCCCTGTGTCCGGCACGGCCCCTGCATCGTTTCTGGCACCGACAACATTAATGTCACCTATCTCGCACAAACAGGAAAAACTGCCGAACCAGAGTCTCAACGGTCTGTCAGACCGACTAGGCTCAGACAACTTCACGCTCGCTCGAGGTCTTATCGATGACTCAAGAACCACTTGTTCGCGAAGCAGAGGTGGCCGCATTCCGCGACGCCGTCTTGACCAAGCTTACCTACGCGGTGGGCAAAGACCCTGATCACGCCTTCGACCATGACTGGTTCGAAGCCATCGCCCTGGCGGCGCGCGATCACATGGTCGAGCACTGGATGGAC
Source organism: Pseudomonas sp. Tn43 (assembly GCF_014192635.1). NCBI lineage: Bacteria > Pseudomonadati > Pseudomonadota > Gammaproteobacteria > Pseudomonadales > Pseudomonadaceae > Pseudomonas > Pseudomonas sp. Tn43. The sequence continues at coordinate 91,934 of NZ_JACHYG010000005.1, forward strand.
CACACCCGGCAGATCTACCGCAAAGGCCAGAAACGGGTCTATTACCTCTCCCTCGAATTCCTGATCGGCCGCTTGCTCTACGACAGCCTGAGCAACCTCGGCCTGCTTGATGTGGCCCGTGAAGCCATGACCGAACTGGGCGTCGACATCGAGCGCATCCGTCTGCTGGAACCCGATGCGGCATTGGGCAACGGAGGTCTCGGACGTCTGGCGGCGTGTTTCATGGAAAGCATGTCGACCTTGGGCATCGCCGGGCATGGTTATGGCATTCGTTACGAACACGGCTTGTTCCGCCAGGCCGTCGTCGATGGCTGGCAGCAGGAGCAGACCGAAAACTGGCTGGATTTCGGCAATCCCTGGGAGTTTGAACGGCCAGAGGTCGCCTACCCGATTGGCTTCGGCGGCAGTGTCGAAACCGTGACCGATGAGAACGGCAAATCCAGGCAAGTCTGGTCTCCGGCGGAAACCGTGCGGGCCATCGCTTATGACACCCCGGTAGTCGGTTGGCACGGTGCGAGTGTCAACACCCTGCGACTGTGGCGTGCCCGGGCCATGGAAGATTTGCACCTGGAGCGCTTCAACGCTGGCGACCATCTGGGCGCGGTAGCAGAAGTGGCCCGGGCCGAAAGTATCTCCCGCGTGCTCTACCCGGCGGACAGCACCGATGCCGGCCAGGAACTGCGCCTGCGTCAGGAGTATTTCTTCGTTGCCGCATCCTTGCAGGATTTATTGCGCCGCCATCGCAACATGCACACTTCGGTACTGACCCTGGGCGATCACGCAGCCATTCAACTCAATGACACGCACCCCTCGATTGCCGTGGCCGAACTGATGCGTCAGCTGGTCGACGTCTATGACGTGGCGTGGGATGCGGCGTGGCAGGTCACCGTCGATACGCTGTCGTACACCAACCACACGTTGTTGCCGGAAGCGCTGGAAACCTGGCCGGTCGGTTTGATGGAGCGGATGCTGCCACGGCACATGCAGATCATTTATTTGATCAACGCCCAGCACATCGACTCATTAAGGGCCAAGGGCATTCATGATTTCGACGTGTTGCGTGCGGTCTCATTGATCGAAGAAGACAACGGTCGTCGCGTGCGCATGGGCAACCTGGCATTCCTTGGTTCTCACAGCGTCAACGGCGTGTCCGCCCTGCACACGCAACTGATGCGTAGCACCGTGTTCTCCGAGTTGCATAAACTCTATCCGGAGCGGATCAACAACAAGACCAACGGCATTACCTTCCGCCGCTGGCTCTTCCAGGCCAACCCCGAATTGACCTCGATGATGATCGACGCCCTCGGCCCGGATATGCAGGATAACCCCGAAGAAAGCCTGATAGGGCTGGAGCCCTTCGCCGAGAAACCCGCATTCCGAAAACAGTTCGCCGAGCAGCGGATGCATAGCAAAAAAGCCCTGGCGTACCTGATTCATGAGCGGCTGGGAATCGCGGTCAACCCGGCGGCGATGTTCGATGTACAGGTCAAGCGGATCCACGAATACAAACGTCAGTTGCTCAACCTGCTGCACACCGTTGCGCTGTATCAGGCGATTCGTGCCGAACCGGAAATCGATTGGGTGCCGCGGGTGAAAATCTTCGCCGGCAAGGCAGCGGCCAGTTATCACCAGGCCAAATTGATCATCAAACTGACCAACGACATCGCCCGGGTGGTCAATAATGACCCGACCGTGCGTGGTTTGCTTAAAGTGGTGTTTTTGCCCAACTACAACGTCAGCCTGGCCGAAAGCATCATTCCGGCGGCGGATTTGTCGGAGCAGATCTCCACCGCAGGCTTCGAAGCCTCAGGCACCAGCAACATGAAATTCGGCCTCAACGGCGCGCTGACCATCGGCACCCTGGACGGTGCCAACGTGGAAATGAGCGAGCGCATTGGTGTCGAACACATGTTCATCTTCGGTCTCAGCGCCGAGCAAGTGGAAGCGCGCAAGCTTAACCATGAGTTCAACGCGGCGCCGGACATTACCGCCTCCCACCGACTCAACGATGTGTTGCAAGCGATTCGCGGTGGGGTGTTCTCACCGGACGATCCGTCCCGCTACACCACGCTGATCGATTCGCTGGTGGACTATGACCGCTTCCTGGTCTGTGCCGATTTCGATTCTTACTGGAACGCTCAGATGCGGGTCGAGGCTCATTGGCACGACTCCAAAGAGTGGTGGCGCTCGGCGGTATTGAGCAGCGCGCGGATGGGCTGGTTCTCGTCCGACCGGACCATTCGCGAGTACGCCACGGATATCTGGAAAGCGTTGGAGTAAGTCGTCAATTAGCTCGATATACTGACGCGCCGGAAAAGATCGCAGCCTTCGGCAGTTCCTACCAATCGCGTGCTACCACGCCCGTGTAGGAGCTGCCGAAGGCTGCGATCTTTTTGGAACTGGCTACGCTAATCTTTCTGGATTGGCCAATGCGCTTAGGGATATCGACCATGCAATGGATGTTCATGCTGATTGGGCTGCTGCTGGGTTGGCTACTCGATGAGTCGTTCAGCGATGCGTTGTTGGGCGCTTTGCTCGGGTTGGGTATTGGCCAGGCCATCCGCATCGGCCGCTTGAGCACTCAAAGCGCCGAGCAGCGACGCTTGCTCGATCAGGCGCAGGTTGCGCTGAATGCGCTCGAGCAGCGATTGGCGTTGCTGGAGGTACCGGGCGTCAAACTACCTGAAGCCAGTGAACCTGCGACTAGCGAACCGGCTCCATCCTCTGAAATCATTCTTGAGCAAACCCCTGTCGAATCCCCGGAGCTGATCTGGGAGCTGCCGCCTGAATTTGAACCCGTCGCGGCGGCCGCCACCGAAGCCGATCGTCCGCCGCCCGTCGATGCCTGGAAACCCGAACCAGTCGCCCGCGAACCACAACAACCGGCGGCGCCGCGCGGCCCGAACGTCATCGAGCGGGCCATCAGCGGTGCGCGCAACTGGCTGTTCGGCGGCAATACCGTGCTGCGGGTCGGCGTGGTGCTGTTGTTCCTTGGCCTGGCCTTCCTGTTGCGCTACGCCACCGAAGGCATGGTGGTGCCGGTTGAGTTGCGCTACGCCGGTGTCGCGGCGGCGGCCTTGGGCTTGCTCGGGCTGGGCTGGTGGTTGCGCCTGCGCAACAGCCATTACGCGTTGATGCTGCAAGGCACCGGGATCGCGGTGTTGTACCTGACCGTATTTGCCGCGATGCGTTTGCATCCGTTGCTCGATCCCACGGCTGCACTGGGGCTTTTGGTGGTGGTGACGGTGTTCTCGGCGATTCTCGCCATTACCCAAAACGCCTTGGGCCTGGCTGCCGCTGCCGCCCTGGGCGGTTTCGCCGCGCCAATCCTGACGTCCACCGGCGCCGGCAACCATGTTGCGCTGTTCAGCTACTTCGCCTTGCTCAACACCGGCATCCTCGCCATCGCCTGGTTCAAGGCCTGGCGGCTGCTTAACCTGATCGGTTTTGTCGGCACCTTCGGCATCGGGTTGGCCTGGGGCTTGCGCTCCTATACACCTGAGTTGCTGTGGAGCACCGAGCCGTTCCTGATCCTGTTTTTCCTGATGTACCTGGTTATCGGCCTGTTGTTCGCCCGGCGCAAACTGCTGGAAATGAGCGATGCGCCCCAGGATGACAGCCGCGAGGCACTGGTGCACTGGTCGGCGCGCAAGGGCGATTACGTCGACGGCACGATGCTGTTCGCGCCACCGCTGGTAGGTTTCGGTTTGCAGTTCGCGCTGGTGGAGCATCTGGAGTTCGCCGCCGCTTTCAGCGCCTTGGCACTGGGCATGATTTACATGGGGCTGGCCCGGTTGCTGATGGGCGGTCGAGCATTGTTGCTGGCGGAAACCTGCCTGGCGCTCGGTGTGATCTTCGCCAGCCTGGCGATTCCGTTGGGGCTCGACGCGCGTTGGACCGCAGCCGCCTGGGCGGTGGAAGGCGCGGGAATTTTCTGGCTCGGCCTGCGTCAACAGCGACCGTTGGCGCGAGCCTTTGCCTTGCTGCTGCAACTGGGCTCGGCACTGGCCTTTCTCAGTGAACTGCGGATCGGCGAAAACAGCCTGCTCGAGGGCGCACCGCTGGGGGCGTTGATGCTCGGTGTGGCACTGCTGTTCAGCTTCTACCAGTTGCGTAAAGCGTTGCCCGAACAGGCGTCGCAGTGGGAGCGCCAAGGATTGCCGGTATTGGCCTGTTTGGGGCTGACGTTCCTCTATCTGTTGGCGCCGCTGTTCTTCTTCACCCACGGCACGGCGATCAGTTGGGCACTGGCCGGGTTGGCGACGCTGTTCGTCGGTCTGCGCCTGCAATCGCGGACGTTCCTGTTCACCGCGTTTGCAGTGCAACTGCTTGGCGGTGCGTTGTTCCTGTTGCGCCTGCAAGGGTCGGACGGTGATTCGGCCGCGGTGTTCAGCGCCGGCTGGAGCGGTTTGCTCAGCGCGTCCCTGATCGGGCTGGCATTGATTGCCGGCATGTTGCTGGCGGCCCGCGACGAAATGGTGCGCAGTGACGTGCGTTTGCTGCGCGGCTTGTCAGTGGTGTTGCTGGCCGGCCTGGTACTGATCAACCTTGCGGTGCTGTTCGTGTTGCCGTGGCAAACCGCGAGTGCCGTGTGGGCCGCCAGTGGTTTGTTCATCATCTGGCTGAGCCTGTACCTGAAGCAGCGCGTGAGTTTTGTTTTTGGTTTGCTGTTGCAGGTGATCGGCGGCGCGGCGTTCCTGTTCGCCGGGCCGAACCTGCTCGGGCCGCTGCTCAGCGAAGGGTTGCGACCGTTGGCGCACAGCGGCTTCTGGACGCCGCTGGTGCTGGGGCTGGCCGCCTTCATTGGAGCCTGGCGTTTGCAGCTGGGTAATCATGCTTCGGCCTTCGATGGGTTGAGCCTGCAGCGTTTGTCCGAAGTGTTGCTGGTGTGGGGCGCGGGTTGGTGGGCGCTCGCGTGGCTCAGCGAAGTGCTGCGCTTTGCGCCGTCGAATCTGCAAGCCACTTTATTGCTGGCCGTCGCCGCCGTGAGTGTCGCGCTGTGGACGGTATTGGCGCTGCGCCTGAAGTGGTCGTCGCTGGGCTTGCTCTGCACCTTGCTGATTCCGGCCGCTGGCCTGGTGCTGCTCGCGGCCTGGCATTCGCGTTATCACCCGGCCGCCGACTTCGGCTGGCTGGTCTGGATCGCAGTGTTCGTCGTGCATTTCATCTCGCTGCGGCGTCTGGCGCCGACGCTGCCCGCAAGCGCCCAGAGCACCGCCCATGTGCTCGGCTGCTGGTTGTTGATCGGCGTGTGGGCCCTGGAACTGCGTTACGGTCTGCTGCTGTTGTCGCAGCAGTACAACGCCTGGCGCTGGCTGGGCTGGGCGATTCTGCCGAGCCTGTATCTGGTGCTGATGGCTGCGCCGCGTGCCTGGCCATGGCCGGTATCGAAATACCCCCGCGAGTACCGGGTTTATGCCGCTGCGCCGTTGGCATTGTTGATGCTCGGCTGGTTCTGGTTGGCGAACATTGCCAGTGACGGCACCGCTGAGCCGCTGCCCTATGTGCCGCTGATCAACCCGCTGGAATTGGGTCTGTTGTTCGCCCTGTTCGGCGTTTACGTCTGGTCTCGCAATGCCGTGACGCAACGGGCGATCCGCAAGGAATACGCCGATAACGCCACCCAAGTGATTGCCGGGGTCTCGCTGTTCGTCTTCTTCACCGCACTGGTGATGCGCGCGGCTCATCATTGGGGCGGCGTGCCGTACGCGCTGGATTTGCTACTCGAATCGATGCTGGTGCAGGCCGGCTTGTCCATCGTCTGGACCCTGATGGCCCTGAGTCTGATGATCGGTGGGCATCTGCGCCATCGCCGCGAAGTCTGGCTGATCGGCGCGGCGCTGATTGCGCTGGTGGTCGCCAAGCTGTTCTTCGTTGAATTGAGTAACCGCGGCGGGCTCGCGCGGATCGTGTCGTTTATTGGCGTTGGCGTGTTGCTGTTGGTGGTGGGCTATTTTGCTCCGTTGCCGCCCAAGCGCGCCGACGCTGTGCCGGATGTTGAAAAACCGGGCCCTGAAACCGAAGGAGTGTCGTCTTGAATCAGAAGCTGAGCCTGGGCTGGTGGGGTGCTGTTGTACTGTGCGTGACGCTGTCGGCCGGCGCGCAGGAAAAACCGGCGGACTTTGCCGCGCAGGTGCCGTTGTCGGTGAGTGGCGAGGGGCCGTGGTATCGCCTGGAATTACCCTTGGGCGTGCAACTGAAAGCGCGGCACACCGATCTCAGCGATCTACGGGTGTTCAACGCCGCCGGTGAGCCTCAGGCTTATGCGCTGGCCCGAGAACCCGCGCAGACCCGCGAAAACCGCACGCTTCACGACGTGAAGTGGTTCCCGTTGTACAACTCGGCGGATGCCACCGAACGCGCACCAAGCGTGCGCGTGCAATCGAATACCAACGGCACGTTGATCGAAGTGCAGCCGTCCAGCCAGTTGGAGGCAGGCGAAGAAGAGCTGCGCGGCTGGTTACTCGATGCCAGCCGAATCAAGGCGCCTTTACAGCAATTGATCCTCGATTGGACCAGCGATCGCGACGGCTTCCAGCGTTTCAGCATCGAAGCCAGCGACGATTTGCAGCATTGGCAGTCCTGGGGTGAAGGTCAGGTGGCACGTCTGACGTTTGCCGACGAACGGGTCGAACAACATGAGGTCGGCCTGCCGGGGCAACCGGCGCGCTACTTGCGTTTGCTGTGGAGTTCACCGCAATCGGCGCCGGCGCTGACTTCGGCGCAACTGGAAAGCGCCAACCCGCGCACCTTGCCGCTGCCGTTGGTCTGGTCACAACCGTTGGCTGGCACCCGGGTGAAGGCCGGTGAGTACATCTGGCAATTGCCGATGGGATTGAACGTCCAGCGCTTGCAGATCGAACTGAATCAGCCTAACAGCCTGGCACCGGTGACGTTGTCGGGGCGTCGGGAAACCAGCTTGCCGTGGCAAACGCTGACCAGCGGTTTGCTTTACCGCTTGACCCAGAATGGCCAGGACGTGGTGCAGAACGAATTGCAGTTGCCGGGCCAGACCGTGCAGCAATTTAAGCTGACGGTGGATGAGCGCGGCGGTGGCCTGGGCGCCGAAGCACCGACCGTGCGGTTTGCCGTGCGCTCCACGCAACTGGTGTTCCTGGCACGCGGTGCCGGGCCTTATACGCTGGCGTTGGGGAATGCGACGGTGAAGGCGGCGAACTTGCCATTGTCGACGCTGATTCCCGATTACAGCGCGGCGAAGCTGGCGGCGTTGGGCAAGGCGACCGTGGAGGGTGGGGTCGTGGTGACTCCGGCGGCGACTGTGCCAGCGGTGGCGGACCCGAACTGGAAGAAGTTCGGGTTGTGGGCAGTACTGTTGCTCAGTGTGCTGTTTCTGGGAGCCATGGCGTTCAGCTTGCTGCGCAAGCCCCCCGTCAAATCCTAGGCTGGCGTTTCGCGCCAGATCGCGGGCAAGCCGCGCTCCCACAGGATTGGTGGATTACCTGTAAGAGCGAGGCTTGCCCGCAAAGGCGTTCCTTCCGGCCACCAAAAATATTGAAACCTGTCGCCAATCACGGCCCCATTTCGAACTACGCTCAACCCCGCACATGAACTCTATTGGGCGTATCACGTCTGATAGGAGGAAATGCGCCCCGACTCGCGTTAAACTGCGCGGGTTTTTAGCCCCCCCATTCCACCGGAGCCGTCCATGTCCCGCGTTACCTTGAGTCGCTATTTGATTGAGCAGACCCGCAGCAACAACACTCCTGCCGATCTGCGCTTCCTGATCGAAGTGGTGGCGCGTGCTTGCAAGGAAATCAGCCACGCCGTCTCCAAAGGCGCCCTGGGTGGTGTTCTGGGCAGCATGGGCACCGAAAACGTTCAGGGCGAAGTGCAGAAGAAGCTTGACGTGTTGTCCAACGAAATCCTGCTTGAAGCCAACGAGTGGGGCGGTCACCTGGCCGGCATGGCGTCCGAAGAAATGGACAATGCCTACCAGATCCCGGGCAAATACCCGAAAGGTGCCTATCTGCTGGTATTCGACCCGCTGGACGGTTCGTCGAACATCGACATCAACGCGCCGGTCGGCACCATCTTCTCGGTACTGCGTTGCCCGAACGAATACCTGAGCCAGAACGAGCCCTTGAATGAAAAGGCTTTCCTGCAGCCAGGTACCCAGCAAGTGGCCGCCGGTTATGCCATTTATGGTCCCCAGACCATGCTGATCCTGACCCTGGGCGACGGCGTGAAAGGTTTCACCCTGGACCGCGAAATGGGCAGCTTCGTCCTGACCCATGAAGACATCACCATTCCTGAAGCCACCCAGGAATTCGCCATCAACGCCTCCAACCAGCGGCACTGGGAAGCGCCGGTACAACGCTACGTCAGCGAATTGCTGGCGGGCGAAGAAGGGCCGTTGAAAAAGAACTACAACATGCGTTGGGTCGCTGCAATGGTCGCCGACGTGCACCGTATCCTGACCCGTGGTGGTCTGTTCATGTACCCACGCGACAGCCGCGAGCCGTCCAAGCCGGGCAAGCTGCGTCTGATGTACGAAGCCAACCCGATGTCGTTCCTGATTGAACAGGCTGGCGGCGCTTCCACCGATGGCCACCAGCGCATCCTCGACATCCAGCCGGAAGGCTTGCACCAGCGTGTTGCGGTGTTCCTCGGTTCGAAAGAAGAAGTTGCCCGCGTTACGGCTTACCACAAGGAATAAACCATGAGCGCGCCCTGGCAGCCGTTGCTTCAATGGTGGTTCGGATCTTTCGAATCCCCCAACGAAATAGCGGCTGACAAGGGCACGTTATGGTTTGGCAAGCGCGACAGCCAGGACCTCGAAGCGCGGACGCGTTTCGGGGGCCAGGTCGAGCAGGCACTGGCCGGCGAATTGACCGAATGGGCGCAATGCCCCGAAGGTTGGCTGGCTCTGGTGCTGTTGCTCGATCAACTCCCGCGCATGATCTATCGCGACACACCCAAAGCCTTTTCAGGCGATCTCAGGGCTCAGGCACTGGTGGCGCAAGGCATTGCTGCGGATTTCGATCGGCAACTACGACCGATCCAGCGGGTGTTTATCTATCTGGTGTTCGAACACTGCGAAAATCTGGCCGTGCAGAACGAAGCGGTTTCGCGGTTTCTCGATCTGGTTGAACAGCAATCCGGGGCGGATCGGGCGGTGTTTGCCGACAACCTGGATTATGCCGAGCGGCATCAGAAAATCATTGCGCGGTTTGGCCGGTTTCCCCATCGCAATGCGGTGTTGGGGCGTGAATCTACGGTTGAGGAAATTGAGTTTCTTTCAGGGCCTGGATCCCGCTTCTAGCTTTGATCGTTCCCACGCTCCGCGTTGGAATGCAGCCCGGGACGCTCCGCGTCCCTTTCAGAGCCGAACGCGGAGCGTCCGTTGAGGCATTCCCACGCAGAGCGTGGGAATGATCAGTGACAGGCAGTTAAATCCTGAAACTACCCACCAACTGCTTCAACCGCGCCGCCTGCTGCTCAAGATCAGCACATGCACGCAAGGTCGACTGTAAATTCTCCACGCCTTCCTGGTTCAGCGTGTTGATCTCGGTGATGTCGACGTTGATCGACTCCACCACCGCGGTTTGCTCCTCGGTCGCGGTGGCCACGGACTGGTTCATCCCGTCGATTTCCCCGATGCGCTGGGTCACGCTGCCCAGGCGTTCGCCGGCCTGGTTGGCGATGCCGACGCTGCTTTCGCTCTGGCGCTGACTATCAGTCATGGTGCTGACCGCTTCCCGGGCGCCGACTTGCAGTTCTTCGATCATCTTTTGCACTTGCTGCGCCGAATCCTGAGTGCGGTGGGCGAGGTTGCGCACTTCATCGGCAACCACCGCAAAACCTCGACCGGCTTCACCGGCACGGGCCGCTTCGATGGCCGCGTTGAGCGCCAGCAGGTTGGTTTGCTGGGAAATGCTGGTGATCACTTCCAGAATCTGGCCGATGTTCACCGTGTTGCTGTTCAGGGTTTCGATGTTGGCGCAGGAATCGCTGATTTTTGCCGATAGCTGCTGCATGGCTGCGATGGTTTTATCCACCACTTGCTGGCCATCTTCGGCCAAGGCGCGGGCGTCGCTGGAATGTTGCGAGGCGAGGGCGGCGTTCTGGGCGATTTCCTGGGCGGCGGCACCCAGTTCGTTGATGGCGGCAGCCACGCTGCTGGTGCGTGAGGCTTGCTGATCGGAGTTGAACATCGACGAGTTGGAGGCCGCGACCACGCGCAAGGCGACTTCATTGACCTGGCCGGTGGCCGAGGACACTTCACGGATCGAGGTATGTATGCGTTCCACAAAACGGTTGAACGAGGTGCCCAGCGCACCGAACTCATCCTGGCCGTGAATGGTCAGGCGCCTGGTCAGGTCGCCTTCGCCCTCGGCGATGTCATGCATGGCGCGGCCCATGGTCAGCAGCGGTTGCATCAGCACACGGATCAACATGCTCAGCAACGCGATGATGATCACTACGGCGATAACCATGGCGATGATTGCCGAGGTACGAAATTCGCTGAGCATCGAGAACGCGGTATCTTTATCCAGCACCAGCGCCACGTACCAGTCTGCCGACGGCACACCGTTGACGTGGGTGAAGGAGATGAACCGGGTTTTGCCGTCCAGTTCGACCTCTTTCAGGCCGGGGCTGATCTTCGGCGCTGCGTTGGGGTAAGCGTCGGCCAGGTTCTTGAGCACCAGTTTGCTGTCTGGGTGGATCAGGATCTTGCCATCGGCGCTGACGATAAACGCATGGCCATGACCGTCGAAGTTCAGCGAGTTGATGATCGCGCTGACGCTGGACAGATCAATGTCTGCACCGGCGACGCCAATCATTTGATTCTGGTGCTTCACCGGCGTGGCAACGGTCATCACCAGTTTGCCCGACGATGCCGCAATGTAGGGTTCGGTGACGATGGTCTGTTGCGCATTGTTGGCCGCCTTGTACCAGCCCCGAGCACGCGGGTCGTAGTCCGCGGCGCGATTGCCGGCCGGGACCGAGAACATCACGCCATCGATGCCGCCGAAGTAGCTCAGCTGGAAGTTGCCGGTGTAGGCCGGCAGGTCGATGGCGCGCTTGAGATTGGCCTGGGCGCTGCCGTCCACGGCGATTTGCTGGGCCAGCGATTGCAGCAATTGAATGCGGCTTTCCAGCCAGGTCTGAATGTTGCTGGTAGTCAGGCTGCCGAGTTCCTGCATTGAAGACTCGGTACTGCTGCGCAGGGTCTGCCGCTGGCGGTAATCGTTGAACAGGATGAAACAGACGAATGCAACGGCCACCACAAGGGCGGCCGCCAACAGGATTTTGTGGCTGAATTTCATGTTTCTGGTCATTAAATGAGCTACCGCGAAGGGCTGATCAACAAGGGTGTCAATTTGCCGCAGTGGAAGGCTTTGCGCTGTTTCTATGTCGACTGGCCAGCGCCAAAGATTAGGCGGCTTCTGCGAAAACCGACGAAATATTCAGTGGCGGAAAAAAGTGGCTGATTTATCGTCAAACGGCTGACGGATGGCCAAACAAATAGCCGCAGGGTCAGGGAACCAGAGAGGGGTTTTCTCTTCTAAGCTTCAGCTTGGCAGCCATGCCATTCCCTACGCCCCAGGAGTTACACCATGTCGCTGCGATCTATCGCCTTGCTCTCGTTCTGCGTGTTGTTGGCAGCGTGCGGCAAGATCAATCAGGAAAATTATTCGAAGCTGTCGACCGGCATGCCCAAGGCCGAGGTTGAAACCTTGCTGGGCAAACCGACCGATTGCTCGGGTGCGCTCGGCATGTCCAGTTGCACCTGGGGTGACAAAAACAGCTTTATCAGCGTGCAGTATGCCGGTGACAAAGTGCTGATGTTTTCTGGCCAAGGCCTGAAGTAAACCGGGGCTATTCGCCCACGGGAGAAAAAAATAATGAAGCGGTTACTGATCGTTCTTTTTGCCAGCCTGGTATTGGCCGGCTGCGCCACTTCTGGCGTAGATCCATTGGCACCCAAGACCGTCAACACGGTCAACCTCAAGCGTTACCAGGGAACCTGGTACGAATTGGCGCGGCTGCCGATGTATTTCCAGCGCAACTGCGCGCAATCCGAGGCCCATTACACCCTCAAGCCTGACGGTGACATGGCGGTGTTGAACCGCTGCCTGACGTCGGATTGGCAATGGGAAGAGGCCAAAGGCACGGCTTATCCACAGGTACCCGGCAAGGCCGACAAGCTGTGGGTCGAGTTCGATACCTGGTTCTCACGACTGATCCCGGGTGTGGCGAAGGGGGAATACTGGGTGTTGTACGTCAGCGATGATTACAAGACCGCGATTGTCGGCGACCCGAGCCGTCGTCACCTCTGGCTGCTGTCACGCACCCCGACGGTCAATGGTGTCGTGCGAGAAGAGCTGCTGAGCAAGGCGCGTCAACAGGGTTATGACACGACGCGACTGATCTGGCGCGCGTCGGATTCGCAGATGGCCAAGACTTCCAACTAGCGGCGCGACCGAAAAAAGATCGCAGCCTGCGGCAGCTCCTACAGAGTCCGTGTTGATCCGCATTATTGCGATCAACCGGATCAATGCAGGAGCTGCCGAAGGCTGCGATCTTTTGCTTTTTCGGTTAACCGAGCAGTTCGCGCAGCACCCGGGTAAACGCCCGGTTACTCTCTTCTTCATCGGCATGTCGCCCGTCGCGCACAACCCACTGGCCGTTGACCAGCACATCCCGTACCTGACGGTCACCACCGGCAAACAGCCAACGATTGAGAATCCCGTCGCCACTGGCCGTCGCCAGGTACGGATCGTTACCGTCCAGCACCAGCCAATCCGCACGCTTGCCCACTTCCAGCGCGCCAATCGGTTGTCCCAGCGCCTGGGCACCGCCATCCAGCGCGGCGTTGTACAGTGTGCGGCCAACCATCGGCTGATCCGCGCCATACAAACGATTACGCCGCTGATCGCGCAAACGCTGGCCGTATTCCAGCCAGCGCAATTCTTCCACCACGCTCAACGACACATGGCTGTCGGAACCGATGCCCATGCGCCCGCCCTGCGCCAGGAAATCCACCGCCGGAAAAATCCCGTCGCCAAGGTTGGCTTCGGTGGTCAGGCATAGACCCGCGATGGCGCGGCTCTCGGCCATGAGCGTGACTTCTTCCGGCTTGGCGTGGGTCGCATGGACCAGGCACCAGCGCTGATCGACCTCGGTGTTTTCGTACAGCCATTGCAGCGGACGGCGACCGCTCCAGCTCAGGCAGTCATCGACTTCCTTCTGCTGTTCGGCAATGTGAATGTGCACCGGGCACTGCTGGTCGCTGGCGGCCAGTACTTCGCTGATCTGCTGCGGTGTTACCGCGCGCAACGAGTGGAAACACAAACCCAGCGACTGCGCCGCTTGCCGGGCCAGGATCGGCTGCAAGCGCGACTGAAGTTTGAGGTAGTTTTCCGTGCTGTTGATAAAGCGGCGCTGACCTTCGTTCGGGTCCTGGCCACCAAAACCGGAGTGGCTGTAGAGCACTGGCAGCAGGGTCAAGCCGATACCGGCGGAGCTGGCCGCCTGGCTGATGCGCAGCGCCAGTTCGGCTGGGTCCGCGTAAGGCTGGCCGTTGGTGTCGTGGTGTACATAATGAAATTCCGCGACCGAGGTGTAACCGGCCTTGAGCATTTCGATGTACAGCTGACGGGCGATGACGCCGAGTTGGTCCGGGCTGATTTTTCCGACGAGCCGGTACATCAAATCGCGCCAGGTCCAGAAACTGTCATTCGGATTGCCCGCCACTTCCGCCAGCCCGGCCATGGCGCGCTGGAAGGCGTGGGAATGCAGATTCGGCATCCCCGGCAGTAGCGGACCGCTCAACCGTTCGGCGTCATCTGCGTGAGAATCGGCCTGAATATGGGTCAGCACGCCATCGGCGCTGACCTCAAGACGTACATTGTTGGCCCATCCACTAGGCAGCAGCGCGCGTTCGGCAAAGAAGGCGGACATGGTTCAGCACCCCATCGTGTGTTATTTGTATATACATATACAGACGTTTGCCTGCTCGGTAAACTCCGGCAAGCTAGCAATCTCTAATAGATGAACAAGGATTAACCGTGCCGACTCCCTCTGCCACATTGCCGCCGAATGCCCATCTGAGCGCCAATCTGGGCGACAGTCCGGCGCCCTTGTACGCCCGCGTCAAACAGATGATCACCCAGCAGATCGACAGTGGAAACTGGCCGCCGCACTACCGCGTTCCGTCGGAAAGCGAGTTGGTCAGCCAGCTGGGTTTCAGCCGCATGACCATCAACCGCGCCCTGCGCGAGATGACCGCCGATGGCCTGTTGGTGCGTATGCAAGGCGTCGGAACATTCGTCGCCGAACCGAAAAGCCAGTCCGCCCTGTTTGAAGTGCACAACATTGCCGACGAAATTGCCTCCCGTGGCCATCGCCATACGTGCAAGGTGATCACCCTCGAAGAAGAGGCCGCCGGTTCCGAGCGCGCCCTGGCGCTGGACATGCGTGAAGGGCAGAAAGTGTTCCACTCGCTGATCGTGCATTTCGAAAACGATATTCCGGTGCAAATCGAAGACCGTTTCGTCAACGCACTGGTGGCGCCGGAGTACCTCAAGCAAGATTTCACCTTGCAAACGCCTTACGCCTATCTCAATCAGGTGGCGCCGCTGACCGAAGGCGAGCACGTGGTCGAAGCGATTCTCGCCGAGCCGTCCGAATGCAAATTGCTGCAGATTGAAAAGGGCGAGCCGTGCCTGCTGATTCGTCGCCGCACCTGGTCCGGTCGTCAGCCCGTGACCGCCGCCCGTTTGATCCACCCCGGTTCCCGTCATCGTCTGGAAGGACGGTTCCACAAATAAAGAGCCATAAATAAAGAGCCCTAATGAGCCAGTTGAAAGTTTTACGCGCAGCAGATTACCCGCGCATGCCGTGGAAAAACGGCGGCGGCAGCACCGAAGAAATCACCCGTGATAGCGGCGTGGGCCTTGAGGGTTTTGGCTGGCGCCTGTCGATTGCCGACATCGGCGAGTCAGGCGGGTTTTCCATCTTTGCCGGCTATGAGCGAGTGATCACCGTGCTGCAAGGCGAGGGCATGACCTTGCGCGTCGAGGGTCAGAACACGCGGCCATTGTTACCGCTGGACCCGTTTGCTTTCAGTGGCGAGAGCCATGTGTTCTGCACATTGCTCGGCGGGCCGATTCGCGATTTCAACCTGATTTATGCGCCGGACCGCTACCACGCGCGCTTGCAATGGCTGGAGGGCGAACAACGGTTTTTCAGTTCGGCCGGCACCGTGCTGGTGTTCAGCGTTGCTGAACAGCTTGAAGTGACGGTTGATAGCAGCGCTTCTCAGCTAGGACGCCATGATTGCCTGCAACTGGACGGTAATGTTGGCCTGCTGGATATCTCCAGCAATGGCCAGTGCTGTGTGATCGAGCTGATCGCACGCTGATCGAGAATCCTTAAAAGATCGCAGCCTTCGGCAGCTCCTACATTTGATCGTGTTCACCGCAAATTTTTTGTGGATGGCATGAACGTGTAGGAGCCGCCGAAGGCTGCGATCTTTTGCTTTTCAGCGTTTCCCATTGCGCACCACTTTGTTACCGAACGCCCCAGCGTGGCGCAAAACCACGCTCAAGTAACAACTCCACGCCCTTCGCAAAATCCCCCAGAAAAATTTCATCTTCGCCAGAACCCTTGATTCAGGCGCTCTCCAGCCATGTTCAAAATTTTTCTTGAACACCCATTCAGCAAGTTGGCCGCTTGATTGCATATGCTTGTATGTACAAGTAAAGACGTATGCGTATGAGTCGATTCGAGACTCCTCGCAACGTCCACTGATTCGCTTGTGTCGCGTTGACGCGCACAGGCTGGCTTACCCACCGCCAGGGTTGGTTTGGATTGATCGCTGAGGAGTCTTTTTCGTGACTGACAATACCCAGAAACCTACTAAATACCGCAATGTAGATATCCGTGCCGCACGCGGTAACAAGCTGACCGCCAAAAGCTGGCTGACTGAAGCGCCGCTGCGCATGCTGATGAATAACCTCGACCCGGAAGTCGCCGAGAACCCTAAAGAACTGGTGGTTTACGGTGGCATCGGTCGTGCGGCACGTAATTGGGAATGCTACGACAAGATCGTCGAAAGCCTGACCAACCTGAACGACGACGAGACCCTGCTGGTGCAATCCGGCAAGCCGGTCGGCGTGTTCAAGACCCACAGCAACGCCCCGCGCGTGCTGATCGCCAACTCCAACCTGGTGCCACACTGGGCGAGCTGGGAACACTTCAACGAACTCGACGCCAAAGGCCTGGCCATGTACGGCCAGATGACCGCTGGCAGCTGGATCTACATCGGCAGCCAGGGCATCGTCCAGGGCACCTACGAAACCTTCGTCGAAGCCGGTCGCCAACACTACAACGATAACCTCAAGGGCCGTTGGGTCCTGACCGCAGGCCTGGGCGGCATGGGCGGCGCTCAACCATTGGCCGCAACCCTGGCCGGCGCTTGCTCGCTGAACATCGAATGCCAGCAGGTCAGCATCGATTTCCGTCTGAACAGCCGTTATGTCGATGAGCAAGCCACCGACCTCGACGACGCGCTGGCCCGCATCGCCAAATACACCAAGGAAGGCAAGG
The DNA here is from genome assembly GCF_014192635.1 of Pseudomonas sp. Tn43. Lineage (NCBI taxonomy): Bacteria > Pseudomonadati > Pseudomonadota > Gammaproteobacteria > Pseudomonadales > Pseudomonadaceae > Pseudomonas > Pseudomonas sp. Tn43. Next base: position 108,512 of record NZ_JACHYG010000005.1, read on the forward strand.
CGATTTCCATCGCTCTGCTGGGCAACGCGGCTGAAATCCTGCCGGAACTGGTCAAGCGCGGCGTGCGCCCGGACATGGTCACCGACCAGACCAGCGCCCACGATCCACTCAACGGTTACCTGCCAGCCGGCTGGACCTGGGAAGAGTACCGCGCTCGCGCCAAGACCGAGCCTGCTGCCGTGGTCAAAGCCGCCAAGCAGTCCATGGCTGTGCACGTCAAAGCGATGCTCGACTTCCAGAAAATGGGTATTCCGACCTTCGACTACGGCAACAACATCCGTCAGATGGCCCAAGAAGAAGGCGTTGAAAACGCGTTCGACTTCCCGGGTTTCGTCCCGGCTTACATCCGTCCACTGTTCTGCCGTGGCATCGGCCCGTTCCGTTGGGCTGCGCTGTCGGGCGATCCGCAAGACATCTACAAGACCGACGCCAAAGTAAAAGAACTGATCCCGGACGACGCCCATCTGCACAACTGGCTGGACATGGCCCGCGAGCGCATCAGCTTCCAGGGTCTGCCGGCACGTATCTGCTGGGTTGGCCTGGGCCTGCGCGCCAAGCTGGGTCTGGCGTTCAACGAAATGGTGCGCAGCGGTGAATTGTCCGCGCCAATCGTGATCGGTCGCGATCACCTGGACTCCGGCTCTGTTGCCAGCCCGAACCGCGAAACCGAATCGATGCAGGACGGTTCCGACGCCGTATCCGACTGGCCACTGCTCAACGCTCTGCTCAACACCGCGAGCGGCGCGACCTGGGTTTCCCTGCACCACGGCGGTGGCGTCGGCATGGGTTTCTCCCAGCACTCGGGCATGGTGATTGTCTGCGACGGTACAGACGAAGCGGCCGAGCGTATCGCTCGCGTGCTGCACAACGACCCGGCTACCGGTGTCATGCGTCACGCTGATGCGGGTTACCAGATCGCAATCGACTGTGCCAAGGAGCAGGGCCTGAACCTGCCGATGATTACCGGTAAATAACGCGGAACCCTGTAGGAGCTGCCGCAGGCTGCGATCTTTTGATCTTGATCTTCGGCGTCAATAACGACGCCAAAAGATCGCAGCCTCGTTTCACTCGACAGCTCCTACAGGGATTGAGTTAACCCAATAACAATCCACAGAGGTTGAATCATGGCTGTTAATGACGATCGTGCAGGCAGTAAACCGTTGATCGAGAAACGTTCGATCGACTACATCCCGGAAGCGGAGAGACACGGTCGTCTGTTGAGCCAGTTCACCCTGTGGATGGGGGCCAACCTGCAAATCACCGCGATTGTCACCGGGGCCCTGGCCGTGGTGTTGGGCGGTGACGTGTTCTGGTCGTTGATCGGTCTGTTGATCGGTCAACTGCTCGGCGGTGGCGTAATGGCGCTGCACGCGGCGCAAGGGCCCAAGCTTGGCCTGCCACAGATGATCTCCAGCCGGGTACAGTTTGGCGTGTATGGCGCGGCCATCCCGATCGTGCTGGTGTGCCTGATGTATCTCGGCTTTACCGCAACCGGCACTGTGCTTTCCGGCCAGGCACTGGGCCAGTTATTTGGCGTCAGCGACAGCGTCGGGATTCTTATCTTCGCCAGTGTCATCGTGCTGGTCACGGTGCTCGGTTACCGGGTGATCCACTTCATCGGCCGTGTCGCCAGCGTCATTGGCGTGATTGCCTTCGTTTACCTGTTCAGTCGCCTGATGAGCCAGACTGACGTTGGCGCACTCCTGCAAATCCGCCACTTCAGCTGGAGCAGCTTCCTGCTCGCGGTGTCGCTCGCGGCGTCCTGGCAGATTGCCTTCGGCCCCTACGTGGCTGACTACTCACGCTACCTGCCGAGCAGCACGTCTTCGGTGAAAACCTTTTTCGCCGCCGGCGCCGGTTCGGTTATCGGTGCACAGGTAGCAATGATCCTCGGCGTGTTTGCCGCCGCCATGGCCAACGGGCAATTCGCCGGCCACGAAGTGGCTTACATCGTTGGTTTGAGCGGCAGCGGTGCCACCGCCGCACTGCTGTACTTCAGCATCGCGTTCGGCAAGGTCACCATTTCCACGCTGAACTCCTACGGCAGCTTCATGTGCATTGCGACCATCATCAGCGGTTTCCGGGGTGACTTGCGGGTAACGCGCTTGCAGCGTCTGGTCTTCGTACTGGTCATCGTCGGCACTGCGACCCTGATCGCGTTGCTCGGTCAGCACTCGTTCCTCGGTGCGTTCAAGTCCTTCATTCTGTTTTTGCTGGCTTTTTTCACGCCCTGGAGCGCGATCAACCTGGTGGACTACTACTGCATCACTCGCGAGCGCTATGACGTGCCGGCGCTGGGTGATCCGAACGGTCGCTACGGCCGTTGGAACCCGCTCGGTATCAGCGTCTATGTCTTCGGCGTGCTGGTGCAATTGCCGTTCATCGCTACCAAGTTCTATACCGGTCCGCTGGTGGACGCTCTGGGTGGCGTGGATATTTCCTGGATCATCGGCCTGGTGCTTCCCGCAGCCCTGTATTACGTGTGCGCGAAAAAATGGCACAGCGCCGTACCCGATCAACTGATCCTGCCGGTCGAGCAGGACAGCGATGTACAACCTGAAACAAGCAGGGCCGGTCGCGCTGCGGCGCAGGCCTGACTGGACGTGGACAGGGCTGGATGCCTCTTGACTGCCGTAAGCCAACTTATGATTAGGAGCGTCAAACAATGAAATCGAACAAGACCCTGCTGACCACATTGCTTTCAATGGGCCTGCTGGCCAGTGCCGGCGCCACGCAGGCGGCGGGCTGGTGCGAATCGGGCAAACCGGTGAAATTCGCCGGCCTGAACTGGGAAAGCGGCATGCTGCTGACCGACGTGATGCAAATCGTTCTGGAGAAAGGCTACGACTGCAAGACCGACAGCCTGCCAGGCAACTCCATCACCATGGAAAACGCCCTGAGCAGCAACGACATCCAGGTGTTTGCCGAAGAGTGGGTCGGTCGTAGCGAAGTCTGGAACAAGGCCGAGAAGGCCGGCAAGGTTGTCGGTGTCGGCGCTCCGGTGGTTGGCGCGATCGAAGGCTGGTACGTGCCGCGTTACGTGATCGAAGGCGATGCCAAGCGCAAGCTGGAGCCAAAAGCCCCGGACCTCAAAGCGATCGCCGATCTGGGCAAATACGCTGCCGTGTTCAAGGATCAGGAAGAGCCATCCAAGGGCCGTTTCTACAACTGCCCGGCCGGCTGGACCTGTGAGCTGGACAACAGCGAAATGCTCAAAAGCTACGGTCTGGAAAGCACCTACACCAACTTCCGCCCAGGCACTGGCCCGGCGCTGGATGCGGCGGTGCTGTCGAGCTACAAGCGTGGCGAACCGATCCTGTTCTACTACTGGTCGCCAACCCCGCTGATGGGCCAGGTGGACCTGGTCAAGCTCGAAGAAAAGCCAGGCGTGGACAAGAGCGTGACCATCAAGGTCGGCCTGTCCAAGACCTTCCACGAACAGGCCCCGGAACTGGTGGCCGTGCTGGAAAAGGTCAATCTGCCAATCGACCTGCTCAATCAGAACCTCGGGCGCATGGCCAAAGAGCGGATCGAATCGCCAAAACTGGCCAAGATGTTCTTGAAGGAACATCCTGAAGTCTGGCACGCGTGGGTGAGCGAAGACGCAGCCAAAAAGATCGACGCGGCCTTGTAGGTCGAGTGTCTCCGGCTGTCGGCAACGGCAGTCGGATGCTTGATCGCAACCCTTTGATTGAGAGTCTTTTTATGTTTCCCGAAAGCTTTACTTTTTCCATCGCCGACTGGGTCAACAGTTGGGTCGATTCGCTAGTCACTAACTACGGCGATGTGTTCCGCAGCATTTCCGACACCCTGCTGTGGGCCATCGTCAATCTCGAAGGGCTGCTGCGTGCGGCGCCCTGGTGGCTGATGCTGGCGATCGTGGCGGGCGTTGCCTGGCACGCGACCCGCAAAGTCGTGACCACGTCGGTCATCGTCGGGCTGCTGTTCCTGGTGGGGGCGGTCGGCCTCTGGGACAAGCTGATGCAGACCCTGGCATTGATGATGGTGGCGACGGTCATCTCGGTGCTGATCGGCATTCCGCTGGGTATTCTCTCGGCGCGCAGCAATCGCCTGCGTTCGGTGCTGATGCCGCTGCTGGACATCATGCAGACCATGCCGAGCTTCGTGTACCTGATCCCGGTGCTGATGCTGTTCGGCCTGGGCAAGGTCCCGGCAATTTTCGCCACGGTGATTTACGCTGCGCCGCCGCTGATCCGCCTGACCGATCTGGGTATTCGCCAGGTTGACGGTGAAGTGATGGAAGCGATCAACGCCTTCGGTGCCAATCGCTGGCAGCAACTGTTTGGCGTGCAACTGCCGCTGGCCCTGCCGAGCATCATGGCCGGGATCAACCAGACCACCATGATGGCCCTGTCGATGGTGGTCATCGCCTCGATGATCGGTGCCCGTGGCCTGGGTGAAGATGTGTTGGTGGGGATTCAGACCCTCAACGTCGGACGTGGGCTTGAGGCCGGTCTGGCGATCGTGATTCTGGCAGTGGTCATCGACCGCATTACTCAGGCGTATGGTCGGCCACGGCATGAGGTGAGCAAATGAGCAACGAAGCCATCAGTAAGATTGAAGTCAAAAACGTCTTCAAGATTTTCGGCAACCGTTCCAAAGACGCGCTGGAAATGATTCGCCAGAAGAAGACCAAGGACCAGGTCTTGGCCGAAACCGGTTGTGTGGTCGGCGTGAACGACCTGTCGCTGAGCATCGGTACCGGCGAGATCTTCGTGATCATGGGCCTGTCGGGTTCCGGCAAGTCGACCCTGGTGCGCCACTTCAATCGCCTGATCGACCCCACCAGCGGCGTGATCCTGGTAGACGGCGTGGACATCCTGCAATACGACATGGAAGCCCTGCGCGAATTTCGTCGGCACAAGATCAGCATGGTGTTCCAGAGCTTCGGCCTGTTGCCGCACAAGACCGTGCTGGATAACGTCGCCTACGGCCTGAAGGTGCGTGGCGAAAGCAAGCAGATGTGCGCCGAGCGTGCGTTGCACTGGATCAACACCGTGGGCCTCAAAGGCTACGAAAACAAATACCCGCATCAGCTGTCTGGCGGTATGCGCCAGCGTGTGGGCCTGGCTCGCGCCCTGGCGGCGGACACCGACATCATCTTGATGGACGAAGCCTTCAGCGCCCTCGACCCGCTGATCCGCGCCGAAATGCAGGACCAGTTGCTGGAGCTGCAAAAGACCCTGCACAAGACCATCGTTTTCATCACCCACGACCTGGACGAGGCCGTGCGCATCGGCAACCGCATCGCGATCCTCAAGGATGGCCGCCTGATTCAGGTCGGCACACCACGAGAGATCCTGCATTCGCCGGCGGATGAGTATGTGGACCGGTTTGTACAGCGGCGGGCTGCGGTGGTTTAAAGATCGATCGTTCCCACGCTCTGCGTGGGAATGCATCCCGTGACGCTCCGCGTCAAACATGCGCAGGGCTTGAGCCTTGCGCTGACAAAGGGACGCAGAGCGTCCCAGGCGGCATTCCCACGCAGAGCATGGGAACGATCAAGTTCAAGAGGTTGAAGATGTCCCAGGCTGAAAAAATCGTTATCGCCGACGCCCCGTTGCGTTGGCAGGATGTGGTTGCCGTCGCTCGCCATGGCGCACAGCTTGAGCTGTCACCACAGGTCTGGGCGCGGATCGAAAATGCCCAGGCGATCGTCCAGCGCATCGTCGCCAGCGGCGAGCGTGCCTACGGCGTCAATACCGGTCTGGGCGCCCTGTGCAACGTCTCGCTCAAGGACGAACAACTCAGCCAGTTGTCGCGCAATACCTTGCTCAGTCACGCCTGTGGCGTTGGCGCGCTGTTGGCCAATGAACAGACCCGCGCGATCATGTGTGCCGCCATCGTCAATTACAGCCAGGGCAAATCCGGCATTCATCGGTCAGTGGTCGAAGCGCTGCTGGCGTTGCTCAACCGGGGTATTACTCCGCAAGTGCCATCCCAGGGCTCGGTTGGCTACCTGACCCACATGGCCCACGTCGGGATCGCGCTGCTGGGTGTCGGCGATGTCAGTTATCGCGGGCAGATTGTCTCGGCGCAGCAAGCCCTGGCCGAAGAAGGTCTGCAGCCGGTGCAACTGGGCGCTAAAGATGGCTTGTGCCTGGTCAACGGCACGCCCTGCATGACCGGTCTCAGTTGTCTGGCACTTGCCGATGCGACGCGTCTGGTGCAGTGGGCCGATGTGATCGGTGCCATGAGCTTCGAAGCCCAGCGTGGCCAGATTGCCGCGTTCGACGCCGAGATCATCGCGCTCAAGCCTCATCCAGGCATGCAGCAGGTCGGCATCAACCTGCGGGCGTTGCTCGATGGCAGTGAAGTGATTGCCGGCAGCAAGGGCATTCGCACTCAAGATGCGCTGAGCATCCGCTCGATCCCGCAAGTCCACGGCGCGGCGCGCGATCAACTTGAGCACGCGAAACAGCAGATCGAAACCGAACTCAACTCGGTCACCGACAACCCGATGCTGCTGGGCACGCCGGACAACTTCCGCGTGATGTCCCAGGCCAACCCGCATGGCCAGTCAGTGGCATTGGCGGCGGATTTGCTGGCGATCGCCATGGCCGAAATCGGCTCCATCGCCGAGCGTCGGCTGGACCGCTTGATCAACCCGCACGTCAGCGGTCTGCCGGCGTTTCTGGTGGCCAATCCCGGGGTGAATTCCGGGATGATGATCGTCCAGTACGTTGCCGCGTCCCTGTGTGCGGAAAACCGTCAACTGGCGCAACCGGCGGTGCTCGACAACTACGTGACTTCGGGCTTGCAGGAAGACCACTTGAGCATGGGCACCCATGCGGCGCTGAAGCTGCATCGCGCGTTGGAAAACTGCACGCAGATCCTCGCCATTGAATATTTGCTGGCGTCCCAGGCTTTTGAATTCTTGAAAGAGCAACGTTTTGGTACTGGCACCGATACCGCATGGCGCCTGCTGCGTGAGCGGGTTCCGGCCTACGACCAGGACCGCTGGCTGGCACCGGACATTGCTGCCGCTGCCGGTGTTTTGAAAGACCCGATTTTGTTGCACAAGGCGTTACCGAACCTGAACTGATTTCTACATAAGCCAGCGTGCCAAGGCGCCATCCGCCCAAAAGGCGGAAAGCGACGGACAACGGATATTTCCGGAGCGTGTGGCTAGTTAATAACAAACTCTCAAAAGGAGCACAAAATGACTGCGCTTAACCTGATCCCCGGCCAACTGAGCCTTGCCCAACTGCGTGATGTTTATCAGCAACCGGTCAAAATCACCCTCGACCAAAGCGCTGCGGCGCAAATCGAAGCCAGCGTTGCCTGCGTGGAACAGATCCTCGCCGAGAACCGCACCGCTTATGGCATCAACACCGGTTTCGGCCTGCTGGCTTCGACCCGCATCGCCAGCGAAGACCTGGAAAACCTCCAGCGTTCGCTCGTTTTGTCCCACGCCGCCGGTGTCGGCGAGCCGATCAGCGACGCACTGGTTCGACTGGTCATGGTGCTCAAGGTCAACAGCCTGAGCCGTGGTTTCTCCGGCATTCGTCGCGTGGTGATCGACGCGCTGATCGCACTGATCAACGCCGAGGTGTACCCGCACATTCCATTGAAAGGTTCGGTCGGTGCCTCCGGCGACCTGGCGCCCTTGGCGCATATGTCGCTGGTGCTGCTGGGCGAAGGCAAGGCGCGCTACAAAGGCGAATGGATGGAAGCCACCGAAGCGCTGAAAGTCGCCGGCCTGACCCCGCTGACCCTGGCTGCCAAAGAAGGTCTGGCACTGCTCAACGGTACTCAAGTGTCCACCGCTTACGCTCTGCGTGGCTTGTTTGAAGGCGAAGACCTGTTCGCCGGTGCCGTGGCGCTGGGTGCCCTGACCGTCGAAGCGGTACTGGGTTCGCGCTCGCCGTTCGACGCCCGCATTCACGCCGCTCGTGGCCAGAAAGGCCAGATCGATGCCGCTGCCGCTTATCGCGATCTGCTGGGCGAGCGCAGCGAAGTGTCCGACTCGCACCAGAACTGCGAAAAGGTCCAGGACCCGTACTCCCTGCGCTGCCAGCCGCAAGTCATGGGCGCCTGCCTGACCCAGTTCCGCCAGGCTGCCGAAGTATTGGCCATCGAAGCCAACGCCGTTTCCGACAACCCGCTGGTGTTCGCCGCTGAAGGTGACGTTATCTCTGGCGGTAACTTCCACGCCGAGCCGGTGGCCATGGCCGCCGACAACATGGCCCTGGCCATCGCCGAAATCGGTTCCCTGAGCGAGCGCCGCATCTCGCTGATGATGGACAAGCACATGTCGCAACTGCCGCCATTCCTGGTGGCCAATGGTGGCGTGAACTCCGGCTTCATGATCGCCCAGGTAACCGCGGCGGCATTGGCCAGCGAGAACAAGGCGCTGTCTCATCCGCATTCGGTGGACAGTCTGCCAACTTCCGCCAACCAGGAAGACCACGTGTCCATGGCGCCTGCTGCCGGCAAGCGCCTGTGGGAAATGGCGGAAAACACGCGCGGGGTTCTGGCGGTCGAGTGGCTCGCCGCGGCCCAAGGGCTGGATCTGCGCGAAGGTCTGAAGACCTCGCCGAAACTGGAAAAGGTCCGCGCCATCTTGCGTGCCGAAGTGCCGTTCTATGAGAAGGACCGCTTCTTTGCACCGGACATCAATGCGGCGAGCGAGTTGTTGGCGACGCGTTGCCTGAGCGATCTGGTGACGGCGAAGTTGCTGCCTAGCCTGTAACGGCTCCTTCTCTGATGATCGTTCCCACGCCTCCGCGTGGGAATGCCTCTTGGGACGCTCCGCGTCCAGTGACGCAGAGCGTCACGGGGCTGCATTCCCACGCAGAGCGTGGGAACGATCAGGTCGCCAATAAAAATAATTAGGGACGAGCAATGCAACAGCCAGCAAAGGGTTTGAAACGCGGGCTCTCTGCCCGACATATTCGCTTCATGGCACTGGGGTCGGCGATCGGCACCGGGCTGTTCTACGGTTCTGCTTCGGCCATTCAAATGGCCGGGCCTGCGGTACTGCTCGCTTACCTGATCGGTGGCGCGGCGGTGTTCATGGTCATGCGCGCCCTCGGCGAGATGGCGGTGCACAACCCGGTGGCCGGCTCATTCGGCCAGTACGCCAGCACCTATCTAGGGCCGATGGCGGGCTTCATCCTCGGTTGGACCTACGCGTTTGAAATGGTCATCGTCGGCATGGCCGACGTCACCGCATTCGGCATTTACATGGGCTTCTGGTTTCCGGAAGTCGATCGCTGGATCTGGGTCCTGGGCATCGTTTCGGTGGTCGGCGGCTTGAACCTGTGCAACGTCAAAGTCTTTGGCGAAATGGAGTTCTGGCTGTCGCTGCTCAAGGTCGCGGCCATCGTTGCGATGATCCTGGGTGGCTTCGGCATCATGCTGTTCGGCATCAGTACCGCACCCGGTGCCCAGGCGACCGACATCAGCAACCTCTGGAGCCATGGCGGCTTCATGCCCAACGGCGTTGGCGGCCTGATCGCTTCGTTCGCCGTGGTGATGTTTGCGTTCGGCGGCATTGAAATCATCGGCGTAACGGCTGGTGAGGCCAAAGACCCACAGCGCGTGCTGCCCCGGGCGATCAATGCCGTACCGTTGCGTATTTTGTTGTTCTACGTGCTGACGATGCTGGTGCTGATGTCGATCTTTCCGTGGCAGCAGATCGGCAGTCAAGGCAGCCCGTTCGTGCAGATTTTCGACAAACTGGGTATCAGCTCGGCGGCGACCATCCTCAATATCGTGGTGATCTCGGCGGCGGTGTCGGCCATCAACAGTGACATCTTCGGCGCGGGTCGCATGATGTATGGCCTGGCTCAGCAAGGGCACGCCCCCAAAGGCTTTGCCCGCTTGTCGCGCAATGGTGTGCCGTGGCTGACGGTGGTGGTGATGAGCAGCGCGCTGCTGCTGGGCGTGTTGCTGAACTACCTGATTCCGGAAAACGTCTTTCTGTTAATCGCCTCCGTTGCGACCTTTGCCACGGTGTGGGTGTGGCTGATGATTCTGTTCACCCAGGTGGCGATGCGTCGTTCCATGAGCGCCGAGCAGGTCGCACAACTGAAGTTCCCGGTGCCGTTCTGGCCCTATGCGCCAATGGCGGCGATTGCTTTCATGCTGTTCATTTTCGGCGTGCTGGGCTATTTCCCGAACACCCAGGCGGCGTTGATCGTCGGCGTGGTCTGGATCGTGTTGCTGGTGCTGGCCTACCTGACGTGGGTGAAACCGGCGGCAGGCCAGGCCGCATTGGTGGCGCGGGACCCTGATTTTTCTCATCGATAACCTAACGGAGGCCAGGATGAAAACGCTCTGGCAACACTGCCACGTCGCAACCATGGCGCAAGGCGTCTACTCGATCATCGAGGATGCAGCCATCGTGACGTCCGGTGCGCACATTGAGTGGATTGGTCCACGCGGCGAACTGCCGCCGGGCGAATACCCGGCGGTCAATGACCTGAACGGAGCTTGGGTGACACCGGGCCTGATCGACTGCCACACCCACACAGTGTTTGGCGGTAATCGCAGCGGCGAATTCGAACAACGACTGCAAGGCGTCAGCTACGCGGAAATAGCAGCGGCCGGCGGCGGTATCGCCAGCACCGTGCGCGCTACCCGCGCCGCCAGCGAAGACGAGTTGTTCGCCAGCGCCGCCAAGCGTCTGAAAAGCCTGATGCGCGATGGCGTCACCAGCATCGAAATCAAGTCCGGTTATGGCCTGGACCTGGCTAACGAACGCAAGATGCTTCGGGTCGTTCGTCGTCTCGGCGCCGAACTGCCAGTCAGCGTGCGCAGCACCTGCCTGGCCGCCCACGCTTTGCCGCCGGAATACACAGACCGCGCCGATGCTTACATCGATCACATCTGCACTGAAATGCTCCCGGCCCTGGCTGCCGAAGGGCTCGTGGATGCAGTGGACGCTTTCTGTGAATACCTGGGGTTTTCGCCGGAACAGGTCGAACGGGTTTTCGTCGCCGCGCAGAACCTCGGTTTGCCGGTGAAACTGCACGCCGAGCAATTGTCGTCGCTGCACGGTTCGAGCCTGGCGGCGCGTTACCACGCATTGTCCGCCGATCATCTGGAATTCATGACCGAAGACGACGCCATCGCCATGGCCAAGTCCGGCACGGTCGCGGTGTTGTTGCCCGGTGCGTTCTACTTCCTTCGGGAAACCCAATTGCCGCCGATGGAAGCCCTGCGCAAACACGGCGTGAAAATGGCCATCGCCAGCGATCTCAATCCGGGCACTTCGCCGGCACTGTCGTTGCGCTTGATGTTGAACATGGCCTGCACCTGTTTGCGCATGACCCCGGAAGAGGCCCTGGCTGGCGCGACGATTCATGCCGCCACCGCGCTGGGCATGGCCGAGACTCATGGTTCGCTGGAAGCCGGCAAAGTCGCAGACTTCGTCGCCTGGCAGATTGATCGACCCGCCGACCTGTCGTACTGGCTGGGCGGCGACCTGGAAAAACGCGTCGTGCGTCACGGCGTCGAAACGAGCGTTTAGGAGAGTGGTTGTGGATAAGGTTCTGAACTTCAAACAAGGCCGCGTGCCGCTGCTGATCAGCATGCCCCACGCCGGCTTGCGTCTGACCCCGGCAGTCGAAGCCGGGTTGATCCCCGACGCGAAAAGCCTGCCCGATACCGACTGGCACATCCCCCGGCTTTACGAATTCGCCGCCGAACTGGGCGCCAGCACCCTGGCCGCCGAGTACTCGCGGTTTGTCATCGACCTGAACCGACCGTCCGATGACAAACCTTTATATGTCGGCGCCACCACTGGTTTGTACCCCGCGACGCTGTTCGACGGCATTCCATTGTTCCGCGAAGGGCTGGAGCCATCGGCTGCCGAACGGGCGACTTATCTGGAGCACATCTGGACGCCGTATCACCGCACCTTGCAGGAAGAGCTGGCACGACTGAAAGCCGAATTCGGCTACGCGCTGCTGTTCGATGCACACTCGATCCGCTCGATCATCCCGCACCTGTTCGACGGCAAGCTGCCGGACTTCAACCTCGGCACCTTCAATGGCGCCAGTTGCGATCCCCGGTTGGCCACTCAACTGGAAGCCGTCTGCGCACGGCATGGCGATTACAGCCATGTGCTGAACGGTCGCTTCAAGGGCGGTCACATCACCCGGCATTACGGCAACCCGGCCGAGAACATCCACGCTGTGCAACTGGAATTGGGTCAGTGCACGTACATGGAAGAGTTCGAGCCATTCCGCTATCGCCCGGATTTGGCGGCGCCGACGCAAGTGGTGCTCAGGGAATTGCTGCAAGGGTTATTGGCTTGGGGGCAGCAACGTTACAAAGCATAAGATCAAAAGATCGCAGCCTGCGGCAGCTCCTACTGATCGTTCCCACGCTCCGCGTGGGAATGCCTCCAGGGACGCTCCGCGTCCAGTGACGCGGAGCGTCACGGGCTGCATTCCCACGCAGAGCATGGGAACGATCGATTGAGACAGTCGCCACCGTGCAAAACACGGTCGCTACAGTTCGCTTTTACCCTCTCGACGCTGCGTAATGTTCCGGGCACGGTGCACAAAGACACCGGCCCGACAATAATCCGCTGCCGTACGAGAACCTTCCCAATGAAAAGACTGTTCACCCGCTGTCTCTCAATCCTCTGCGGCACGACTATTCTGAGCACCAGCGTTCTGGCCAGTGACGACCCGTCCTGCAAGACCGTACGCATGGGCGTGGTCAACTGGACCGACGTCATCGCCACCAGCGGCATGGCCGATGTGTTGCTCAATGACCTTGGCTACGAAAGCAGGCAAACCAGCGCCGTGCAGCAAATCATCTTCGCCGGCATCCGCGACAAGCGCCTGGACATCTTCCTTGGTTACTGGAAGCCGGCGATGGATAAGAACATCGCCCCGTTCGTGGCCGCCAATCAAGTGAAGGTCATGGAAAAACCGAGCCTGGCCGACGCCCAGGCGACGCTTGCGGTTCCTGACTACGTGGCCGCGGCAGGTTTGAAAACCTTCAGTGATATCGAGAAATTCAAAGACCGCCTCGGCGGCAAGATCTACGGCATCGAGCCGGGCAGCGGCGCCAACACCACGATCAAAACCATGATCGAGACCAATCACTTTGGCTTGAAGGACTTCAAGCTCATCGAATCCGGTGAGGCTGGCATGCTTGCCGCCGTTCAGCGGGCGGTCAATCGCAAGGAGTTCGTGGTGTTCGTCGGCTGGACCCCGCATCCGATGAACATCAACATGAACGTCACTTACCTGACCGGTAGCGAAGACGTCTATGGCCCGAACGAGGGCGCGGCGACCGTCTCCACCGTGACGGCACCCGACTACGCCGAGCGCTGCCCGAACGTGAACCGCTTGCTGGCCAACCTGACCTTCACCGCTGCCCAGGAAAGCCAGTTGATGGTGCCGATCATGGAGCGCAAGACGCCACAGGATGTCGCCAGGCAATGGCTGCGTGATCATCCTGAAGATCTTCAGCGCTGGCTGGCAGGTGTCAGCAGTTTTGATGGCAAGGACGGTGTGGCTACCGTTCAGGCTCGTTTGAAGAACTGACTGGTCGAGCGGGATCACTTTGGCGAGGGGGGCGCAGAACTTGTGGGAGCGTGGGGGGGGGGGGGCGGGGGGTGGAACCGGGAAAAAAAAAAAAAAACCGAGGGAGATTTAGGGCGCCGGCCCCCCC
>NZ_JACHYG010000005.1:122183-494671 GCF_014192635.1 Pseudomonas sp. Tn43
CTCGGGGGAGCGTGGCTTGCCCGCGAAGAACGATGACGCGTAATACCTGAAAAACCGCGGTGCATTCTTCGCGGGCAAGCCACGCTCCCACGGGACTTGCATCGTTCAAATTTTTTGATTCCCTCTATTTGGCTGGCTGCAGGCTCATGGCTCCTTATCCACTCTCTGAACAGATGGCGGCTTTCGTCGAGAAAACCCTCAGCTTCAACAGCACCGACAGCAGCCCCGCCGGTTTGCGTCAGGCCTACAACGACATGTGTCGGGCGTTTACCCCGCCTTGTCCCGCAGGGCTTGAGGTGGTCGATTTCGAGTTGGCAGGCGTAGCTCTGCGCTCCTGGCAACCCTCGGTCCCGCCACCGACCAACGGTTGGACGTGCATCGTGTACCTGCACGGCGGTGGTTGGGTGGTGGGGGATCTGGACTCCCACGCCTTCATCTGTGCCGAACTGGCGTCGGTGCTCGGTGCGCTGGTGATCGCCGTCGATTATCGGTTGGCGCCGGAGCACCCGTTTCCAGCGGCGTTCGATGACTGCCTGAGTGTCTGGCGCGCTTTGCGCACAGGACCGTTTCGGCTCGATCCTGCGCATACCTTGGTGGCAGGCGACAGTGCTGGCGGCAACCTTGCTGCTGCGTTGTGCCTGGCTTTACGCGATGCCGGTGAGCCGATGCCGTGCGCGCAAGTTCTGATCTATCCGGGGCTGGGTGGCGATCACCGATTGCCGTCGCGCAGCGAATGCGCCGATGCGCCTTTGCTCGGCAGCAACGATCTGGAGTGTTATCACGGGTTGTATTTAGGCGGTATGCGCCAACCGGGTGCCTATGCGATGCCCTTGCTTGCCGACGATTTCAGCGGTCTGCCTCCGGCGTTGATCGCCGTGGCGCAGTTCGACCCTCTGCGCGATGACGGCGTGCTTTACGCCGAGCGACTCAACGCGGCAGGTGTGGGCGCAAGGCTTTATTACGGGGAAGGGCTGGTTCACGGCTGTTTGCGGGCGCGGGGGCAGGTCATCGAGGTCGACCGGCTCTATGAAACCCTGCTCGGCTATGTGGCTGAGACGACGGCTGACAAACTCTGACGCTGCAAGGGACATGCTCATTGACGTAATTCGGGTTTATGATGCCGGACGGCAGAATAAAAGAAGTCCCCCCAGGGATGACCTCGACCCCTTACGGAGCGCGCAATGCAGACTTTGTACCCGCAGATCAAACCCCACGCCCGGCACGATCTGGCCGTCGATAAAACCCACACGCTGTATGTCGACGAAAGCGGTTCGCCGGAAGGGTTGCCGGTGGTGTTCATCCATGGCGGCCCCGGCGCCGGGTGTGATGCCCAGAGCCGCCGGTATTTTGATCCGAACCTGTATCGCATTGTCACCTTTGACCAGCGTGGTTGCGGGCGCTCCACGCCCCACGCCAGCCTGGAAAACAACACCACCTGGGATCTGGTCGCCGACCTGGAGCGGATTCGCAAGCACCTGGGCATCGACAAATGGCTGCTGTTCGGCGGCTCTTGGGGTTCGACACTGGCTTTGGCCTACGCACAAACCCACCCGGAGCGCGTGCACGGTTTGATTCTGCGTGGGATTTTTCTCTGCCGTCCCCAGGAAATCGAATGGTTCTACCAGTGTGGCGCCAGTCGTCTGTTTCCCGATTACTGGCAGGACTACATCGCACCGATTCCCCAGGACGAACGCCATGACCTACTGTCGGCGTTCCACAAGCGTCTGGTCGGCAACGATCAGATCGCCCAGATGCATGCGGCCAAGGCCTGGTCCATGTGGGAGGGGCGCACTGCGACCCTGCGGCCGAATCCGCTGGTGGTCGACCGCTTCTCCGAGCCTCAGCGTGCGCTGTCCATCGCCCGTATCGAGTGCCACTACTTCACCAACAATGCTTTCCTGGAGCCTAACCAGCTGATTCGCGACATGGCCAAGATCGCCCATCTGCCGGGCATCATCGTTCATGGTCGCTACGACGTGATTTGTCCGTTGGACAATGCCTGGGAACTGCATCAAGCCTGGCCGAACAGTGAATTGCAGGTAATTCGCGACGCCGGCCATGCGGCATCCGAAACAGGTATCACGGATGCCTTGGTACGCGCCGCCGATCTGATGGCCCGTCGTATGCTCGACTTGTCGCCTGACGAAGCATGAAGGGCCTGCTACAACGCGTGCGAGGCGCGCGAGTCGAGGTTGCGGGAGAGGTGGTTGGCGCGATAGATCAGGGGTTGCTGGTGCTGGTCGCCGTCGAGCCCGACGATACTCGGGCCAGCGCCGACAAACTTCTGCACAAACTGCTTAACTATCGAGTATTCAATGACGCCGAGGGCAAGATGAACCTGTCCTTGGCGGATGTAGGCGGCGGGTTGCTGTTGGTCTCGCAGTTCACCTTGGCCGCTGACACCAAAAACGGGTTGCGCCCAAGTTTTTCGACTGCGGCTCCTCCAGCTTTGGGTGAGGAGCTGTTCGACTATCTGACCGGTAAAGCGAAACAGATGCATGGCACTGTGGCATCAGGTAGATTCGGCGCGGATATGCAGGTGCACCTGGTCAATGATGGCCCGGTAACCTTCCTGTTGCAGACGTGAAAGCGCTTGAAACATCTTTTTAAGGGTATTTCAGCTGAAAACGGGGACTTTTCCCGATAAATACTTGGTTCCCCCTGATGCGTTGTAACGCGGCCTGCTAGATAATCGCGCGCTACGGGGATCAGCGTTCGTTGGTCCGTTTTGACTTAGGTAGAGACTTGTCCGGTACCTGTTGGGGAATCATTTTGCCCCATAGGAGTCGGAACAATGCTCGCCAACTTGGCAAGAGTCGTTCGCAGGGTCGGTTTTTTTCCACCGCACACCGTGCTGGCACTTTAACTGGCCGTTGGTTTTTTGATCTGTTTTCGGCGAGGGTTGCTCGTGATTGTTAGTCCCTGTAATGCACCAAAATTGTCTGCCAAACGGTTTCGAAGCGCTCTGGTAGCAGGCTCTGCACTGCTCTGCCTGTTCAGCGCCGGCCAACTTTGGGCATTCAATCTGGATGACGTATCGGTCAAGGCAAAAGAGCTGGCCGGGCAAAAGTACGAAGCCCCGCGCAGTAACCTGCCGAATGAATTTCGCGAGATGAAATTCGCGGACTATCAAAAAATCCGGTTCCTCACGGAAAAAGCCGAATGGGCGAACCAGAAAACCCCCTTCAAGCTTTCGTTCTATCACCAGGGCATGCATTTCGACACACCGGTGAAAATCAACGAAATCACGGCCAACACCGTCGAAGAGATCAAATACGACCCAAGTCGTTTCGATTTCGGCGACGTGAAGTTCGACCCTAAAGCCACCGAACAACTGGGTTATGCCGGGTTCCGTGTGCTGTACCCGATCAACAAGGCCGACAAGCAAGACGAAATCATGACCATGCTTGGCGCGAGCTACTTCCGTGTCATCGGCAAGGGGCAAACCTACGGGCTCTCCGCTCGCGGCATGGCCATTGATACTGCATTGCCATCCGGCGAAGAGTTCCCGCGCTTCACCGAGTTCTGGATTCAACAGCCCAAGCCGGGCGACAAGCACCTGGTGATCTTCGCCCTGCTGGATTCGCCGCGTGCTACCGGCGCCTATCGCCTGACCGTGCGTCCAGGCAGCGACACGGTCGTCGACGTCAAAGCCAAAATGTTCCTGCGTGACAAAGTCACCAAGCTGGGCGTTGCACCGTTGACCAGCATGTTCCTGTTCGGCGCCAACCAGCCATCGAAAGTGCTGAATTACCGTCGCGAGCTGCACGATTCCAGCGGCCTGTCGATCCATGCCGGCAACGGCGAATGGATCTGGCGCCCACTGAACAATCCAAAACACCTGTCGGTGAGCAACTTCTCGATCGAGAACCCGCGCGGTTTCGGCTTGCTGCAACGTGGCCGTGACTTCAGTCACTACGAAGACCTCGATGACCGCTACGACAAGCGCCCAAGTGCCTGGATCGAACCGAAAGGCGATTGGGGCAAAGGCTCCGTCGATCTGGTAGAGATTCCTACGGCCGACGAAACCAACGACAATATCGTCGCCTTCTGGAGCCCGGAAAAGCTGCCTGAGCCTGGCCAGTCCCTGGACGTTGCCTACCGCATGCACTGGACCCTCGACGAAGCCTCCCTGCATTCGCCGGACAGCGCCTGGGTTCAACAGACCCTGCGTTCCACGGGTGACGTCAAGCAGTCGAACCTGATTCGTCAGCCAGACGGCAGCGTGGCCTATCTGGTGGATTTCCAGGGCCCGTCCCTGCAAGTCCTGCCGGAAGATGCTGAGGTGCGCAGCCAGGTGAGCGTTGGCGACAACGCAGAACTGGTCGAGAACAATGTCCGTTACAACCCTGAAACCAAGGGCTGGCGCCTGACGTTGCGGATGAAGATCAAGGATCCGAGCAAGGCCACCGAAATGCGCGCTGCGCTGGTCAAGAACATCACGCCTGCCGAGGCGCTCAAGACTGCGGCGCCAGCGTCCAGTTCTTCCGTTGCCAAGGCCGACAAGATCGCCGCCCGCCAGCAAGAGAAGAAAGACAAGGAAGCCAGGCAGGCTGAGGCGCAAGCCCAGCAGGTCAAGGACACCAAGGACAAGGACAACAAAGACGCCAAGCAGCCTGTCGCTGCCCAAGCGGCCCCAGCCACAACGGAATCGGCACCGACTGAACAAGTCCTGACCGAGACCTGGAGCTATCAGTTGCCCGCCGATGAGTAATTCACACGTACAGCCACAATCGCTTGCCGAGTACCTGGCGCATTTGCCGATGAGCGACGAGCAGCGCGCGGAACTCGCGAGCTGCAAGTCTTTCAGTGAACTGCACGAACGTCTGTCGTCCTCGACGTTCGACGCGCCGACCGAGGCTGCTCAAGCCTCGGTTGGCCGGCGCCTGACCTTGAACACCGCCGAAGAACTGGCGGACGCGGAAATGCTGGTGCTCGATGCCAGTGGTCGGGTCTGCCTGAAGGCAACCCCACCGATCCGTCGGACCAAAGTCGTGCCCGAGCCTTGGCGCACCAACATTCTGGTGCGTGGCTGGCGTCGCTTGACCGGTCGCACCAATCCGCCGGCCCCGCCGAAGGATGAGAACGTGCTGCCGGCGGCTCGCTGGCGCACCGTCGGTTCGATCCGACGCTACATCCTTCTGGTGCTGATGCTCGGTCAGACGATCGTCGCCGGCTGGTACATGAAAGGCATCATGCCGTATCAGGGCTGGTCGTTCGTCGACCTTGAAGAAGTCCTGCATCAGCCTCTGATCCAAACCGCCACGCAAGTGCTGCCCTACGCCTTGCAAACCAGCATTCTGATCATGTTCGGGATTCTGTTCTGCTGGGTCTCGGCCGGTTTCTGGACGGCGCTGATGGGCTTCCTCGAGCTGATCACCGGCCGTGACAAGTACCGCATTTCCGGCGCCAGTGCCGGCAACGAGCCGATCGCCAAGGACGCACGCACCGCCCTGGTGATGCCGATCTGCAACGAAGACGTGCCGCGGGTGTTCGCCGGTTTGCGGGCGACCTTCGAATCGGTGGCGGCTTCGGGTAACCTGGATCGCTTCGACTTTTTCGTCCTCAGCGACAGTAACGATGCCGACATCTGCGTTGCCGAGCAGCAGGCCTGGCTGGACGTCTGCCGTGAAGCCAAGGGCTTCGGCAAGATTTTCTATCGCCGCCGTCGTCGCCGCGTAAAACGCAAAAGCGGCAACCTCGACGACTTCTGCCGTCGTTGGGGCGGTGACTATAAGTACATGGTCGTGCTCGACGCCGACAGCGTGATGAGCGGCGAATGCCTGAGCAGCCTGGTGCGCCTGATGGAAGCCACGCCGGACGCCGGGATCATCCAGACCGCGCCGCGTGCGTCGGGCATGGACACCCTTTATGCGCGTATGCAGCAGTTCGCCACGCGTGTGTATGGTCCGTTGTTCACCGCCGGCCTGCACTTCTGGCAGTTGGGCGAATCCCACTACTGGGGGCACAACGCGATTATCCGCATGAAGCCGTTCATCGAGCACTGCGCCCTGGCGCCGTTGCCCGGTAAAGGCGCGTTTGCCGGCGCGATTCTGTCCCACGACTTCGTCGAAGCTGCGCTGATGCGTCGTGCCGGTTGGGGCGTATGGATTGCCTACGACTTGCCGGGCAGCTATGAAGAACTGCCACCGAACCTGCTGGACGAACTCAAGCGTGACCGTCGCTGGTGCCACGGCAACCTGATGAACTTCCGCCTGTTCCTGGTCAAGGGCATGCACCCGGTACACCGCGCGGTGTTCCTGACCGGCGTGATGTCGTACCTGTCTGCACCGTTATGGTTCTTGTTCCTGGTGTTGTCGACGGCCTTGCTGGCGGTCAACACGTTGATGGAGCCGCAATACTTCCTGGAACCGCGTCAGCTTTATCCGTTGTGGCCACAATGGCAGCCGGACAAGGCAATTGCGCTGTTCTCAACGACCATCGTGCTGCTGTTCCTGCCGAAATTGCTGAGTATCATCCTGATCTGGACCAAGGGCGCGAAAGAGTTCGGCGGCAAGTTCAAGGTGACGCTGTCGATGCTGCTGGAGATGTTGTTCTCCATGCTGCTGGCGCCGGTGCGGATGATCTTCCACACCCGTTTCGTACTCGCCGCGTTCCTCGGCTGGGCCGCGACCTGGAACTCGCCGCAACGTGACGACGACTCCACGCCATGGGGCGAAGCGGTCAAGCGCCACGGCCCGCAAACCTTGCTGGGCTTCTTCTGGGCTCTGTTGGTGATCTGGCTGAACCCGAGCTTCCTGTGGTGGCTGGTGCCGATCGTCGGTTCGCTGATGCTGTCGATCCCGGTATCCGTGATTTCCAGTCGTGTCGGCCTGGGCCTGAAGTCCCGTGACGAAAGCCTGTTCCTGATTCCTGAGGAATATGCCCCGCCACAGGAATTGCTGGCGACCGATCAGTACACCCACGAAAACCGTTGGCATGCACTGAACGACGGCTTCGTCCGGTCAGTGGTCGATCCTCAGCAGAACGCTTTGGCGTGTGCACTGGCGACGTCTCGTCACCGTCAGGCCGAGCCGATCGAAGGGTTACGCATCGAGCGGGTTCGTCATGCGATCAAGGTCGGGCCTGCCGGGTTGACCAACAACGAACGTGTGGCCCTGCTCAGTGATCCGGTGGCATTGGGTCGCTTGCATGAGCAAGTCTGGAACGAAGGCCACGCTGAGTGGCTGCAAGCCTGGCGCACATCGGTGAATGCCGATCCTCATGCGCCGCTGTTGCCGCTCAAGCCTGTGAGCGTGCAGCCGCAGTTGGCCTGATGAAAAGCCCCGCTTTCGAAAGGAAGCGGGGCTTTTTTTCGCCTGCTGCTTTTTGGGGCGGGCGCAAATTCTGTGAGAACGGTGGAGAAGCCTTCGCGGGCAAGCCTCGCTCCTACATGGATAGCAGGATCCTGTGGGAGCGGGCTTGCCCGCGATTGCATCACCCCGGTTCCAAGCGCACCGGGATACCCGCATCAGCTCAAACCTTGAACCGCCCCACCAGCATCTGCAAATGCGTCCCCAACCGCGCCAGCTCGACGCTGGAGGCCGCGGTCTCTTCGCTGGCGGCCGAGGTCTGCTCGGACACATCCCGTACGTTCAGCACGCTACGGTTGATCTCTTCGGCCACTGCGCTCTGTTGCTCGGCAGCGGCAGCAATCTGCTGGTTCATTGACTGGATCGCCGATACGGTGCGAGTGATGCTTTCCAGCGAACCGCCGGCGCGGCGGGTCAATTCGACGCTGCTGTCGGTCAGGCTGCGGCTGGTGTCCATGATGGTCGCGACCTGCTGAGTACCGGTTTGCAGGCCGACGATCAGCTCTTCGATTTCTTCGGTGGACTTCTGGGTGCGCTGGGCCAGGCTGCGGACCTCGTCGGCGACCACCGCAAAACCACGCCCGGCCTCACCGGCCCGGGCGGCTTCGATGGCGGCGTTGAGTGCCAACAGGTTGGTTTGTTGGGCTACCGACTTGATCACGTCGAGCACGCTGCCGATCTTGTCGCTTTCGCGTTTCAGATCGCCCATGGCGGCG
Organism: Pseudomonas sp. Tn43; assembly: GCF_014192635.1. Classification (NCBI taxonomy): domain Bacteria; kingdom Pseudomonadati; phylum Pseudomonadota; class Gammaproteobacteria; order Pseudomonadales; family Pseudomonadaceae; genus Pseudomonas; species Pseudomonas sp. Tn43. Next base: position 130,213 of record NZ_JACHYG010000005.1, read on the forward strand.
GTGGAGTTGCCGACTTCCACGGCCAGGCGCTCGATCTGGGCGATGGCTTCGCCTACCACCTTGTCACCCTCGCGGGCCTGCTGGTCGGCGGCGACGGCAGCTTCGGACGCTTCCTCGGCGTTGCGCGCGACTTCCTGCACAGTGGCGGTCATTTCGTGCATGGCGGTGGCCACTTGATCGGTCTCGACCTTCTGGCTGTTGACCCCCGCGCTGGTTTGTTCGGTAACGGCGGACAGCTCTTCAGCGGCACTGGCGATCTGGGTCACGCCGTCGCTGATACCGCCGATCAGTTCCCGCAGGCCCAGGGTCATGCTCTGCATGGCGCGTTGCAGCTGGCCCAGTTCGTCCTGACGTTCGGAAGTCAGGTTGTGAGTCAGGTCGCCGTCGGCGACACGCTCGGCCACTTTGAGGGTCTGGCTCAGGGGAATGATGATCTGGCGAGTGATGGCCCAAGCCGCGAACAAACCAAAGGCTGACGCCAGGACGGTGGCCAACAGCAGCAGGTTTTTGGCATGTGCCGCATCGGTGTCACGCACGAGAGTTTGCGAGACGGTGAGCTTTTTGCTGACCTCGAACAGAATGTCGCCTTGCCCGCTCATGCGTTTGAGGGCGGCAGCGCTGGCGATCTGGGAGTCGCGGAACTGGCTGACCGCCGCGCGATAGGCTTTGAGCGAGTCGGTCGCTTGTTGCAGGTTGGTGATGTGTTGTTCCGGCAGTTGAGAGGGCAGGCTTTCGAGGTTCTTCAGAGCATTGCCAATGGCGTCCAGCGCCGGCTGCTCGGCTTCGGGCTTGCCACTGTAGGTGTAGCCGCGAACCTGGAAACGCGCTTGCTGAATCAGTTTGCTCAGTTCGATCACGCTGTTGAACTGGGCGACACTGTCGCCCTGGAGCATGGATTTTTCGACTTCAGCGACCCGGGCGACAGCGTTGTCGGCAGTGGCGCCCAATTTGCTGCGAGCATCTTCGCGGGTGGCGGTGGCTTGAATCATGTCCGCGAAAGCGCGTTTGTACTCGCTGACCGCGGCCAATTGCTGATCGATCATTGCCACTTCGGCAGGCTGTTCGATCAGCGTGCGGGCGGTTTTCAGGCCGGTCTCGAGTTGGCCGATCAGCTCGTTGACGGCGCCCGGGCCTTGTTCGCCACGGCGCATGTCGTAATCCAGGCGGGCGAGGCGCAGGTCTTTGGTCAGCTCATTGAGGCTGGAGATAAACCCCAGTGTATCGCCACGGCTGATCACACCGCTCAGGCCCGTCCAGCCGGTAAAGGTGATCACCAAGGTCAGAAGCAGCACCAGACCGAAGCCGACACCCAGTTTGCGATTGACGCTTACGTTTCCCAGTTTCTCGGCTAGCCAACGGTACATGCTGCAACCCCCTCGGACCATTAATTGGTTTTATGGGGGCTGTATCGGCAGGCAGGCGAGATTCTGTAGGCGCGGCGCAATGCTCGGGTGGCGAGGGGGTTGCCCCAATGTTAAGAAATTTGAGCGACGAAGATCCTGTAGGAGCGAGGCTTGCCCGCGAAGAATGCACCGCGGTTTTTCAGGCATGACGCGTCATCGTTCTTCGCGGGCAAGCCTCGCTCCTACAGGTTGCCCCGTCGCCACAGGTGTGATGTTTGGACGTTAAAACAGCCGCGAGAGCAGCGCCGTAACGGCAGTTTCTACTCGCAGGATGCGCTCGCCAAGTTGCACCGGTTGCAGGCCGGCCTTGGCCAGCAAATCGATTTCGTAAGGAATCCAGCCGCCTTCGGGGCCGATGGCCAACGTCACCGGCTCGTCCAGGCCGCGAGGGCAGGGTGGGTAATTACCGGGATGACCGACCAGGCCCAGGGTGCCTTCGGTCATGGCTGGCAAACGGTCTTCGACAAAGGGCTTGAAGCGTTTTTCGATGATGATTTCCGGCAACACGCTGTCCCGGGCTTGTTCAAGGCCCAGGATCAATTGCTCGCGAATCGCTTCGGGTTCCAGGAACGGGGTTTGCCAGAAGCTCTTCTCGACGCGGTAGCTGTTCACCAGCACGATGCGCGGCACGCCCATGGCGGCGACGGTCTGAAACACGCGACGGAGCATTTTCGGTCGCGGCAAAGCCAGCACCAACGTCAGCGGCAGCTTGGGCGGTGGTGGCTGGTCGAGGGTGACGCGCAACTCGGCTTCATCGGCGTCCAGGCGCAGCAATTCGGCCGAGCCCATCAAGCCGCCGATACGCCCGACCCGCAGGCTGTCGCCGACCACCGAGCGGTGGACTTCCTGCATGTGGGTCAACCGTCGATCGCGCAGGATCGCCCGGTCGGCCGCAATGAAATCGGCCTCTTCGAGGAGCAGCAGGTTCACGCTTGGGTCGCTGGCGGCTGGTCGTTGTGATCGTCAGCCGGTTGATCGTCCGGATGATCGCCACGCTTGCTGATCAAACTGCCGAACAGGATGCCGATCTCGAACAGCAACCACATCGGAACGGCCAGCAACGTCTGCGAGAAGATGTCCGGCGGTGTCAGGATCATGCCGACCACGAAGCAACCGATGATCACATACGGGCGGATTTTCTTCAGATAGGCGACGTTGACCACGCCGATCCACACCAGCAACACCACAGCCACCGGAATCTCGAACGCCACGCCGAAAGCGAAGAACAGCGTCATGACGAAATCGAGGTAGCTGGTGATGTCGGTCATCATTTCCACGCCGGCCGGGGTGGCGGCGGCGAAGAACTTGAAGATCAGCGGGAACACCAGGAAATAGGCGAAGGCCATGCCGGTGTAGAACAGCAGAATGCTGGAGACCAGCAACGGCACCGCGATGCGCTTCTCATGCTTGTACAGGCCCGGCGCGATAAAGCCCCAGATCTGGTGCAGGATCACCGGGATCGCCAGGAACAGCGAGACCATCATGGTCAGTTTCAGCGGCGTCAGGAACGGCGATGACACGTCAGTGGCGATCATCGTTGCGCCCGCCGGCAGGTATTGGCGCAGCGGCGTGGAGACGAAGGTGTAGATCTGCTGGGTGAAGGCGAACAGCCCGGCGAAGATGATGAATATCGCCGCTACACAGCGCAGCAGACGGGTGCGCAACTCGGTGAGGTGCGAAACCAGCGGCATGTGCTGGTCGTTTTCAGGGAGATCGCTCATGGGGCTCGCGGCGGCAATGTTGGGTCATGAGGTGCCGGCGTTGTCGGCGCGGCGGCAGGAGCAACAGCTTCTACTGGAATGGCAGGTGCAGGTTCAGCGGCTGCCACCACCGGTGTAGCGTCAGCTGTCGGCGCATGAATCGTCTGCGTCGCCACAGGTTCCACCGGCGTCGGCTCCTGTTGAGTCGGCGTGAAGATCTTCCGCGCCTCCTGCTCCAGGGACAGAATGTGCTCGTTGTGCAGTTGCCGGCGAATCTCGTCGGCACCGATTTCACGTTCAACTTCCTGTTTGATCGCGTTGAAGCTGCGCTTCAGCCGCCCGACCCACAGGCCTGCGGTGCGCGCAGCACCCGGCAGACGCTCGGGGCCCAGCACCAGCAGGGCGACGAGGCCGACGAGCAGCAGTTCAGAGAAGCTGATACCAAACATTAGTCAGTGCTCACGAGTCTTTGCGGATCGGCTCTTCGACTTTTTGCGCCTGCACGTCGATGGTGTGCGGCGGGTTCACCGACGTTGTGGCCTGTGGCTGGACAGGCGGAACCGGTTGGGCCGGGGTTGCTGTCGGGTCGGCCGGTTTCTCGTCGTCGTTCATGGCTTTACGAAAGCCCTTGATCGACTCGCCCACGTCAGTGCCGAGGTTTTTCAGTTTCTTGGTGCCGAACACCAGCACCACGACAATCAGGATGACGACCCAGTGTTTCCAGTCAAAAATGCCCATGTTGTGTTCCTCTCTAATAGTGTTCAGGCGGACGGGCGAGAGGCTTTCTCGGCGTGTCCGGACAGACCGAAGCGACGGTCCAGTTCATCGAGCACAGCCTGTGGATGCTGCCCCAGTTGGGCGAGCATGACCATGCTGTGGAACCACAGATCGGCGGTCTCGTAGATCACATCGCTGCAGTCACCGCTGATGGCGGCATCCTTGGCGGCAATGATGGTTTCGACCGACTCTTCGCCGACTTTTTCCAGAATCTTGTTCAAGCCCTTGTGATACAGGCTGGCAACATACGAGCTATCGGCGGCGGCGCCTTTGCGCTCTTCCAGCACCTGGGCCAGACGGGTCAGGGTGTCACTCATGGGTATGTCCTGCGCAGTAGATAGCGTGCGGGTCTTTCAGCACCGGATCGACGGTTTTCCAGTCGCCGTTTTCGAAGACGCGATAGAAGCAGCTCTGACGGCCTGTGTGGCAGGCGATGTCGCCGATCTGCTCGACCATCAGGATGATCACGTCAGCGTCGCAGTCCAGGCGCATCTCATGCAGGGTTTGCACGTGGCCGGACTCTTCGCCCTTGCGCCACAGCTTGCCACGGGAACGTGACCAGTAAATGGCACGGTTCTCGGCAACGGTTAATTGCAGCGCTTCGCGGTTCATCCAGGCCATCATCAGGACGCGTCCGGTCTTGTGATCCTGGGCAATCGCCGGCACCAGGCCATCGGCGTCCCACTTGATCTCGTCCAGCCAGTTTTTCATCTTCAGTTCCTGAAGCAGCTACAAGCTACAAGCTTCAAGCCGCAAGTAAAGGCAATGTTGCGTTGTGCCAGTGTTGAGAGTTTTAAGTTCTTGAACCCGACGCTTGAAGCTTGCAGCTTATAACTTGCAGCTGATTACTGCTATCGACGAACGACCAGATACAAGCCGACCGCCACCATGATACCGGCGGGCCAATGCCCCAATTCGTTCAGCGGGCCGCCGGCGGCGAGTATCGTGCCACCGGCCAGATGAGCAGTGCCGAGCAGACGCAGGAACCAGTCGTCCTTGCGTTTGTGCCAAGGGGGTGGCGGGTCGTTGGCATGGGGCTGTGACATGCGCTCGAGCAGGTCGCGGGCCATGTTGGCCAGATGCGGGATCTGCTCGAACTGGCTCTGCGCGTTGCTTAACAAGGCTTTGGGGCTGACGCGCTCGCGCATCCAGCGCTCGAGGAACGGCTGGGCGGTATTCCACAGATCCAGGTCCGGGTACAACTGACGGCCCAGACCTTCGATGTTCAACAAGGTTTTTTGCAGCAGGACCAACTGCGGTTGCACTTCCATGTTGAAGCGTCGAGCGGTCTGGAACAGGCGCATCAGTACCTGGCCGAAGGAAATATCTTTTAACGGTTTTTCGAAGATCGGCTCGCACACGGTACGGATCGCTGCTTCGAACTCATTGAGTTTGGTTTCCGCCGGCACCCAGCCCGAATCGATGTGCAACTGCGCGACACGCCGGTAATCGCGTTTGAAGAACGCGAACAGGTTACGCGCCAGATAGTCCTGGTCTTCCGGGGTCAGGCTGCCGACGATGCCGCAGTCGATCGCAATGTACTGCGGGCTCCACGGTTGCACGGTGCTGACGAAGATGTTGCCGGGGTGCATGTCGGCATGGAAGAAGCTGTCGCGGAACACCTGGGTGAAGAAGATCTCCACACCACGCTCGGCGAGCATTTTCATGTCGGTGCGCTGGTCGGCCAGTGTTGCGAGGTCGGTGACCTGAATCCCGTAGATGCGCTCCATCACCAGCACCTTCGGCCGGCACCAGTCCCAAAAGACTTGCGGCACATAGAGCAATGGCGAGCCTTCGAAGTTGCGCTTCAACTGGCTGGCGTTAGCCGCCTCGCGCAGCAGGTCGAGTTCGTCGTAGATGGTTTTTTCGTAGTCGCTGACCACGTCCACCGGGTGCAGCAGGCGAGCATCGGCGGAGAGTTTTTCTGCGGCGCGGGCGAGGATGAACAGCCACGCCAGGTCTTGGGCAATGATCGGTTTCAGGCCCGGGCGGATCACTTTGACGACGACTTCTTCACCGGTTTTCAGCTGCGCGGCGTGCACTTGCGCCACCGAGGCCGAGGCCAGCGGTTCAACGTCGAAGCGGCTGAAGACTTCGCTGATTTTTTTGCCGAGCTGCTCTTCGATCAGCCGGATCGACACTTGCGAGTCGAAGGGCGGCACGCGGTCCTGCAGCTTCATCAGTTCATCGGCGATGTCTTCGGGCAGCAGGTCGCGGCGCGTCGAAAGAATCTGGCCGAACTTGATGAAAATCGGCCCCAGGTCCTGCAACGCAAGGCGCAGTCGCGCGCCACGGCTCAGGTCCAGTGTTTTGCGCGGAAACCAGCGCCACGGCAAGGCATAGCGCAGCGCCAGCAAAAACCAGGGCAGTGGCAGGGCGAACAGCAAGTCATCGAGGCGGTAGCGAATCACAACGCGCTGGATGCGCAACAAACGGCGGACGGCAAGCAGCTTCATGCGTTATCGCTTGGGTCGAGGGATCGGGAAAGGCGCTGGAAACGCGCCTCGAGACGTTCCAGATCGAGTTTGATCTGGTCCAGTTCATTAAAACGGGCGTCAGCTTCACGCTGACCGACCAGGGCGCGGGATTCTTCGGCCAGGTATTCACCCAGGTTCTGGTTAAGGCTGGCGAATCCTTGCTGATACCAACGTGCGCGACTGCGCAGATGACCGCCAATCAGGTGCGTGGCCACAGGTCCCAGCCAGCGCGAGAGTTCGTATTCCCAGTCCAGTTCGAGGTCCTGAAGGATTGCCGCCAGTTCCAGCAGCACGCCGCTGTCGCCGTCGAGTTCGACTTGCGGGGCATGCAGCACCGACGTCTTGTCCTTGCTCGTCGCCAGCTTGAGCAGGCTTGAGGCCGGTGCGCGCAAGGTGCAATCGGCAGCGGTTTCCCACTGCGAGGCGAGCATCAGGCCTTCATCGCTGGGCAGGATGAACAGTTGCAACGCCGGGCTGCGGCAGTCGACGGCAATCACCTTGCCACTCAAATGCGCCAGCCGCGGCAGGGCCGTGCTGTCGAGACGCAGCACCCGGTTCAGGCCGAGTTCAACGCTGGCAAGCAGGCCGGCCAGCACCATCAGGGTTTGATGCCACGGTGCAGAGCGACGATGCCTGCGGTCATGTTGTGATAGGTCACACGATCGAAACCGGCCTCGACCATCATCGACTTCAGGGTTTCCTGATTGGGGTGCATGCGGATCGATTCGGCCAGGTAGCGATAGCTTTCCGAATCATTGGTGATCAGCTTGCCCATCAACGGCATGAAGGCGAACGAGTAGGCGTCGTAGGCTTTGGACATCAGCGCGTTGGTCGGTTTGGAGAACTCCAGCACCAACAGACGGCCACCCGGTTTCAGCACGCGCAGCATCGAGCGCAGGGCGTCTTCTTTATGCGTCACGTTGCGCAGGCCGAAGGCGATGGTCACGCAATCGAAATGGTTGTCCGGGAACGGCAGCTTTTCAGCGTCGGCCTGGACGAATTCGACATTGCCCGATACACCCAGGTCCAGCAGACGATCACGGCCGACCTTGAGCATGGATTCGTTGATGTCCGCCAGCACTACTTGACCGGTCGGGCCAACGAGGTGCGAGAACTTGCGGGTCAGGTCACCCGTGCCGCCGGCGATGTCCAGCACGCGGTTACCGGTGCGCACGCCCGACAGCTCGATCGCGAAGCGCTTCCACAGGCGGTGCATGCCGCCCGACAGGAGGTCATTCATCAGGTCATACTTGGCGGCTACCGAGTGGAAAACCTCAGCGACTTTTTCCGCTTTCTGGCTCTCCGGAACATTTTTGAAGCCGAAGTGAGTGGTGGGTTCGGCATCGCTGCCTTTGCGCTGATCAGTCATATCGCTGTCACCAAAAAAGAATGCGGGACATTCTAATCCCGGTGGCCTGCTTTGTCTTGGCAAGGCTGCAGGTAAGATAGGCAACTACCGGGACGTTTTGACGCATGCAGGGTCAAGATGTCTTGAGCAAGTCACGATAAAGCAGGAGTCATTCGATGGCCCGTATTAGTGTTGAACGTGCCCACCACCTGGGTAAGGAAGCGGCCCGCGAGAAGGCCGACCAGTTGGCGCAGAAGCTGTCCGAACAATATGGCCTGGAGCCGCAGTGGTCCGGCGACACCCTGAATCTGAGGCGCACGGGTGTCAAAGGGGCGGTGTATGTGGGCGAGGACTCGATCAAGGTCGATGTCGAACTGGGCCTGTTGATGTCCGCCATGAGCGGCACGATCAAATCGGAAATCGAAAGAGCTCTGGATAAAGCGTTGGCTTAATCCATTCTTTCTGTGACATGAGAAACCCTGTGGGAGCGGGCTTGCCCGCGAAGACGATATTCCTGCCGCAGGAGATATTGCGGATATACAGGCCTCTTCGCGGGCAAGCCCGCTCCCACATTTGTTTGTGGTGCGCCCGAAGGTTTGTGTCAGTTGTTAGGGTGCCGTTTCTAATTATTCTCACTACTTTGTGCCTGAGCCCGACTCTCTGCGGGCAGTTCCTCGACCCTTCTGCGCGTGAGGTGCACCATGGCCAAAGTTATTTCGAAGAAAAAAGTCGACGTTGAGACAAACGCCCAGGGCGACGTCAAATCGTATGCCCGCAAGATCTGGCTCGCCGGTCTTGGGGCTTACACCAAGGTCGGCCAAGAGGGCAGCGAGTATGTTCAAGAGCTGATCAAGGCTGGTCAAGCTGTTGAAAAGAAAGGCAAAAAAGTAGTCACTGAAAAGCTTGAAGCGGCCAATGCCGAGATCGATGAAGCCAAGAGTGAAGTGAGCACTTTCAAAGGCAAAGTCGAACTTCAACTCGACAAAGTCGAAAGGGCTTTCGATACGCGTATCGCAAGTGCCTTGAATCGTATCGGCATTCCGTCTAAACATGACGTTGAGACACTCTCTGCTAAGCTCGATGAGCTGACGGCATTGCTCGAACGTGTCGCGCGTAAATCTTAAGGAGAACGGGATGGCTGGTAAAAAGAATACTGAAAAAGAAGGCAGCTCGTGGATCGGGAAGGTCGAAGACTACTCCCGCAAGATCTGGCTGGCTGGTTTAGGCGTGTACTCGAAGATCGACACTGACGGCAGCAAGCTCTTCGATGCACTGGTTAAGGACGGCGAGAAAGCCGAGAAGCTCACCAAGAGTGCTGTCGGCAAGAAAGTCGATGCCGCCAAGGACTCTGCTTCCTCGGCCAAATCGCGCATCAGCGGTGTAAAGGATCGCGCACTGGGCAAATGGGATGAGCTGGAAGGGGCTTTTGACAAGCGTCTGAACAGCGCCATTTCGCGCCTGGGTGTACCGAGCCGCAATGAGGTCAAGGCACTGCACAGCAAAGTCGATACCCTGACCAAGCAAATCGAAAAACTCACCGGTGCCAAGGTTGCGCCTGTTGCGGCGAAAACCGCGGCAGCCAAACCAGCAGCCAAAAGCGTAGCCAAACCATTGGCCAAGGCTGCCGCCAAACCGGCAACCAAAACTGCCGCGGCGAAACCTGCGGCCAAAGCAGCCGCAAAACCTGCAGCTAAAACTGCAGCGGCCAAACCCGCCGCTGCGAAAAAGCCAGCAGTCAAGAAGCCTGCAGTGAAAAAACCGGCAGCCCCGAAAGCCGCCGCCCCGAAACCAGCAGCGGCTGCCGCCAAACCGGCGACCCCGGTGAGCACGGCGAGCACGGCGAATTCCGCCGCTGCGCCGACTCCTGCTGTAAGCCAGACTGCCGCGCCGGCTCCATCGACGCCAACCAGTCAGTCCTGATGATCATTCCCACGCGCCGCGTGGGAATGCCTCACCGGACGCTCCGCATCCATTGCGGCAGTGACGCAGAGCGTCACCGGCTGCATTCCCACGCGGAGCATGGGAACGATCACGCCCGGCCTGCGAAGGTCGGGCGTTTTTGTTTGTCGAGCAAGCCCGCTCCTGTAGGAACCAGGCTTGCCGGCGAACCAGCCGCCTCGGTCCATCAGGAATACCGCGTTATCGTTGTTCGCGGACAAGCCTCGCTCCTACAGGATTAGTCGTGCTCTTCGAGGTACTGCAACGCCAACCGCTCGGTCGCAATCTTGATCGGCGGCAGCAAGTGCGGTGCCACCAGCATCATGATCTGATACACCACCAGTCGTACTTCACCTTCACGGTCGAGAATTCGTTGATAGTCCAGCGAGAACAGCAACGTCATGGTGATTTGCTCCACCAGTTGCCCCAGCGCCTGGGTGTCACTGACCAATCGACCCTGAGCTTTCAATTGCGCCAGCAATGAAGCCAGTGTGCGCTTTAGCGCATTGAGCAGGTTGCGTATCCCCTTGGCCAGTTTCGGCAGGCGGCCGGCAAGATTCGACAGGTCCTGGAACAGAAACCTGTAATGGGCCAGGCGTTCGATGATCAGGTGCAGGAACAGCCAGTAATCCTCGGGGCCCAGTTCCACATCGGACGGTGGGTCGAGCAAAGGTGTCAGCTCGGCCTGGAAGCGCTCGAACAGCCCGAGGATCAGCGGTTCCTTGCCGTGGAAATGGTAGTAGAGGTTGCCTGGGCTGATGCCCATTTCGTTGGCCACTTCCATGGTGGACACATTCGGTTCGCCCTTTTGATTGAACAACTGCAGGGCACATTCGAGAATCCGGTCGCGGGTTTTCATCCAGTCTTCTTAATGGTCGAGTCATGCCACGGCCATTGGCGGCCGTGGTTGGTTAAACGTCAGCGCACGCGCACGTAAGTACCGGGTGCCGCTTCCATCGGTGGATAGTTCTGGTTGCCGAGGGCCGTTTGGGTTTCGTGTTGTGCGCCGGAGCGTTCCTGGATCCAGTCAAGCCATTGCGTCCACCAACTACCGTCGACGCGCTTGGCGTCGTAATACCAGGCACGCGGGTCGCTGCTCAGTTTCGGATTTTCGATGTAGTTGGCTTTCGGATTGTTCGGTGGGTTGAGAATGCTCTGTACATGACCGCTGTTGGACAGCACGAAGCGGCGCTCACCCCCCAGCAGTAATGTCGAGCGATACACCGCGTCCCACGGGGTGATGTGATCATTGATGCCTGCCACGCTGAAGCTGTCGACGGTGACCTTCTGCAGGTCGATCGGCGTACCGCATACTTCCAGGCCGCCCGGATGACTCAGCGGGTTGTGCTTGAAAAAATCCAGCAGGTCGCCATGAAACGCTGCTGGCAGACGCGTGTTGTCATTGTTCCAGTAGAGGATGTCGAACGCCGGCGGCTCCTTGCCCATCAGGTAGTTATTGACGAAGTAATTCCAGATCAAGTCGTTGGGACGCATCCAGGCAAACACCCTGGCCATGTCCTGACCTTCCAGAACGCCCTTTTGATACGAGCGGCGCTTGGCCGCTTCCAGGGTCTCTTCGTCGGCGAAGAGGGTAGCGGGGCTGTCTATCTGGCTGTCGAGCATGCTGACCAGATAGGTCGCGCTGGACACCCGTCGTAGCTGTCGCTTGGCCTGCAAATGCCCTTGCAATGCGGCAATGGTCAGCCCGCCAGCACAGGCCCCCATCAAGTTGACCTCCCGTGCACCGGTGATTGCGCGGCATACATTCATCGCTTCTTCAGTGGCTTCGACGTAAGACGACAACCCCCATTCGCGATGACGCACATCGGGATTGCGCCAGCTGATAACGAAAGTCTGCAAACCGTTTTTAAGGGCGAACTGAACGAAGCTGTTATGGGGGCTCAAATCGAAAATGTAGTACTTGTTGATCTGCGGCGGCACGATCAGCAATGGCTTGGAATACTGCTTTTCGCTCATCGGCTTGTATTGGATCAGTTCCAGCAGTTCATTACGAAACACCACCGAGCCGGTCGTGGTGGCAACCGTTTTGCCCACCTCGAATGCTTGTTTGGTCACTTGTCGTGGCAGGCCGTTGTTGTGCAGGACGTCGTCGACCAGATGGCCGATACCCCGCACCAGGCTGCTGCCGCCGGAGTTGAAAAACTCTTTGATCGCCAGCGGATTGAGCAGCGTATTGGACGGCGCCACGGCGTCATTGATCAAGGCAAAGGCAAAGTGCGCGCGGGCACGATCGTCGGGGCTCATGTTGCTTTCGTCGATCCAGCTTTTGACTTCTTTCTGCCAGCTCAGATAGGCCTGCAAGCTGCGGCGATAAAAAGGATTGAGGCTCCATGTCGGGTCGGTGAAGCGACTGTCCTGCGGGTTGGTCGGGTGCAGGGTTTCACCCAACAACACGCGGCCTAGCTGGCCGCCCAGCTTCAAGGCATGCCGGGCCGTATACACCGGGTTGCGCAGGCCGTGGGTGGCCAGGCTGCGCAAGGTCGAAAGCAGGTCCCGGCCGCGCAGACCGGTAACCGCACTCTGAGCATTGATGAATGCAGCGGGAGTGGGCAAAGTGCCCTTCGCTGGTTTGTCGCGCATGAGTTAACACTCCTTCGTCATCAGGCCAAAAACAGACACACCCGAACAAAACACCATAGACGTTGTTGCGGGTTGTTGCGCGGCACGGCCTCCTGCCGACTCCTTTTCATAAACAAAAGTCGGGATCGGTTAACCGCCCGATGGCGCCGGATGCGGATGCATAACTGCGCGCTGACGCTCCTCCTCAAGAAACTTCATGATGATCGGTGCCACCGCTTCGGCCCGGGTAATCAGGAACAGATGGCCGTCGTCGATGATGTGCAGTTGGGCGTTGGGAATTCGCCAGGCCAGCATGCGCATGTTGATCAGCGGGATCAGTGGGTCGTCGTCGCCAGCCAGCACCAGGGTCGGTTGGTGGATCTTGTGCAGCCAGTGAATGCTGGTCCAGCCAAGGCCGGCGAACAATTGCCAGTAGTAACCGAGTTTGCCTGCCGAACGAACCCTGGAGGCGTGACTGGCCGCCAGGGTCGGATCGCGACGGAACGAGCCGCCGTAGATCATCGGTGCAATGCGGATCACATGGGAGGGCTGGATATAGCGTCGCGGGCTGGCCATCATCAGCAGCACTTTAGGCTTGCCCGGAACCATCACGGTGCCTGCCGCCGTGGCCGCCAGCACTAATTTCTTGCAGCGCTCGGGATAGTCATGGGCGAATTGTTGTGCCAGCGCCCCCCCCCACGACACGCCGATCACGTTGACTTGCCCGTAATCGAGATAGTCGAGCATTCGCGCCGTCAGTTTTGCCAGCCCGGAAAAGCGATAGGGCACATTGGGAGTCGATGAGCCGCCGACACCGGGCACGTCGAAGGCAATGACTTCCAGGTCCGGATCCAGAGCCTGGACGAACGGGAATATCAGCTCCAGGTTGGCGCCGATGCCGTTGAAAATCAGCAAGGGCGTCAAGTGAGGCTTGCCGGGGCGTACCGCTGTGCGGAGGGTCTGGCCATCCAGGTTGACGGTACGGAATACGAACGGATGCGGCATGCACGAAGCCCTGTAGGTTTTAAACGCTGATCGGGCCGTCCCGGGCCGTCGCAGAATGTTCGAGGCTGGCCTCGAGAGTGATTGATAGTGATCGCGGCACCTCCCAGTGCCGCGGACTGCGTGCCACCTGAAGCTCAACGCTCGTGTACATAAGTGCCTGGCGCCGCTTCACCCGCTGGATAGGCCTTGTTGCCAAGGTTGGCGGGGGATTTTTTCAGCTTGCCCGAACGCTCGGCCTGCCATGCCTGCCAATACAACCACCAGGAATCGGTGTGCTTGGTGGAGTTTTCCAGCCATTCCTCGGCTTTGACCGGCATGTCGGAGTTGGTCATGTAGCGCGCTTTCGGATTGCCCGGCGGGTTCAGAATGCTCTGGATATGCCCGCTGCTGGATAGCACGAACTCGACCTTGCCACCGAACAGCTGTGCCGATTTGTAGCAGGACTTCCAGGGGGTGATGTGGTCATTGGTGCCGGCCAGGGAAAAGATGTCGGCAGTGACCTGCTTCAGGTCGATCGGTGTGCCGCACACTTCCAGTGCGTTGGGGCGGATCAGTGGGTTGTTTTTGAACATCTCGATCAGGTCGCCGTGGAACGCGGCCGGCAAGCGAGTGGTGTCGTTGTTCCAGAACAGGATGTCGAAAACAGGTGGCTCGTTGCCCAGCAGGTAGTTGTTGACCCAGTAGTTCCAGATCAGATCGTTGGGGCGCATCCAGGCGAAGACTTTCGCCATGTCACGGCCTTCCAGCACGCCGGCCTGGTAAGAATGGCGCTTGGCGGCTTCGAGTGTTTGCTCGTCGACGAATAGCGCCACGTCGCTATCGAGGGTCGTATCGAGCACGCTGACCATCAGCGTCAGGGCGTTGACCTTCTTCTCGCCGATCGCCGCGTAGTGGCCCAGCAGAGCGGTGCAGGTGATGCCGCCAGAGCAGGCGCCCAGCATGTTCACGTCTTTGCTGCCGGTGATTGCGGTGACCACATCGACCGCTTCCTTGAGCGCTTCGATGTAGGTCGACAGGCCCCACTCGCGCTGCTCCTTGGTCGGGTTGCGCCAGCTGACGATAAACGTCTGCACATTGTTGCGCAGGCAGAAGCGCGCCAGACTCTTGTCCGGGCTCAGGTCGAAAACATAGAACTTGTTGATCTGTGGCGGCACCACCAGCAGCGGGCGTTCATGCACCTGCTCGGTGATTGGCTTGTACTGGATCAGCTCCAGCACGTCGTTGCGAAACACCACTGCGCCTTCGGTTACGCCCAGGCTCTTGCCGACTTCAAATGCGCCCATGTTGACCTGGCTCGGCATGCCGCCGTTGTGTATCAGGTCCTTGGCCAGATGAGAGAGGCCGTCGAGCAGGCTTTTACCACCGGTTTCGAAGAAGCGTTTGACCGCCGCCGGGTTGGCCGCCGTGTTGGTCGGGGCCATGGCTTCGGTCATCAGGTTGATCACGAAATGCCCGCGAGCGACGTCCTTGGGAGAAAGATTGCTGTCATCGATCCATGCGTGAAGCTCCTTGCGCCACGCCAGGTAGGTTTGCAAATAACGTTTATAGAGCGGGTTCTGGCTCCAGGCCGGATCAAGGAAGCGACGGTCATCACTTTGCGGTTGAAGCTCGGATTTTCCAAACAGCACGTTCTTCAGTTCGATGCCGAAATGGGCGACATGCCTGGCACTGTGGATGGGTTGTCTGATGGCCTGGGTCAGCACCATTCGGGCAGAGCCCAAGAGATCCTTTCTACGTAGTCCAACAACAGGATTCAGCCCCAAGGTATTTTCCGAAGCCTGAAATTTCAAGTCATCGTTAAGCTTGTTACTCATCTACGACGCTCCATTGTCCTGAGACGAGTACCTGAGCCCAGCTGTGTAGTCACACAGCAAACGCCAGGTACTACTGCTCGGGTGACCGTTAATTGCGAATAGCTACAAATGCACGGAACTTGCCAGCTCCATTGGTTACCCGAGTTTAATTTTTTTCGCAAGCGGGCCAATCGTTGACACCGCAGCGGAGCATTCAAACAGATGGAATTAGAAAATGCCCTCTAAACGGTCAGAGGCTTGTATTAGAGCATCAGCTTGACGACCGATTCATTCGGGTCACGGGTCTTTCCAGCTGCTTTGAGTTCAGCAAGATAATCGTTCCAGAGATCTTCTTGGCGCACTGCCAGCTGGTACAGGTATTCCCAAGTGAACAGGCCGCTGTCGTGGCCGTCGTCGAAGGTCAATTTCAGTGCGTACTGACCGGCCGGTTCGACCTTGCTCAGGCCTACGCCGATCTTGCCAAATTGCAGGATAGGTTTGCCGTGGCCCTGGACTTCGGCGGAAGGAGAATGCACGCGAAGAAACTCGGCGGGCAGGTGATATTCCTCGCCGGATGCGTATTTGAGCGACAGGGTTTTCGAGGCTTTGTGCAGTTTGATGTCGGTGGGAAGTTGGGTCATGGCGAAGGGCTTCCGGGCTTGAAGCTACAAGCTACAAGCTGCAAGACGGTGATGTCCAGCTTGCAGCTTGCAGCTTGTCGTTTGAAGCTTGCCGCTTTACAGAATGTAGCGAGACAGGTCTTCGTTCTGCGCCAATTCGCCCAGGTGGCTGTTGACGTAATCGGCATTGATCAGGATCGGCTTGTCCTCGTGGGTGCTGGCCAGATCGCCGGCGCTGAACGATACCTCTTCGAGCAGACGTTCGAGCAGGGTATGCAGGCGACGGGCACCGATGTTTTCGGTTTTCTCGTTGACTTGCCAGGCGATCTCGGCGAGACGCTTGATGCCGTCCGGCAGGAATTCGATGAGCAGGCCTTCGGTTTTCAGCAGTGCACAATATTGCTCGGTGAGCGATGCGTGCGGTTCGCTGAGGATGCGCTCGAAATCTTCCGGGCTCAGGGCCTTGAGTTCGACCCGAATCGGCAGGCGACCTTGCAGCTCCGGCACCAGATCGCTCGGCTTGCTCAGGTGGAACGCACCGGAGGCGATGAACAGAATGTGGTCAGTCTTGACCATGCCCAGTTTGGTGTTGACGGTGCAGCCTTCGATCAGTGGCAGCAAGTCGCGCTGTACGCCCTCGCGGGACACGTCGACGCCACCGGAATTGCCGCGTTTGGCGACCTTGTCGATTTCATCGATGAACACGATGCCGTGCTGCTCGACAGCTTCCAGGGCCTTGGCCTTCAATTCTTCTTCGTTGACCAGACGACCGGCTTCTTCGTCGCGTACCAGTTTCAGCGCTTCCTTGACCTTGAGCTTGCGACTCTTGCGCTTGCCCTTGCCCATGTTGGCGAACAGGCTCTGCAACTGATTGGTCATCTCTTCCATGCCCGGTGGTGCGGAGATATCGACGCCGGTCACTTCGGCCACTTCGATTTCGAGCTCCTTGTCATCCAGCTGCCCTTCGCGCAGGCGCTTGCGGAACAGTTGACGGGTGTTGGAATCCTGGGCCGGAGCGGCGTCCTCGTTGGTGAACCCCATGCGTGCCGGTGGCAGCAAAGCGTCGAGGATGCGTTCTTCGGCGGCGTCTTCGGCGCGGTGACGAACCTTGGTCATTTCCTGTTCGCGCAGCAACTTGATCGCAGCATCGGCCAGATCACGAATGATCGATTCGACGTCACGGCCAACGTAGCCCACTTCGGTGAACTTGGTCGCTTCGACTTTGATGAACGGCGCGTTGGCGAGCTTGGCCAGGCGACGGGCGATTTCGGTTTTACCGACACCGGTGGGGCCGATCATCAGGATGTTCTTGGGAGTGACTTCGACGCGCAGCTCTTCGGGCAGCTGCATCCGGCGCCAGCGGTTGCGCAGGGCGATGGCGACGGCGCGTTTGGCATCGTCCTGGCCGATGATATGGCGATTGAGTTCGTGGACGATTTCACGGGGGGTCATGGGCATAATAATTGGCGGTCCTCAAGCATAAATGAGCCGTGCAATGGCCTGCACAGGCTTACTCAGCGAGATCCTGCTCCTCGATGGTGATGTTGTGGTTGGTGAACACGCAGATGTCGCCAGCGATGCCCAAGGCGGTTTCGACGATTTCCCGGGCCGACAAATCGGTTTTCTTCAGCAGGGCGCTCGCGGCGGCCTGGGCGTAACCGCCGCCCGAACCCATGGCGATCAGGCCTTCTTCGGGCTCAACCACGTCACCGTTGCCGGTGATGATCAGGGAGGCATCTTTGTTGGCGACCGCAAGCATGGCTTCGAGGCGGCTCAGGGAGCGGTCGGTGCGCCATTCTTTGGCGAGTTCGACGGCGGCTCGAACCAGGTGGCCCTGATGTTTCTCCAGCTGGCCTTCGAAACGCTCGAAGAGGGTGAAGGCGTCAGCGGTGGCCCCGGCAAAACCGGCGATAACCTGGCCGTGATAGAGGCGGCGAACTTTCTTCGCGTTGCCTTTCATCACGGTATTACCGAGCGAAACCTGGCCGTCGCCGCCCATGACGACTTTGCCGTGGCGGCGAACTGAAACGATGGTGGTCAAGGGAGAGTCTCCACGCAGCGGGGCGAAAATGCCTTATCGCAACTCATATGGGGGTGGTGGAGCGTTTTTCAACTGTGGAGCGGGAGAGGGGACGAGCGGTGTAGGGCAGGGATGGGGGGTTGTCTGTTTGATCGTTCCCACGCTCTGCGTGGGAATGCCTCAAGGGACGCTCCGCGTTCCAGCTCTAGAAAGGGACGCGGAGCGTCCCGGGCTGCATTCCCACGCGGAGCGTGGGAACTATCATGAAGGGTTAACGACTTTGGCGTTGTTGTAACAACAAGTTGCTGAAGCCGCTGCCGGCCAGTTGCTTCTGGGCGGTAGTTAGCTGCTCGCGGTTGCTGAACGGGCCGACCAGCACTCGATACCAGGTCTCGTCTTTCACGGTGCCGGATTCAACCGCCACGGCCTGACCCAGCAGAATGATCTGCGCACGCACCTTGTCGGCATCGGCTTCCTTGCGGAACGAGCCGGCCTGCAGGAAGAACTTGGTCACCGGCGCAGCTTTTGCCACGGGCGGCGCTGGCGGCGGGGTAATGCCGGCCAACGCCGCTTGAGCCCGGGCCGTGTCGATCTTCGCCGCTTGCTCTGGCGTCACCGGCGTGGTGGGAATGGCCGGCACTTGTGGTGTCGGCAGGGTTTTTTCCGGTACGGCGTCCGGTGGCACGATCACTTCCGATTCCGGCAGCAAGGTGTAGAAGTCGTACTTCGGCTTCACCGGTTGCGTCGGGCTCGGCGGGGTCTTGTTGGCCTCGGCGATCTTGCTGGCTTTCTGCTGCTCGATCTTCTCGCGCTTGACGGTATCGCTGCCCTTGCCCGGCTCCAGCTTCATCAGGAACACAATGAACGCGCCGACCGTCAGGCCGATGGCCATCCACAGCCAGCCCGGGACCGGTTGCTTTGCAGGAGCTTGGTAACGGCTGGCGCCACGTTTGGGTGCAGGTTTTTTCTTGGCAGCCAACTTACATACGCTCCAGAGTTTCCAGACCCAAGAGTTCCAGGCCTTGCTTGAGAATGCGGCCGGTCAGTGCGGCGAGACGCAGGCGGCTCTGCATTTGCGCCGGTGTGTCGGCCCCAAGGATCGGGCAGTTCTCGTAGAAACTGGAGAACAGGCCGGCAACATCGTACAGGTAGGTACAGAGAATGTGCGGCGTGCCTTTGTCGGACACGTTGTTCAGTATTTCGCCGAATTGCGCCAGTTTCGCGGCCAGTTCAAGTTCGTGCGGCGCTTCAAGGACGATCTGTCCTTCGACTTCGCTGAAGTCCTTGCCAAGTTTGCGGAATACGCCGGCCACCCGGGTGTAGGCGTAGAGCAGGTATGGCGCGGTGTTGCCTTCGAAGTTCAGCATCAGGTCGAAGTTGAAGCTGTAGTCGCTGGTGCGGTGCTTGGACAGGTCGGCGTATTTCACGGCGCCAATGCCCACGACCCTGGCGATATTGCGCAATTCGTCTTCGGCAAGCGTCGGGTTCTTTTCTTTTACCAGCGTGTAGGCGCGCTCCTGGGCTTCGGTCAGCAGGTCGATCAGCTTCACGGTGCCGCCATCGCGGGTCTTGAACGGACGGCCGTCGGCGCCGTTCATGGTGCCGAAGCCCATGTGCTCCATTTCCATCGGATGGGTCACGAAGCCGGCCAGACGCGCGACCTGGAACACTTGCTGGAAGTGCAGGGCCTGGCGCTGGTCGACGAAGTACAGCGCGCGATCGGCCTTCAACACACCGCTACGATAACGCACGGCCGCCAGGTCGGTGGTGGCGTAAAGATAACCGCCGTCAGCCTTGACGATGATCACCGGCAGCGGGTCGCCGTCGGCGTTCTTGAACTCGTCGAGGAACACGCATTGAGCGCCGTTGCTCTCGACCAGCAGGCCAGCGGCCTTGAGGTCGTTGACCACGTTGATCAGGTCGTCGTTGTAGGCACTTTCGCCCATCACGTCGGCCATGGTCAGTTTGACGTTCAGCAGTTCGTAGATTTTCTGGCAGTGCGACAGCGAGATGTCTTTGAACTTGGTCCACAGCGCCAGGCAGTCCGGGTCGCCGGCTTGCAGCTTGACCACCAGGCCACGGGCGCGATCGGCGAACTCTGCGGATTCGTCGAAGCGTTGCTTGGCGGCGCGGTAGAAGTTTTCCAGGTCCGACAGCTCGTCGCTGGTGATCGGGTTTTCTTGCAAGTACGCCATCAGCATGCCGAACTGGGTGCCCCAGTCGCCAACGTGGTTCTGGCGGATCACTTCGTCGCCGAGAAACTCCAGAACCCGGGCCACGCCGTCGCCGATGATGGTCGAGCGCAAGTGGCCGACGTGCATCTCTTTGGCCAGGTTGGGGGCCGACAGGTCGACCACAGTGCGCTGCACCGGGCCGGCCTTGCGTACGCCGATGTGGTCGTCGGCGAGCGCCGCGTCCAGGCGGGTCGCCAGGGCTTGAGTGTTCTGGAAGAAGTTCAGGAAGCCAGGGCCGGCGATTTCGGTCTTGGAGACGTTCTCGTCAGCCGGCAGCGCGGCGATGATTTTCTCGGCCAGGTCACGGGGCTTCATGCCCGCTGGTTTGGCCAGCATCATGGCGATGTTGCTGGCGAAGTCGCCGTTTTTCTTGTCGCGGGAGTTTTCCACCTGGATCGCCGGCGACAGGCCTTCAGGCAACACACCTTCGTTGACGAGTTGGGTGATGGCTTGTTGGATCAGCTGGCGAATGGTGTCTTTCATGGTCTTCTCTTTCGACCGCTAGCGCGGCGGCGCTTCGATGCGCTGGTGGAAAAACTGGGCATTATCCGTTGCGAAGACGGGCTTGCCAACTATAGCGGGCAGGTTATGGATATGTGGTGACAAATCGACCGCCTTCGCGGGCAAGCCTCGCTCCTACAATCTTTTGATCGGCGCACTGCCCTGTAGGAGCGAGGCTTGCCCGCGAAGGCCATCTTCCAATCAATACAAATCGACCGGATCGACATCCAAGGACCAGCGCACCGCCCGCCCACTCGGCATCTGCTCCAACACCAGCAACCAACTGCTCAGCAATCGATGCAGCGGCGCCCGGGCCGTGGCTTGCAGCAATAACTGTGCACGGTATCGCCCGGCTCGGCGTTCCATCGGTGCCGGCACCGGCCCCAGCAACTCGATTCCGCTCAGATTCTGCTCGGCCAGCAAACGCTCGGCCTCGCTGCACGCTTCATCGAGGAAGCCTTCGGCCTGCCCCGGTTTATGCGCTTCGGCCCGCAGCAGCGCAAGATGCGCAAACGGTGGAAGGCCGGCGCCCCGGCGTTCGCTCAATGCCTGTTCGGCAAAGGCGAAATAGCCCTGTTCGGTCAATTGCACCAGCAGTGGATGGTCTGCCAGATGCGTCTGAATGATCACTTTGCCCGGCTCTTCGGCCCGCCCCGCGCGTCCTGCGACCTGGACGATCAACTGCGCCATGCGTTCGCTGGCGCGGAAATCGCCGGAGAACAGTCCGCCGTCGGCATCGAGAATCGACACCAGGGTCACCCGTGGAAAGTGGTGCCCTTTGGCAAGCATCTGTGTGCCGACCAGAATGCACGGCTGGCCCTTCTGGATGGTGGCGAACAATTGATTCATCGCATCTTTGCGTGAAGTGCTGTCGCGGTCGACCCGCAGCACCGGGACGTCCGGAAACAGAATCCCCAGGCGTTCTTCGGCGCGCTCGGTGCCGGCGCCCACGGGCCGCAAATCGACCTTGCCGCACTTCGGGCAATGGCGGGGCACGCGTTCAACGTAGCCACAATGGTGGCAACGCAGTTCGCCGGAGCGCTGGTGCACGGTCATTCGCGCGTCGCAGCGCTGGCATTCAGACATCCAGCCGCAGTCGTGGCAGAGCAGCGTCGGGGCGAACCCCCGGCGGTTGAGGAACACCAGCACCTGCTGGCCGGCGGCCAGGGTTTGAGCGATGGCTTGCTGCATTGGCCCGGAAATGCCGCTGTCCAGCGGACGACTTTTCACGTCCAGGCGCAGAAAGCGCGGTTGTTGGGCTCCACCGGCCCGCCCATTCAGGCGTAAGAGGCCGTAACGACCGGTGTAGGCGTTTTGCAGGCTTTCCAGTGACGGTGTAGCGGACCCGAGCACGATCGGGATGTTTTCCTGCCGGGCGCGGACCAGTGCCAGGTCGCGGGCGTGGTAGCGCAGGCCTTCCTGCTGTTTATAAGAGCCGTCGTGCTCTTCATCGATGATGATCAGACCGGGGTTTTTCATCGGCGTGAACAGTGCCGAACGGGTACCGATAATAATGTCGGCCTCGCCATCCCGTGCCGCCAGCCAGGCTTCCAGACGTTCGCGGTCATTGACCGCGGAGTGGATCAGCGCAATGCGCGCATTGAAGCGCTGCTCGAAACGCGCCAGGGTTTGCGGGCCGAGGTTGATCTCCGGGATCAGCACCAAGGCTTGTTTGCCAGCCTCGAGGGTTTCGCGGATCAGTTGCAAATAGACTTCGGTCTTGCCGCTGCCGGTGACGCCGGCCAGCAGAAACGCGTGATAGCTGTCGAACCCGGTACGAATCGCTTCATAAGCGGCACGCTGCTCCGGGTTGAGCGGTAGTTCCGGTTGGGCCAGCCAGTGTTCATGGCGCACGCCGGGTGCGTGTTTGCGGATTTCAACTTGCACCAGCTCCTTGGCCAGCAACAGATCGAGGCTGTCCTTGCTCAGCATCAGTTTGCTCAGCAACTGATGAGCGACGCCATGGGGATGCTGGGCCAGGGTCGCCAGGGCTTCACGCTGTCGTGGTGCGCGGGCGATGCGCGGATCATCGAGGCTGGCGCCAGGCGCGGCGGACCAAAAGCGCTCCTGGCGAGCTTCGGCCAGTTCACCCTGACGCAACAATACTGGCAGCGCCCAGCTCAAGGTGTCGCCGAGGCTGTGCTGGTAATACTGAGAGGTCCACAGGCACAGCTTGAACAGCGCGGGCGGCAAGGGCGGCGTGGCGTCGAGTAGCGCAAGGGCCGGTTTGAGTTTTTCAGTCGGCACTTCGCTGGTGTCGGTGACCTCCACCAGAATCCCGATCATCTCGCGCCGACCGAACGGCACCCGCAAGCGCATGCCCGGATGTAGCTGGGCGCGCAGGACTCCGGCTGGCGCGCGGTAGTCGAACAGGCGGCGCAGAGGCGAAGGCAGGGCGAGGCGCAGAATGGCGTTGGGCACGCAGGGAGTCTCTCTGGGCGGGCAGTAAGAAAGGCTGAGCGCAATCCCTGTGGGAGCGGCTTGCCCGCGAAGAGGCCTATGCAGCCGGCATCTTCATTGGCTGTCAGGACGCTTTCGCGGGCAAGTCCGCTCCCACAGGTTTGCGTGCAGATGATCAGCATTTGGGGCGCGAGCCTAGCAGACGGTCGGTGTAAGGGACAGCTTGCGTGATTGCAAAGGTCTGGTAGAATCCGCGGCCTAATTACGTGCGGTATTCAACAATGGTGTTGAGTGGCGGCACGCTAGCCTGAGGAATACATCATGAAAGCCGATATCCATCCAACATACGAAATCACCGCAGTTACCTGCAGCTGTGGCAACAAGTTCGAAACTCGTTCGAACCTGGCCAAGCCTCTGGCGATCGACGTATGCAACGAGTGCCACCCGTTCTACACCGGTAAGCAGAAGACTCTGGATACTGGCGGTCGTGTACAGCGCTTCGCAGACCGTTTCGGCGCTTTCGGCAAGAAAGCTCCTGCTGCAGAGTAAGGTTGAAAGGCCCGGTGGGCTTTTCCTTGCTGATGAAAAAGGCGTCCCTCGCGGGCGCCTTTTTTGTGTCCGCGATTTGGCTTTCCGGTGCCCAGGCCTTCTGCCCGACACCGAGCGGACTCACGTCAGTCACGGTGCAACGCGTGGTGGATGGCGACACCTTGCGTCTGAGCGATGGCCGCAGTGTGCGCATGATCGGTTTGAATACGCCGGAGCTGGGCAAGCAAGGTCGCTCCGACGAACCGTTCGCCGTGGCTGCGCGCAAACGTCTTGAAGCTCTGGTGGCTGCGAGCAACGGACAGGTCGGTTTGTTACCGGGTAAGGAAAGCAAGGACCATTACGGCCGCACCCTGGCTCATGTCTACAGTGTCGATGGGGCTAATCTCGAAGCGCAGATGCTCGCCGAGGGTCTCGGTTTTCAGGTGGCGGTGGCACCGAACGTCGATTTGGTCGCCTGCCAGCAAGCGGCCGAACGCAGCGCTCGTCGGGCCGGTCTCGGGCTGTGGCGACAATCACCTGTATTGAAAGCGGAGCAGATCAGCGCGTCCGGTTTCGCCATGCTCAGTGGTCGTGTGAGCAAGGTTCAGCGCAATCGCGGCGGGGTTTGGATCGAGTTGCAGGATTCGGTTGTATTGCGGGTTGCACCCAATGTGCTGGATCGATTCGATGTCGCATCGCTTGAAAAGCTCAAAGGCAAGCAAATCGAGGCTCGTGGCTGGGTAGTGGATCGTTCGCGCCGTGGCGGGTTGAAACCGGGGCAGGCGCGCTGGCTTCTGCCGCTGACCGATCGAGCGATGTTGCAGGCAGCACCGTAAGAACAAACTGTAGACATTTTTTCTGCTGATTGTGAACAGTCTATCCCTTGTGTTCCGTGGCTCTTGGCCCAAAGTCGTAGGGCCGGGCGCTTGACAGGGGTGACTGGTCAGTCTTGTGAGGACTTTGCGAGGCGAGTATCCTCGGCGGTCCGTCTGTCCAACAGTAAAAAGCGGAATGCCCCTATGTCTGATCTGAAAACTGCCGCTCTCGAATATCACGCCCATCCCCGTCCAGGGAAGCTGAGTGTCGAGCTCACCAAGGCCACCGCTACCGCCCGCGATCTGTCGCTGGCCTACAGCCCCGGCGTAGCCGAACCAGTACGCGAAATCGCCCGCGATCCTGAACTGGCCTACAAGTACACCGGCAAGGGCAACCTGGTTGCAGTCATTTCCGATGGCACCGCTATTCTCGGCCTGGGTAACCTTGGCCCATTGGCTTCCAAGCCTGTCATGGAAGGTAAGGGCGTGCTGTTCAAGCGCTTCGCCGGCATTGACGTATTCGACATCGAAGTCGACTCCGAAAGCCCGCAAGCCTTCATCGACACCGTCAAGCGC
This sequence comes from Pseudomonas sp. Tn43, assembly GCF_014192635.1. Taxonomy (NCBI): domain Bacteria; kingdom Pseudomonadati; phylum Pseudomonadota; class Gammaproteobacteria; order Pseudomonadales; family Pseudomonadaceae; genus Pseudomonas; species Pseudomonas sp. Tn43. Next base: position 154,928 of record NZ_JACHYG010000005.1, read on the forward strand.
ATCTCCATTACCTTCGGTGGCATCAACCTGGAAGACATCAAGGCGCCTGAGTGCTTTGAGATCGAGCGCGCTCTGATCGAGCAGTGCGACATTCCGGTATTCCACGATGACCAGCACGGCACCGCAATCGTTACTGCGGCCGGCATGATCAACGCCCTGGAAATCGCTGGCAAAACCCTGGCTGACGCCAAAATCGTCTGCCTGGGTGCCGGTGCTGCCGCCATCTCCTGCATGAAATTGCTGGTGAGCATGGGCGCCAACATCGAAAACATCTACATGGTCGACCGTACCGGCGTGATCCACTCCGGCCGTGACGATCTGAACCAGTACAAGGCTGTGTTCGCTCACGCGACCGAGAAGCGCACCCTGGCTGACGCACTGGAAGGTGCCGATGTGTTCGTTGGCTTGTCCGGCCCGAACCTGCTCAGTGCTGAAGGCCTGAAATCCATGGCGGCCAACCCGATCGTGTTCGCGTGCTCGAACCCGGATCCGGAAATCTCCCCGGAACTGGCTCACGCCACCCGTAACGACGTGATCATGGCCACCGGCCGTTCGGACTACCCGAACCAGGTCAACAACGTACTGGGCTTCCCGTTCATCTTCCGTGGTGCCCTGGACGTTCGCGCCAAGCGCATCAACGAAGAAATGAAAGTGGCTGCCGCCAACGCCCTGCGTGAACTGGCCAAGCTGCCAGTGCCTCAGGAAGTGTGCGACGCCTACGGCGGCATCAAACTGGAATTCGGTCGCGAGTACATCATTCCGAAACCAATGGATGCCCGTCTGATCACCCTGATCTCCGATGCCGTGGCCAAGGCTGCGATCGAGACCGGTGTGGCGACCCTGCCGTATCCGAAGAACTACCCGCTGAAAAGCGTGGATGACGTGTTCAACGGATAAAAGCAGCCGCCCATAAAAAAACCCAGCCAAGTGCTGGGTTTTTTTATGGGGCTCAAGCTGCAAGTTAAAAGCGAAGGGTGGCTTCTTCTTGTGGCTTGCAGCTTGAAGCTCGCAGCTGCTCCTCTAGAACAAATCGATCGGCGCTGCCTCATCGGCTGGCAGCGGGCTGCCCGGCACAATGCCGTTGCTCAGCTCGTTAACCGACGGTGGTGTGTCTTCGGCCTTGAACAGCTCGAAATAGGCGCCTGGCGTGCTTGGGGTGGCCGCACGGCCGCTGATCGGGTCGACACGCAGGCTGAGAATGCCTTCGGGTTCCGCTTGGGTGTGGGGCGGTTTGTCTTTGAGGGCCGCCGCCATGTAGTTCATCCAGATCGGCAAGGCAACGGTACCGCCGAACTCGCGCTTGCCCAGGCTTTCCGGCTGATCGAAGCCGGTCCAGACAGTGGTCACGTAATCGGCGTTGTAGCCGGAGAACCAGGCGTCCTTGGATTCGTTGGTGGTGCCGGTCTTGCCCGCGATGTCGCTGCGACCCAAGGCCAGCGCACGGCGACCGGTGCCGAGTTTGATCACATCCTCAAGCATGCTGTTGAGGATGTAAGTGGTGCGCCCATCGATGATGCGCTCGGCCACGGCCGGCGTTTGTGGCATGGGCTGGGTGCTCGGTGCTTCGCCTGGGGTAGCGTTGATCGTGAAGGTGTCAGAGGCCGGCATGGCAATGCCGTCGCTGGCTACGGTGCCTTTCGGAACGCTCGGCGGGTTGGCAACGAATAGCGTGTCGCCGTTGCGGCTTTCGATCCGTTCGATGATGTATGGGGTGATCTTGTAGCCGCCATTGGCGAAGGTGGCCCAGCCGGTGGCGATTTCCATTGGCGTCAGGGTCGCTGTGCCCAGGGCCAGGGACAGGTTGCGCGGCAGGTCCTGTTTGTTGAAGCCGAACTTGCTGATGTAGTCGATGGTGCGGTCGACACCCAGCGCTTGCAGCAGGCGGATCGATACCAGGTTGCGCGACTTGTAGAGCGCTTCACGCATGCGGATCGGGCCGAGGAAGGTATTGGTGTCGTTCTTCGGGCGCCAGACTTTGTCCAGGTACTCGTCGACGAACACGATCGGTGCGTCGTTCACCAGGCTGGCGGCGGTATAGCCGTTGTCCAGGGCGGCGCTGTAAACGAACGGCTTGAAGCTCGAGCCCGGCTGACGCTTGGCCTGCATGGCGCGGTTGTAATTGCTCTGCTCGAAGGCGAAACCGCCGACCAGCGAACGAATGGCACCGTTCTGCGGGTCGAGGGAAACCAGCGCGCCTTGAGCCTGCGGAATCTGGCTGAATTTGAGCGAACCGTCTGGCTGACGCTGCACGCGAATCAGATCACCGACCTGCGCGACGTCCGATGGCTGCTTCGGATTGGCGCCCATGCTGTTGGTGTTCAGGAACGGACGAGCCCACTTCATGGTTTCCCAGGCGACGTGCTCTTCGCCGGTACCCGTGCGGGTCAATACCTGTACGCCGTTCTTGTCGACCTGGGTCACGATCGCCGGTTCCAGGCCGCTGATGATTCGCTGTTTGGTCAACTCCTGAGCCCAGGCCTCTCGGGTTTTACCCGGCAGGCGTGACTCGGGGCCGCGATAACCGTGTCGCTGGTCATAGGTCATCAAGCCTTCGTGAACCGCGGTATTGGCCATCTCCTGCAAATTGCTCGGCACCGTGGTGGTGACACGGAAACCTTCGGTGTACGCATCGCTGCCATAGCGGCCGACCATTTCGGCCCGGGCCATTTCGGCGACGTATGGCGCGTTCACTTCGGGAGTCGGTACATGGTAGCTGGCGTTCAGCGGCTCATTGATCGCAGTGATGTAGTCGGCTTCGGTGATTTTGCCGAGCTTGTACATGCGCCCCAGGATCCAGTCGCGACGCTCTTTGCTGCGGGTCGGGTTGGCCAGCGGGTTGAAGCGCGACGGAGCTTTTGGCAGGCCGGCGATCATCGCCATCTGCGCCAGGCTCACGTCACGAATCGACTTGCCGTAATAAACCTGCGCCGCTGCTTCGATGCCGTAGGCGCGGTTGCCCAGATAGATCTTGTTGACGTACAGCTCGAGGATCTCGTCCTTGGTCAACTGTCGTTCGATCTGCAGGGCCAGGAGGATTTCGGTGGTTTTGCGCGAGAAGCTGCGTTCGCTGGTCAGGAAAAAGTTCTTCGCTACCTGCATGGTGATGGTGCTGCCGCCGGACTGAATGTGTCCGCTCTTTACCAGTTGGGTGGCGGCACGCATCAGGCTGCTGGGGTCGACGCCATAGTGGTTGGCGAAATTGTCGTCTTCAGCACTTAGTAACGCATTAATGAAATTGGGGGGAATGTCGGCGAAACGGATTGGCGTACGGCGCATTTCGCCAAATTCTGCGATCAATTTGTTGTCGCTGCTGTACACCCGCAAAGGAATCTGCAACTGAATGCTTCTCAGCGCCTCCACAGATGGCAATCCAGGGCTAAGGTAAAGAAAAGCGCCGCTCAGACCCAGGAGCAGCCCGCAGAAAACGGCGACGATGGACCAACCGAAAAATTTCAGCAGACGAATCAAGGCTTTTGGATATCCAGGGTAAAGAATGAATTAGGCATCAGGGGTTCAGGCTATACACAGAATGACCCGCGCTTGCAGTGAAAGCGGAAAAAACGCTCCGCATTATAAGCATTTTTCCGTCGGGAGGCGTCATTTGCGCTTCTGTCAAGACGGAGGGTATTGAACGCAATGGATATTACAGAGTCCGTAACTCACGGATAGTCATAGGGAATTGGTAGTGCTAGGACTCTTCAATAAAAAAGCCAATACGCTTCTGGGGATCGACATCAGCTCCACGTCGGTGAAGCTACTGGAGCTAAGTCGTCAAGGCGACCGGTATCGGGTCGAGGCCTATGCGGTCGAGCCGCTGCCTGCCAGCGCCGTGGTCGAGAAAAATATCGCCGAACTCGAAGGGGTGGGGCAGGCGCTTGCGCGGGTGTTATCCAAGGCCAAGACCAGCCTCAGGAACGTGGCCGTCGCTGTGGCCGGTTCAGCGGTCATCACCAAGACCATCGAGATGGACGCCGGTCTTTCCGATGACGAGATGGAAAACCAGCTGAAGATCGAGGCCGATCAGTACATTCCTTATCCTCTGGATGAAGTGGCGATCGATTTCGAAGTGCAAGGCGTGTCGGCGCGCAACCCCGAGCGGGTCAATGTGCTGCTGGCGGCGTGTCGCAAGGAAAACGTCGAGGTGCGTGAGGCGGCCCTGGCTCTGGCCGGGCTGACCGCGCGCGTGGTCGACGTCGAAGCTTATGCCCTGGAGCGATCGTTCGGCCTGCTGGCCACCCAGTTGGCCGCCTCTCAGGAGCGCCTCACCGTGGCGGTGGTCGATATCGGCGCCACCATGACCACCCTGAGCGTGTTGCACAACGGGCGGATCATCTACACCCGCGAACAATTGTTCGGCGGGCGTCAACTGACGGAAGAGATTCAGCGTCGTTATGGCTTGACGGTCGAACAGGCGGGGTTGGCGAAGAAGCAGGGTGGTTTGCCGGACGATTACGTCAGCGAGGTCTTGCAGCCGTTTCGTGATGCGTTGGTGCAACAAGTGTCGCGTTCACTGCAGTTTTTCTTTGCCTCTGGCCAGTACAACTCGGTCGACCATATCCTCCTGGCCGGCGGCACCGCCTCGGTCCCCGGGCTGGAGCGATTGATCGAGCAACGCCTGGGTACGCCGACCCAGGTCGCCAACCCTTTCTCCGACATGACCCTGAGCAGCAAGGTTAACGCCGGTGCTCTGGCGAGCGATGCTCCGGCACTGATGATCGCTTGCGGGCTGGCCCTCAGGAGCTTCGACTGATGGCGCGGATCAATCTTTTACCCTGGCGTGAAGAGTTGCGCGAAGGGCGGCGCAAACGCTTTTTACTGGCGTTGGTCAGTGTGCTGTTGGGCTCGGTGGCAGCGCTGCTGATTGCGGATCAGGTCATTAACAACGCCATTAACCGGCAAGTCGCCCGTAACGATTACATCGGCAAGCAGATTGCCGTGGTCGACGAGCGAATCAAGCAGATCAGCGATCTGAAGGCCCGCCGACAGCAACTCGTGGAGCGCATGCGCATTATTCAGGACTTGCAAGGCAACCGGCCGATCAGCGGGAGGATTTTCGATCAATTGGCGCGCACCTTGCCGGACGGGGTTTATTTCACCGAGGTGCAAATGGTCGGCAAAACCGTGTCCATCACCGGCGCGGCGGAATCCAACAACCGGGTTTCGGATCTGATGCGCAATCTTGATGCCTCCGATTGGTTCGATGCGCCCAACCTCACGGAAGTCAAAGCGACCACCGCCGGTCAGCTGGATCAGGCCAATGTTTTTCAGTTGACCGTCCGTCAGACCCAGCCCGCGATTGTGGGGGGCGCCAAATGAAACCGTCCGAATGGTTCGAAGGGTTGCGCCAGATCGACATCAACGATCTGGACACCAGCAACATGGGTTCCTGGCCACCGGCGATCAAGCTCCTGGCGAGTGTCCTGCTGATGGTCCTGATGCTAACCCTGGGCTACAGCGTCTTGATCAGTGACCTGCAAAACCACCTGGAACTCAGGCGCGAGGAAGAATCGACGCTCAGGGAGCAATTCGCGACCAAAGCCCATATGGCGGCGAACCTGGAGCTGTATACCCAGCAGATGAAGGAAATGGAGAACTCCTTCGGCATGCTTTTGCGGCAATTGCCCAGCGACACCGAAGTGCCCGGCCTGCTTGAGGACATCACCCGCACCGGCCTGGGCAGCGGCCTGGACTTCGAAGAAATCAAGCTGCTCCCGGAGGTTACCCAGCAGTTCTACATCGAGCTCCCTATTCAGATCACCGTCACCGGCGCTTATCACGACCTGGCCACTTTTGTCAGCGGCGTGGCCGGGTTGCCACGGATCGTTACCCTGCATGACTTCGACCTGGTGCCGGCCAATCCCGATGGCGGTCCGAAGTTGCGCATGAGCATTCTTGCCAAGACCTATCGCTACAACGACAAGGGGTTGCAGAAATGAGCCCGATTCGTTGCCTGTCGATGGTTATGTGCCTGCTCATCCTGGCCGGTTGTGGTGGCGACAACGATTTCAGCGATTTGGACGCCTACCTGAACGAAGTGCGTCTGCGTGCCCCCGGCAAAATCGAACCAACGCCGACATTCCGGTCTTACCCGACATTCACCTATAACGCTGCCAACCTGCGTAGCCCGTTCTCCCGACAGGTCAGAGTCGATCTGGCCGGTCAGAAGCACGGCTCGCGCAACGTCAAACCCGACCCCCACCGGGTCAAGCAGTACCTCGAAGGTTTTAACATCGAACAGTTTGAAATGGTCGGCACGCTCTCCAATGCAACCGGCTTCTTTGCGCTGTTGCGCGGGGCGGGCGGCGTGCATCGGCTGAAAGTCGGCGATTACCTGGGGCGTAACGATGGGCGGATCGTCGCCATCAGCGGTTCACAAGTCGACGTGGTCGAAATCGTTCCTGACGGCGAAGGTGCCTGGCTGGAACGGCCGCGGACCATCCCTTTGAAAGAGCACTCATAGTGGAACTCGAATAATGAACAGGATTTTATCAACCTTCGGTATTTCGCTATGGATAGCGATTCTGTCGCCGATGGTACTGGCGGCCAACCTCAAAGCGCTGGATGTCGCCGCGCTGCCCGGCGACCGTGTCGAGTTGAAGTTATCGTTCGATGGGCCACCACCCCAGCCCCGCGGTTACACGACAGAGCAGCCTGCGCGGATTGCGCTGGACCTGCCTGGGGTCACCAGTCAGCTGGCGAACAAGAATCGGGATCTGGGTGGCGGTAATGCCCGCAGCGCCACGGTCGTGGAGGCCAAGGACCGTACGCGGCTGATCATCAACCTGACTCAAATGACGCCGTACAACACCCGCGTCGAAGGCAACAGTTTGTTCGTGATTGTCGGGCAAGGGGCTAGTGGCAAGGTGCCCAAACCGACCGCCAGCGCACCGCGTGCAGCCACTGCAACGCCAGCGCCTGCCAGGGTCAATGCACCCGTGGGCAAAGCCATCCGGGGCGTGGATTTCCAGCGCGGCACCCAAGGCGAGGGCAACGTGGTCATCGATCTGTCGGATCCCTCCATCGCGCCGGACATCCAGGAGCGCGATGGCAAAATCATCGTCGGTTTCACCAAGACCCAGCTGCCTGAACGGTTGCGCGTACGCCTCGACGTCAAGGATTTCGCCACACCGGTGCAGTTCGTCAACGCCAGCGCAACGGGCGATCGGGCCATCATCAGCATCGAGCCCAGCGGTGCTTTCGATTATTCGACCTATCAGACCGACAACAAACTGACCGTCAGCATCCGGCCGATGACTGTCGATGATCTGCAAAAGCGCAACGCCGAACGCTTTGCCTACACAGGCGAAAAACTCTCGCTGAATTTTCAGGACATCGATGTGCGATCGGTGCTGCAACTGATCGCTGATTTCACCAACCTCAATCTGGTGGCCAGCGACACGGTACAGGGTGGCATCACGTTGCGTTTGCAGAATGTGCCATGGGATCAGGCGCTGGATCTGGTGCTGAAAACCAAAGGGCTGGATAAGCGCAAGATCGGTAACGTGCTGCTGGTGGCGCCGGCCGATGAAATCGCTGCCCGAGAACGTCAAGAGCTGGAGTCGCAGAAGCAGATCTCCGAACTGGCGCCTCTGCGTCGCGAGCTGTTGCAAGTCAACTACGCCAAAGCCGCCGAGATCGCCAAGCTGTTCCAGTCGGTGACCAGCACCGAGGCGAAAATCGACGAGCGAGGATCAATCACTGTCGATGAACGAACCAACAATATCATTGCTTACCAGACCCAGGACCGACTCGACGAGCTGCGTCGCATCGTTGCGCAACTGGATATTCCGGTGCGTCAAGTGATGATCGAGGCCCGTATCGTCGAGGCCAATGTCGATTACGACAAAAGCCTTGGCGTGCGCTGGGGCGGTTCGGTGCGCAAAGGTAACTGGAACACCTCGGGGGTCAACGGCTCTTCGACCACAATCGGTACGCCGGGCAGCATCAGTACCAACTCGCCGTTCGTCGATCTGGGGGCCTCTGCCAATACCTCGGGGATCGGTATCGCGTTCATTACCGACAATGTGCTGCTGGACCTTGAGCTTTCGGCCATGGAGAAAACCGGCAACGGGGAAATCGTCTCGCAGCCCAAGGTGGTCACGTCCGACAAGGAAACCGCGAAAATCCTCAAGGGCACCGAGATTCCCTATCAGGAAGCCAGTTCCAGCGGCGCTACCTCGGTGTCATTCAAGGAGGCTTCGCTATCCCTGGAAGTGACCCCGCAGATCACGCCGGACAACCGAATCATCATGGAGGTCAAGGTCACCAAGGACGAACCGGATTACTTGAACAAAGTGCAGGATGTGCCGCCGATCAAGAAAAACGAGGTCAACGCCAAGGTGTTGGTTAACGACGGCGAGACCATCGTCATCGGTGGGGTTTTCTCAAATACTCAGAGCAAGGTTGTAGATAAGGTGCCATTTCTCGGTGATGTGCCGTATCTTGGCCGCCTTTTCCGGCGTGACGTGGTTTCGGAGAAAAAATCCGAGCTGCTGGTATTTCTCACTCCGCGTATCATGAACAATCAGGCGATTGCTGTGAGTCATTGATTCTGTGCGAAATTTGATTCTTGTTGGACCGATGGGGGCTGGAAAAAGCACCATCGGCCGGTTGCTGGCCAAAGAGCTGCGCCTGCCATTCAAAGATTCCGATAAGGAAATTGAATTGCGCACGGGCGCCAATATCCCGTGGATTTTCGATAAGGAAGGCGAACCGGGCTTTCGTGACCGCGAGCAGGCGATGATCGCCGAGCTGTGTGCGTGCGACGGTGTGGTATTGGCGACCGGAGGCGGTGCGGTGATGCGCGAAGCCAATCGCCGGGCGCTGCACGCCGGTGGTCGGGTGGTCTATCTGCATGCGTCGGTCGAGCAGCAGGTCGGCCGGACGGCTCGCGATCGCAATCGGCCACTGCTGCGCACCGCCGACCCGGCGAAAACCCTGCGGGACTTGCTGGCCATCCGTGATCCGCTGTACCGGGAGATCGCCGACCTGGTGGTTGAAACCGATGAGCGGCCACCGCGGATGGTGGTGCTCGACATCCTCGAACGCTTGCAGCAACTACCGCCACGTTAATGCGCGGCGCGAAATGCGCTATTCTCGGCGTCCTGACGCAGCCGCTCCAGGTTGTGGCGGTTGGCTACCGAATGGCGTCACACCAGCAGACGCCATGGAATTCGTAAACTTTAGGCAGGATGCCTGATTCCATTTCACTGTGGGGACACATGCAGACACTCAAGGTCGATCTAGGCGAGCGCAGCTACCCGATTCATATTGGCGAAGGTTTGTTGGATCAGCCTGAGCTACTGGCCCCGCATATCCGCGGGCGGCAGGTGGCGATCATCTCCAATGAGACCGTGGCGCCGCTCTACCTGGAGCGTCTGACCCGCAGCCTCGCGCAGTTCTCGGTGATTTCGGTGGTGCTGCCCGACGGCGAAGCCTTCAAGACCTGGGAAACCCTGCAACTGATTTTCGACGGCCTGCTGAGCGCACGGCACGATCGCCGCACCACGATAATCGCCCTGGGTGGCGGCGTGATTGGCGACATGGCCGGATTTGCGGCGGCCTGCTACCAGCGTGGCGTCGATTTCATCCAGATACCCACCACGTTGTTGTCCCAAGTCGATTCTTCGGTGGGCGGCAAGACCGGGATCAATCACCCGCTGGGCAAGAACATGGTCGGCGCCTTCTATCAGCCCAACGTGGTACTGATCGATACCGCCACTCTCAATACTCTGCCGCCCCGCGAACTGTCTGCCGGTTTGGCGGAAGTCATCAAATACGGGCTGATCTGCGACGAGCCATTCCTGACCTGGCTCGAAGAGAACGTCGATCGCCTGCGAGCGCTGGACCAGACTGCCCTGACTTACGCCATCGAACGCTCCTGCGCGGCCAAGGCTGCGGTGGTCGGTGCCGACGAAAAAGAGACGGGCGTACGCGCCACGTTGAACCTGGGCCATACCTTCGGCCACGCGATCGAAACTCACATGGGCTATGGTGTCTGGCTTCATGGTGAGGCAGTCGCTGCTGGCACCGTAATGGCTTTGGAAATGTCCGCACGCCTGGGCTGGATCAGCGAACAGGAGCGTGATCGCGGTATTCGTCTGTTCCAGCGGGCCGGCCTGCCGGTCATCCCGCCGCAAGAGATGAGCGAAGCCGATTTTCTCGAACACATGGCGATTGACAAGAAAGTGATCGACGGTCGTTTGCGCCTGGTGCTGCTGCGCCACATGGGCGAAGCGGTGGTGACCGACGATTATCCGAAAGAGGTTTTACAGGCCACGCTGGGAGCGGATTACCGCGCCCTGGCTCAGCTTAAAGGTTAATAAGATTCCGATGACTAGTTTGCATGCCGACGAGGCTTTCCTCGGCCATTACCAGTTAAGTCATGACCCTTTCGCTCCACGGGTGCCTGGCTTCAAATTTTTCCCGGCCCAGCGCAAACCGGTGCTGGGGCAACTGCATCATCTGGCCCGTTACAGCCAGTTGCTGCTGGTGGTTACCGGCCCTCAAGGCAGCGGCAAAACCCTGTTGCGTCAGGCCCTGGTGGCCAGCACCAACAAACAGTCAGTGCAGAGCGTGGTGGTTTCCGCCCGTGGTGCCGGCGATGCAGCGGGTGTGCTGCATCAGGTGGCTCAGACGCTGAATGTCGAACAGGCCGAAATCGGCGCCATCCTCGCGCAGGTGGTACAGCTTGCCCTCACGGGGCAGGAAGTCTATTTGCTGGTGGATGATGCCGAGCAACTCGATGAATCCGCGCTGGAAGCCTTGCTGGCTTTGGCCGCGGGTGCACCGGAGGGTCGCCCCCACGTGTTCCTGTTCGGCGAGTCCTCGCTGATCGCCCAGCTTGATGCGCTGAGCCTTGAGGAAGAGCGTTTCCACGTCATCGAATTGCAGCCTTACACCGAGGAAGAAACCCGCGAATATCTGGATCAGCGTCTTGAGGGCGCTGGCCGTGGTATCGAACTTTTCACCGCGGATCAGATCTCTGATATTCACGAAAGCTCCGACGGTTGGCCTGGCAATATCAATCAGGTCGCCCGCGATGCAATGATCGAAGCCATGATTGCCAGCCGCTCAGCGGTGAAGCGTCCAAGTATGGGGTTCAACATGCCGAAGAAACACGTATTGGCGATTTCCGCCGTAGTCGTGGTCGCGGTAGCCGCCGCCTGGTTGATGCCGGGTCGCAGCAAAGCACCGACCACCGGCGCGCCTGCCAATGAGCAGGCGCAACTGCCATTGGGCCAGGGCGCGCCACAACCTGACAGCAGTGGCGCTCCCGCCGTAGAGTTCGCCGGTAATTCACAACCGATGCCATTGCCTTTGGTCGGCAATTCGCAGCCGGTGATGCGTGGTCCGCTGGCCGAAGCGGCCGGTGGTATCACCGAAGGCGACGACGGTGTGCCGGTTGAAGGTTCCAGCGCTACGCCGCCGACCGTGACCACGACTGCACCGCCTGCGGGCATCCAGCCAGGCCCGGCGCCAACCCCGGCGCCGACTCCAATACCGGCCCCCAAGCCGGCGCCTGCGCCGACTCAGGTCGCTGCAGCCAAGCCAGCGCCTGCACCTGTTGCCAAACCGGCTCCAGCGCCCGCCAAGCCGGCTGTGGCCGTCAAACCTGCCGAGAAGCCAGTCACCGTGGCCAAGGCCGCCGGTGGCAGCTGGTACGCCGGCCAGGCGCCGGGTAACTACGTGGTGCAGATCCTTGGCACCAGCTCCGAATCGGCCGCGCAAAGCTTCGTCAAGGAGCAGGGCGGTGAGTACCGTTATTTCAAGAAAGTACTCAACGGCAAGCCGCTTTATGTCATCACCTACGGTAGCTTCGCCAACCGCGATGCAGCCGTTACCGCCATCAAGGCCTTGCCAGCGAAGGTTCAGGCTGGTAAACCTTGGCCTCGCACTGTCGCCAGCGTCCAACAGGAACTGGCAACAACTCGCTGAAGATTCGGCGGCCTTACCCAGGCCGCCTCTCCAAGCACCTCAAAATTTCTACACGTGCATGCCGCCTCTACAGGTCGCGTGCCTTGTGGTGTCTGCGTCATAGTGGTCTTTGAGTCGGTGCGGTCAAAATTAAAAAAGTTTTGACTAGCACAGCATATCGCTTTAAACCTTTCACAAATGCGACATGGATTTGCGACAGTTCGTCGTCAAATTTGTGAGCCTCTGTGTCGGTGTGTACAATGACCTCCCTTTTGCCCCCGCAAAGCTGGCGTACGTTCGGCGTGGATGGTAACTGGCTGAATTGAAAAGAAATTTGCCTCGATAAGAGGCAGCCTGGTGAGAAAGTGTCTATGAAAGCAGGTCTGTACCAACCAGATGAATTCAAGGATAACTGCGGTTTCGGCCTGATAGCCCATATGCAGGGCGAGCCCAGTCATACCCTTTTGCAAACGGCCATCGAGGCCCTGACCTGCATGACCCACCGCGGTGGGATCAACGCCGACGGCAAGACCGGTGACGGTTGCGGTCTGCTGATTCAAAAGCCGGATCTATTCCTGCGTGCGATCGCCCAGGAAACCTTCGGCGTCGAACTGCCCAAGCAATATGCGGTGGGCATGGTCTTCTTCAACCAGGACCCGGTGAAAGCCGAAGCCGCTCGCGAGAACATGAACCGCGAGATCCTCGCCGAAGGCCTGACCCTGGTCGGCTGGCGCAAAGTGCCAATCGACACCAGCGTCCTCGGCCGCCTGGCCCTCGAGCGCCTGCCGCAGATCGAACAAGTTTTCATCGCCGGTGAAGGCCTGAGCGATCAGGACATGGCGATCAAGCTGTTCAGCGCCCGTCGTCGTTCGTCCGTGGCCAACGCCGCCGACGTCGATCACTACATCTGCAGCTTTTCCCACAAGACCATCATTTATAAAGGCCTGATGATGCCGGCGGACCTGACCGCCTTCTATCCAGACCTCAGCGACCAGCGCCTGCAAACCGCAATCTGCGTGTTCCACCAGCGCTTCTCCACCAATACCTTGCCGAAATGGCCGCTGGCTCAGCCGTTCCGCTTCCTTGCCCACAACGGCGAGATCAACACCATCACCGGCAACCGCAACTGGGCTCAGGCCCGTCGCACCAAGTTCACCAACGATCTGATGGATCTGGAAGAACTCGGCCCGCTGGTGAACCGAGTCGGGTCCGACTCCTCCAGCATGGACAACATGCTCGAGTTGATGGTCACCGGTGGCATCGACCTGTTCCGTGGCGTGCGGATGATCATTCCGCCTGCGTGGCAGAACGTCGAAACCATGGACCCGGATCTGCGTGCATTCTACGAATACAACTCGATGCACATGGAACCGTGGGACGGCCCGGCCGGCGTGGTAATGACCGATGGTCGTTACGCGGTGTGCCTGCTCGACCGTAACGGTTTGCGTCCGGCGCGTTGGGTCACCACCAAGAACGGCTTCATTACCCTGGCCTCGGAAATCGGTGTCTGGAACTACCAGCCTGAAGACGTGATTGCCAAGGGCCGTGTCGGTCCGGGCCAGATCTTTGCCGTGGACACTGAAACCGGTCAAATCCTCGACACCGATGCCATCGACAACCGTTTGAAGTCCCGTCACCCGTACAAGCAATGGCTGCGCAAGAATGCCCTGCGCATCCAGGCGACCATGGAAGACAACGACCATGGTTCGGCGTTCTACGACGTCGATCAGCTCAAGCAGTACATGAAGATGTATCAGGTCACGTTCGAGGAGCGCGACCAGGTGCTGCGTCCGCTTGGCGAGCAAGGCTACGAAGCCGTTGGCTCGATGGGCGACGATACGCCGATGGCCGTGCTGTCCCAGCGCGTGCGTACGCCGTACGACTATTTCCGTCAGCAGTTCGCGCAGGTCACCAACCCGCCGATCGACCCGCTGCGTGAAGCCATCGTCATGTCGCTGGAAATCTGCCTCGGTGCCGAGCGCAACATTTTCCAGGAGTCGCCGGAACACGCCTCGCGCGTGATTCTCAGCTCGCCGGTCATTTCCCCGGCCAAGTGGCGCTCGCTGATGAACCTCGATCGTCCGGGCTTCGAACGCCAGGTCATCGACCTCAACTACGACGAGAGCGTCGGCCTCGAAGCCGCGGTGCGCAATGTCGCCGATCAGGCTGAAGAAGCCGTTCGCGCCGGTCGCACCCAGATCGTGCTGAGTGACCGTCACATCGCTCCGGGCAAGTTGCCGATCCACGCTTCGCTGGCGACCGGTGCGGTGCATCACCGCCTGACCGAAAAGGGCCTGCGTTGCGACTCCAACATTCTGGTGGAAACCGCGACCGCTCGCGATCCGCATCATTTCGCGGTGCTGATCGGTTTCGGTGCCTCGGCGGTCTATCCGTTCCTGGCCTACGAAGTGCTGGGCGACCTGATCCGCACCGGCGAAGTGCTGGGCGACCTCTATGAGGTGTTCAAGAACTACCGTAAAGGCATCACCAAAGGTCTGCTGAAGATCCTGTCGAAGATGGGCATCTCCACCATCGCGTCCTATCGCGGTGCGCAACTGTTCGAGGCGATCGGCCTGTCCGAAGAAGTCTGCGACCTGAGCTTCCGTGGTGTGCCCAGCCGCATCAAGGGCGCGCGTTTCGTGGACATCGAAGCCGAGCAGAAAGCTTTGGCGGCCGAAGCCTGGAGCCCGCGCAAGCCGATCCAGCAAGGCGGTCTGCTGAAGTTCGTCCATGGTGGCGAATATCACGCCTACAACCCGGACGTGGTCAGCACCCTGCAAGCCGCTGTGCAGCAGGGCGATTACAGCAAGTTCAAGGAATACACGGCGCTGGTGGACAACCGTCCGGTGTCGATGATCCGTGATCTGCTCAAGCTCAAAACCCTGGACACGCCACTGGACATCAGCGAGATCGAACCGCTGGAATCGGTGCTCAAGCGCTTCGACTCCGCGGGCATCTCTTTGGGCGCATTGTCGCCGGAAGCCCACGAAGCCCTGGCCGAAGCCATGAACCGCCTCGGTGCGCGTTCCAACTCCGGCGAAGGCGGCGAAGACCCGGCGCGCTACGGCACCATCAAGAGCTCGAAAATCAAGCAGGTCGCCACGGGTCGTTTCGGTGTCACCCCGGAATACCTGGTCAACGCTGAAGTGCTGCAGATCAAAGTCGCCCAAGGCGCCAAGCCCGGCGAAGGTGGTCAGCTGCCGGGCGGCAAGGTCAACGGTCTGATCGCCAAGCTGCGTTACGCAGTGCCGGGCGTGACTCTGATTTCGCCACCGCCGCACCATGACATCTATTCGATCGAAGACTTGTCGCAGCTGATTTTCGACCTGAAACAAGTCAACCCGAAAGCGCTGGTCTCGGTGAAGCTGGTTGCAGAAGCCGGCGTCGGCACCATCGCTGCCGGTGTGGCCAAGGCCTACGCGGACTTGATCACCATCTCCGGCTACGACGGCGGAACCGGTGCATCGCCACTGACCTCGATCAAATACGCGGGCGCACCGTGGGAACTCGGCCTGGCCGAAACCCACCAGACCCTGCGCGGCAACGACCTGCGCGGCAAGGTCCGGGTGCAGACCGACGGCGGCCTGAAAACCGGCCTCGATGTGGTCAAGGCTGCCATTCTCGGTGCTGAAAGCTTCGGTTTCGGTACTGCGCCAATGATCGCCCTGGGCTGCAAATACCTGCGTATTTGCCACTTGAACAACTGCGCCACCGGCGTCGCGACTCAAAACGAGAAGCTGCGCAAGGATCACTACATCGGTACCGTCGACATGGTGGTGAACTTCTTCACCTACGTCGCCGAAGAAACCCGTGAGTGGCTGGCCAAGCTGGGTGTGCGCTCCCTCGAAGAGCTGATCGGCCGTACCGATCTGCTGGAAATCCTTGACGGCCAGACCACCAAGCAACACCACCTGGACCTGACCCCGTTGCTGGGTAGCGATCACATCCCGGCAGACAAGCCTCAGTTCTGCCAGGTCGACCGCAACCCGCCGTTCGATAAAGGTTTGCTGGCGGAGAAAATGGTCGACCTGGCCACTTCGGCCATCAACGACATGAGTGGCGCCGATTTCGCCCTGGATATCTGCAACTGCGACCGTTCTATCGGCGCGCGAATCTCCGGTGAAATTGCTCGCAAGCATGGCAACCAGGGCATGGCCAACGCGCCGATCACCTTCCGTTTCAAAGGCACGGCGGGTCAGAGCTTCGGTGTGTGGAACGCCGGCGGTCTGAACATGTACCTGGAAGGCGACGCCAACGATTATGTCGGCAAAGGCATGACCGGCGGCAAACTGGTCATCGTTCCGCCCAAAGGCAGCCTCTACAAGACTCAGGACAGCGCCATTATCGGCAACACCTGCCTGTATGGCGCCACCGGGGGCAAGCTGTTCGCTGCCGGTACCGCGGGCGAGCGTTTCGCGGTGCGTAACTCCGGTGCTCACACCGTCGTGGAGGGCACTGGCGATCACTGCTGCGAGTACATGACCGGTGGTTTCGTCTGCGTGTTGGGCAAGACCGGTTACAACTTCGGCTCCGGCATGACCGGCGGTTTCGCCTACGTGCTCGACCAGGACAACACCTTCGTTGACCGGGTCAACCACGAACTGGTGGAAATCCAGCGGATCAGCGGTGAGGCGATGGAAGCTTATCGCAGCCACTTGCAACGCGTGCTGAACGAATACGTCGAGGAAACCGACAGCGAGTGGGGTCGTAACCTTGCTGAAAACCTCGATGACTATTTGCGTCGTTTCTGGCTCGTCAAACCTAAGGCGGCGAGCCTCAAAACGTTGCTCTCCAGTACTCGTGCCAGTCCGCAGTAACGACGCAGCTGCAAGTCGCAAGCTTCAAGCGGCAAGCTCAATGCAGTGCGCGGCGTACCGGATTAATGTGATTTTCTTGCAGCTTGAAGCTTGTAGCTTGAAGCTGTCGTGTAAGAGGTTTTGAAGATGGGCGAACGTCTCAACAACGACTTCCAATTCATCGATGTCGGGCGCAAGGATCCGAAGAAGAAACTGTTGCGTCAACGCAAGAAAGAGTTCGTGGAAATCTACGAGCCGTTCAAACCCCAGCAGTCGGCTGATCAAGCCCACCGCTGCCTGGGTTGCGGTAACCCGTATTGCGAATGGAAGTGCCCGGTGCACAATTTCATTCCCAACTGGCTGAAACTGGTGGCCGAGGGCAACATCCTGCAGGCCGCCGAGCTGTCGCACCAGACCAACACCCTGCCGGAAGTCTGCGGCCGGGTATGTCCTCAGGATCGTTTGTGCGAGGGTGCCTGCACCCTCAACGACGGTTTTGGTGCGGTGACCATCGGCTCGGTCGAGAAGTACATCACCGACACCGCGTTCGCCATGGGCTGGCGCCCGGACATGTCCAAGGTCAAACCGACCGGCAAGCGTGTCGCGGTAATCGGCGCGGGCCCAGCCGGCCTGGGTTGTGCCGACGTGCTGGTACGTGGCGGTGTGACTCCTGTGGTGTTCGACAAGAACCCGGAAATCGGCGGTCTGCTGACCTTCGGCATCCCCGAGTTCAAGCTGGAAAAGACCGTGTTGAGCAATCGCCGCGAAGTCTTCACCGGCATGGGCATCGAGTTCCGCCTGAACACCGAAATCGGCAAGGACGTGACCATCGAGCAACTGCTCGAAGAATACGATGCCGTGTTCATGGGCATGGGCACCTACACCTACATGAAGGGCGGTTTTGCCGGTGAGGACCTGCCAGGCGTGTATGACGCGCTGGACTTCCTGATCGCCAACGTCAACCGCAACCTGGGCTTTGAAAAGTCGCCGGAAGATTTCGTCGACATGAAAGGCAAGAAGGTTGTGGTACTGGGCGGTGGCGACACGGCGATGGACTGCAACCGTACTTCGATTCGCCAGGGCGCCAAATCGGTGACGTGTGCCTATCGTCGCGACGAGGCGAACATGCCGGGCTCGCGCAAAGAGGTGAAGAACGCCAAGGAAGAAGGCGTGAAATTCCTCTACAACCGCCAGCCGATCGCGATCGTCGGAGAAGACCGCGTCGAAGGCGTGAAAGTGGTCGAGACCCGTCTCGGCGAACCGGACGCCCGTGGCCGTCGCAGCCCCGAGCCGATCCCGGGTTCCGAAGAGATCATCCCGGCCGATGCCGTGGTCATCGCCTTCGGTTTCCGTCCAAGCCCGGCGTCGTGGTTCGAGCAGTTCGACATCCAGACCGACAGCCAGGGCCGCGTCGTGGCACCGGAACAAGGCCAGTACAAACACCAGACCAGCAACCCGAAAATCTTCGCCGGTGGCGACATGGTGCGCGGTTCCGACCTGGTGGTAACGGCGATCTTCGAAGGCCGCAATGCGGCTGAAGGGATCCTGGATTACCTGGGGGTCTGAAGACCCCAGCTTCAAGCTACAAGTTGCAAGCTACAAGCCACGGCGCTTGCGGCTTGTAGCTTGAAACTTGCAGCTGCTCCCCCTGCGACCAATTGACCCGATAGACAAAAGGAGCGGCTCTTGCCGTGCCTTTTGCCTCGCGCTCTGAGAAAATGCCCGCACTTTTTTTCCGGATGCCGACATGACTGCCCTGAAGAACGACCGTTTCCTTCGCGCCCTGCTCAAGCAACCCGTAGACGTCACGCCTGTATGGATGATGCGTCAGGCCGGTCGCTACCTGCCTGAATACCGCGCCAGCCGTGCCAAGGCCGGTGATTTCATGAGCCTGTGCATGAACCCGGCGTTCGCTTGCGAAGTCACGATGCAGCCGCTCGATCGCTACCCGCAACTGGACGCGGCAATCCTGTTCTCCGACATCCTGACCATCCCCGATGCCATGGGCCAAGGCTTGTACTTTGAAACCGGTGAAGGCCCGCGCTTCAAGAAAGTCGTCAGCACGATGGCTGACATCGAAGCCCTGCCGATTCCAGATCCGCACAAAGACTTGGGCTACGTCATGGATGCGGTCAGCACCATCCGGCGCGAATTGAACGGCCGCGTGCCGCTGATCGGCTTCTCCGGCAGCCCATGGACGTTGGCGACCTACATGGTCGAAGGCGGTTCGTCGAAAGACTTCCGCAAGACCAAGGCCATGCTCTACGACAATCCGCAAGCCATGCATTTGCTGCTGGATAAACTCGCGCAGTCAGTCACCAGCTACCTCAACGGCCAGATCATGGCCGGCGCGCAAGCGGTGCAGATCTTCGATACCTGGGGCGGCAACCTCTCGGCGGCGGCTTACCAGGAATTCTCCCTGGCCTACATGCGTAAAATCGTCAGCGGCCTGATCCGCGAACACGAAGGCCGCAAAGTACCGGTCATCCTGTTCACCAAAAACGGCGGCCTGTGGCTGGAAAGCATTGCCGACGCCGGCGCGGATGCGCTGGGCCTGGACTGGACTTGCGACATCGGCGAAGCCCGCCAGCGCGTCGGCAACAAGGTCGCCCTGCAAGGCAACATGGACCCGACAGTGTTGTACGCCAAGCCCGAAGCGATTCGCGCCGAAGTCGGCCGGATCCTCGCCAGCTACGGCAAGGGCAGTGGTCACGTGTTCAATCTGGGCCACGGCATCACCCCGGAGGTCGACCCGGAGCATGCCGGTGCCTTCCTGCGCGCGGTACATGAACTGTCGGCGCAATATCACGAGTGATCGTGGCTCGATAAAAACCGCCCGGCTTATGCCGGGCGTTTTTATTCAACGATCTTTTGCTTTCAAGCTTTCACATTTTCCAACGGCGGCAACTTCGCCAGCTTCAACGCCACCCACAACGCAATCACCAACAACCCGCCAATAAACAACCCGATCCCGTTCCAGCCACCCAAATGCCAGGCCACGCCGCCCGCCGTGCCCGCGATACTCGACCCGGCGTAATAGCTGAACAGGTACAAAGATGACGCCTGTCCTCTGGCCTTGATCGCTCGGCGACCAATCCAGCTACTGGCCACCGAATGCGCGCCGAAGAAGCCGAAGGTAAAAATCAGCATGCCGATGATCACCACCGGTAACGGCGTGAGCAGGGTCAGGGCGAGGCCGGCGATCATCACCACGATGGTTGCCCAGAGCACTTTGCGCCGGCCGAGCTGGTCGGCCAGGGCGCCGATTTTCGCCGAGCTGTAGATGCCCGACAGGTACACCACCGAGAGCAGCCCGACGAAGGCCTGGTCCATATGGTACGGCTCGGCCAGCAGGCGATAACCGATGTAGTTGAACAGTGTGACGAATGCACCCATCAGCACGAACGCCTCAAGGAATAGCAGTGGTAGACCGGCATCGCGAAAGTGCATGGTGAAGCCGTCGAGCAGGCTGCGCGGGTGCAACGAGCGGGCGCGGAAGTTGCGCGACTCGGGAAGAATCTTCCAGAACACCGCAGCGGCAATCAGCGCCAGGCCACCGATGACCAGCATCGCCGTGTGCCAGCTGACGAAGTCGATCAACACGCCTACGATCAACCGGCCACACATGCCGCCGATGGCATTGCCGGCGATGTACAAACCCATGGCCAGACCAAGGTGCTGTGGATGGATCTCTTCACTCAGGTAAGTCATCGCCACCGCCGCCAGACCGCTCAACGACAGTCCGACCAGCGCCCGCATGACCAGCACGCCTTGCCAGCTCGGGATCATTGCGCTGGCCATGGTGCACAGAGCGGCGGCGAACAGCGCGGCGACCATCACCGATTTACGCCCGATGCGATCAGAGAGGGGGCCGGTGATCAGCAAACCGATGGCAAGCATGCCGGTGGCGACCGACAGGATCAGGCTGCTCTGGGCTGCGTTGATGGAAAACTCGCGGGACAGCAGCGGCATCATCGGCTGCACGCAATACAGCAGGGCAAAGGTCGCGAAACCGCCCGAGAACAGCGCCAGCACCGTGCGCATAAACAGCGGCGTACCTTTTTCGATATAGATCTCGCTCAACTTGGCGACGAGATCGTCCGGGGCCGCGGGCGGAATTTCATGGGCGAGTGGGGCGACAGCAGTTTTCACTTTCGGACCTCGGAAGGGCGCAGCCGATCAGGCAATGAAAAAATCATATAGCCGGCTAATGATTCAATCCAATATATTGTTCGACCTGTTTGATAGCTTTAACGACCTAATGGAATTCACATGGAATTGCGCCACCTGCGCTACTTCATTGCCGTCGCCGAAGAACTGCATTTCGGTCGCGCCGCCCAGGTGCTGGGCATCTCGCAACCACCGCTGAGCCAGCAGATTCAGGCACTGGAACAGGAAGTCGGCGCGCGACTTTTCGAACGTACCAATCGTCGGGTCGAACTTAGCGAGGCGGGTCGTCTGTTTCTGGAAGAGGCGCGGCTGGTGCTGGCTCAGGTCGACAAAGCGGCCGATGTGGCACGGCGGGCACAACTGGGTGAGTTGGGTGAACTGAAGATCGGCTTCACCTCATCAGCGCCGTTCAACACGACCATTCCCCAGGCAATCTTTTCGTTTCGCCAGCGCTTCCCGGCGGTGCATCTCAACCTGCGGGAAATGAGCAGCACCCAGGTCGCCGATGCGTTGGTGGATGAGTCAATCGAAGTCGGCATCATGCGGCCGCTTGGGCTGCCGGACTCACTCAGCGTGGTGGAACTGATGCGCGAGCCTCTGGTGGCGGTGCTCAGCTCGAAGCATCCGTTGGTCACCGATAGCGAACAGGGCCTGTTTCTCTCAGCCTTGGCCCTCGAGCCGTTCGTATTTTTCCCACGCAGTTATGGCAGTGGTCTGTATGCACAATTGCTCAGCCTGGCCCGTGATGCCGGCTTCAGCCCGCACTTCGCCCAAGAGGCGGGCGAGGCGATGACGATTATCGGGTTGGTGGCGGCAGGATTGGGGGTGTCGGTATTGCCGGCGTCGTATCAGCGGATGCGTATTGATGGCGTGGTCTATCGCCCGCTGCTGGATCCGGAAGCGGTGTCGGCGGTGTGGCTGGTGCAGCGCAAGGACCAGAAATCGCCGATGGCCAAGGCGTTTGTGGAGTTGCTGACGCGTAAGGTTGAGCCGTTAATGCCATGACTGCAAGCGCCCGAAAGAGGGACATTTCAGGTTACGGATCTGCCTTGGTTATTTACCTGATTCTTGCGCAGAATCTCATCTGCACGGAGCCAGTCCGATCTGCTGGGCAAAATGCGATATGGTTGCGACGGTAAGTCTCTCCAGACTGGACCGGATCAAAAGTCGGGATCGTCAGGGAAAGCGTGTTTATCTCATTTCACAACTTGCAACAGATGAATTTTTTGCAATCAAAGCCGCAGTACGTAGCGCTCTGGGTCTGTGATGGCACTAAAGGTGGCGCGACCGGCGAATTGCCAGCCGTTGTCGTCCGTTCAATTTAAAGCAATACTGTTGACGTTCCCGAAAGGGGCTTGTGAGACTCTGAGGATCCTGGGCAACCAGCCATCGTAGAGCCAGACAGGTAAAGGGCAATGACAAGCCGACCTGTTTGTGAAAGGGCGCCGAAAGGCGCCCTTTGTCATTGTGGCGAGCGAGCTTGCTCCCGCTTGAGTGCGTAGCGCTCACAAAAATCGGCAGTGATCGTCAGAATTTTGGGGGCCGCTGCGCAGCCCAGCGCGAGCAAGCTCGCTCGCCACAGTTCCTCGGTCTCAGCTGGCTGGTATTGGGGCGATCCTCTCACCAGTGCCTTACTGAACCTTCGCCAAATCCCCTTTCAACGCAACGCCCGCCATGAGCGCCCCGGCGTGGCACTCATAGGTCGTGGCATCCTTGCGCTCATTTTTCTTGTAGTAACTGACGATGTTGGTCACGGCGTTGGCGCCGGCGTTTTTCGCGGCCTGGTGCAGGCTGATGATTGCCGATTGCGCGACCCACTGGCAGGCCACTTCGTCAGACTTGTTGAAGGCGTTGGTTTTCTTGTTGGTGACAGCGCCGGCGCTGAGGACGGTGACGTTGCCGGTCGGTGTATTGCCTGCCAGGTAGAATTTCACGCTGCCATCGATTTTGCCGGCGCGGGTGGCTTCGGCGACTGCTTTGTCAAAAGGCAGATACACCGCGGTGTCGCGGGCCTGGCTGATGCTCGGCAACGCGCAGATCAGCAGGGCGGTAGCGGCAGCGAGTTTCTTGAAGTGCATGAAGGTCTCCTTGACCTTGGTATTTCGTTTACGACCAGCGGCGGAAAATCAACGAGGTGTTGACCCCACCAAAAGCGAAATTGTTGTTCATCACGTACTGGTTGCTCATCTGCCGGAATTCACCGCGCAGGTAGTCGAGTTTGCCGCACTGTGGATCGACCTCATCGAGGTTGAAGGTGTGCACATACACATCGCGGTTCATCATTTCGATGCTGAACCAGGACTCCAGCGCGCCGCAGGCTCCCAGGGTGTGGCCGAGGAAACTCTTCTGTGAACTGATTGGCATGTGTTCGCCGAACAACGCGCTGGTGGCCAGTGTTTCGGCAATGTCGCCTTGTTCTGTAGCGGTGCCGTGACCGTTCACGTAGCCGATGTCGGAAGGCTGCAGTCCGGCGTCTTCCAGTGCCAGTTCCATGGCTCGGCGCATGGTGAGCTGTTCCGGGCGGGTAGCGTGCTGACCGTCGGCGTTGCTGCCAAAACCGACGATCTCGGCGTGGATGCGGGCACCGCGCGCCAAGGCATGTTCGAGCTCTTCGAGTACCAGCATGCCGCCGCCCTCACCGATCACCAGGCCATCGCGGCCCGTGTCGTAGGGGCGAGGGCTGGTTTGCGGGGCGTCGTTTTTCAGGCTGGTGGCGTAGAGCGCATCGAACACCATGGCTTCGGTGGGGCACAATTCTTCGGCGCCGCCGGCGAGCATCAGCGGCAGGCGGCCGAACTTGATCGATTCGTAGGCATAACCGATGCCCTGGCTGCCGCTGGTGCAGGCGCTGGAGGTCGGGATCAGCCTGCCGGCGAGGCCGAAGAAGATGCTGACATTGGCCGCTGTGGTGTGCGGCATCATCCGCACGTAGGAGTTGGCGTTCAAACCTTCGGCCACCGAGTTGAGCAGCATGTTGCCGAACGCCTTGATCTCGTCGGTGCTGCCGGTGGACGAGCCGCAGGAAACGCCCATGCGCCCGTCCTTGATCGATTCATCACCCAGCAGCCCGGCGTCTGCCAACGCTTGCTCAGCAGCACCAACAGCGAGCCGTGAGACGCGGCCCATGCTGCGCAGTTGTTTGCGGGTCCAGTGACTCGGCACTTTGAAGTCATCGATGGGCCCGGCCAGGCGCGTGCTGAGTTCGGTAAAACGGTCCCACTCGTCCATGCGGCGGATGCCGCTGCGGTTGGCGGCGAAGTTGGCGGCGATGGTGTCCCAGTCGCTGCCCAGTGAGGTGATGCCGGCCATGCCGGTGACGACGACGCGCTTCATCAGCACAGGCCTCCATTGACGGCCAGAACCTGCCGGGTGATGTACGATGCTTCCGCCGACATCAGGAAATTAACCGCACCAGCCACCTCTTCAGGGGTGCCCATGCGTTGTGCGGGGATCATTTTCATCAGTTCTTCCACCGGCACGTTTTCGTCGAGCATCGCCGTGTCGATCAGGCCGGGTGCGACACAGTTGACGGTGATTTTGCGCTTGCCCAGTTCGATCGCCAACGCCTTGGCAGCGCCGATCAAACCGGCCTTGGACGCGCTGTAATTGACTTGCCCGCGATTGCCGATCAATCCGGAAACCGAAGTGATGCAGACAATCCGCCCGGCGGCGCGACGACGGATCATCGGCATCATTACCGGGTGCAGCACATTGTAGAAACCGTCGAGATTGGTGCGCATCACCAGATCCCAATCCTCCTCGCTCAGGGCCGGGAAAGCCCCGTCGCGGGTCAGGCCGGCGTTGAGCACCACGCCGTAATAGGCGCCGTGGGTTTCGACATCGGCTTCGAGAACAGCTTTGCAACGGGCACGGTCGGACACATCGAATTGCAGGATACGAGCGTTGCGGCCCAGGGCCTCGACTTCGGCCTTGACGGCTTCGGCGTCTGCCAGACCGCTGCGGCAGTGCAGCACGATGTCATGCCCGGCCCGGGCCAGACGCAACGCGATAGCGCGACCAATACCACGGCTGGAGCCGGTGACCAGTACGGATTCAGTCATCACTCGACTCCTTGGGGTTCATGAAGATAGTGCGCGGCCTGGGGCGGACGAAACACGTTCAGCCGGGCGGTGGCATGGATGCCGGGGGCGGTGAGGTGGCATTCGAACACACCCATGCCGTTGTCGTCTTCCAGCGAGCGTATCCCATGGATGGTCAACTCGGTGCCGGCGGGGAAATGTTCCACGTTGCATTCGAATTTTCGGGTGCCGAGCAGGAAACCCAGTTCAACCGCATTGCCTTTCTGGCGCGCATGGCAGCCGGCGTACGCGGCGACGCTCTGGGCCATCAGCTCGATGCCGACCCAGGCCGGCAGACTGCCGTCCGGACGATTGAACAGGCCGTCGGGTTTGACGGTGAGTCGGGTATGAATTTGCTCGTCATCGAACGACAGGATCTGCTCGATGAGGATCATGTCGCCAGCATGCGGCAGCAGTTCGGCGAGCGGCCAGGCAATCATGGGGCGTCTCCGATAATCAGGCTGACGTTATTGCCACCGAAGGCAAAGGAATTGCTCATCAGGTAGCGAGGTGCAATGGACGTCAGGTGGTCAGTCGGGGTCACCCAATGCAGGGCCGGCAAGTCGGGGTCGGGCTGACCGTCCCAGACATGGGGCGGCAGGGCATGCTCGCGGTTGTCCGCGCTCAGGCTCAGCCAGCAGAACGCCGCTTCCAGGGCACCGGCGGCACCGAGGGTATGGCCGGTCATCGGTTTGGTCGATGAGCAGGGCACGCCTTGCGGGAAGAGTGTCGTCACGGCCAGGCTTTCCATGGCGTCGTTGTGTTGGGTGGCGGTGCCGTGCAGGTTCAGGTAACCGATCTGCTGCGGTTGCAGGCCTGCGCGGCTCAAGGCTTTGCGCATCGCTTGCAGGGCGCCACGACCGGTGGGTTCGGGCGCGGAAATATGGTGTGCATCGGAGCTGGCGCCACTGCCCAGCAGGGCAATCGGTTGGCGGTTGCCGGCATTTTTGCTCATCAGAAACAGTACCGCCGCTTCGCCGATATTGATGCCGTTTCGGTTGGCTGAAAACGGATTGCAGCGCTGCTCGGACACCGCTTCCAGGGCCGAAAAGCCATTGAGCGTCAGTTTGCACAAACTGTCGACGCCGCCGCACAACACGGCGTCGCACAGGCCCAGGTCGAGCAGTCGTTGGGCGCTCATCAGCGCCCGGGCGCTGGAGGTGCAGGCAGTGGAAATCACATAGGCCGGGCCGCTCAATTGCAGCCAGTCGGCGAGGAACGTTGCCGGTGCGCCGAGTTCCTGTTGCTGATAGTCGTAGTCGGCGGGGAACTGCTGCTCGCGGATGTAATGGGCCAGACCGCTGGTGGCCTCATGGATGCCCGAGGTGCTGGTGCCCAGGATGACGCCGATACGGTCGCGGCCGTAGGTCTGGATCGCTTGCTCGATGTCTTCGCCAATTTGCAGCGCAGCCTCAAGGAGCAATTGATTGTTGCGACTGCTTTGGTGCGCCAGCTCAGGTGGAATCGGCGCCAGCTCGCCGCGCACCGCCGCGACCGGCAGCGAGCGTTCCACCACCCAGCCGGCCTCGCTGCGCATGCCCGAGCAATCGCCGGCAAACAGGTTGCGCGCGACTTCCTGCTTGTCGCGGCCCAGGGCGCAGATTACCCCGAGGGCATTCAGATAGGCCGTCATGGCGTACGCTCGCCTAACGGAGTGATGCGATAGTGCGGGCCTTGGGACACGTTCAATACAAAGCTCAGTGGTTGCGAATAGAGGATGTTCCAGCGTGGTGACAAAGACCGTTGCCCAGCGTCCTGCCGGGCAGCGGGATAGCTGCGATGCAGCTCGCCTGCGGGGGTCAACGCAAACAATAAGGCAGCGAACAGTTCCCGGGCTTCCGGATTGGGCGGCAGAAGGCCGTCGGCCTGCCACCGGCCATCAATCAGTTTCTGCCGTGCCACGGGAATTCCCAAAGGGTCCATCATCGACCAGCGAATGCCTGGGCCTTCACGCTGGATGACCAGCAGCCAGTCCTGACGCTGTTCGGCCATCTGCCGTTCGATGTGCAATTGCAGTGGCAACGCCAGGTTTGGGATTCGCTCGGGCAGCGGTGCCTGGCTGGCGCAAGCGCTCAGCAACAGGACACAGCTGAGCAACAGAAAGCGGATCAGCGCCGCAGACCCTGTGGGAGCGAGCCTGCTCGCGAATGCGACGGCACATCCAACACGTTTGTTGACTGACACACCGCTTTCGCGAGCAGGCTCGCTCCCACAGGTTTGAGTTGCGCTAGACATCAATCAGCACCTTCAAGAGGCTTGCGCGCGACCACATTGACCAGCCCTGGCTGCAACCGGCATCCAGCAATACCCAGTTGGCGGGCAATGGCGCGCTGAACAGGGCGCGCAAATCATTGATCGCCACCCGCAATACGTGATGCTGCCAGGTGTGGCTGCGCAGAAACCAGAACCCGAAACGGGTTTCTTCGACGTAGTTGTCGATCAAGTAACTCATGTCGGGCCCTGTGCGCACAGGTCTGAGATCATCCGCAGCCGGCGTTTGGGTTCGCTGACAAACGGGTTGCGTTCATCCCAGGCATAACCCGCGAGGATCGAGCTGATCATGCGGCGGATTTCCGCTGCGCCGCCCTGATAAAAAATCACATCCTGAAAGGTCCCGGCGTACCAGCCTTCGACGTAGCAACGGAAGGTGTCGACGCCGCGCTTGAGCGGTTCAGCGAATTCGGTCTGCCAGTTGACGCTTTCACCTTGCAGTTGGCGGTGCAGCACGGCGGCGGCCATGCTCGCCGAACGCATGGCGATGGTTACTCCGGAGGAGAACACCGGGTCGAGAAATTCCGCCGCGTTGCCCAACAGGGCGAAACCCGGGCCGTGCAGGGTTTTGACGTTGGCCGAATAGCCGCCGATGGTTCGCGCGGGCGTATCCCACACGGCATTGTTCAGCACACCGGCCAGGCTCGGCGTTTCAGCAATGAAACCGCGCAGGCAGTCGTCAAGGTTCTCGGCGCGGCCTGCGAAATGCTCGGCGGCCGCCACAACACCCACCGAGCAACGGCCGTTACTGAACGGTATGGTCCAGAACCAGATATCGCGCTGGGTCGGATGGGTGGTGATGAGGATCTTCTCCCGGTCGAAAGCCGGGCTGTCGATGCAATCTTCGACGTGGGTGAACACGGCCTGGCGCACCGGGAAATTCGACGGTGCTTCAAGGTCGAGCAAGCGCGGCAGCACGCGACCGTAGCCGCTGGCATCGAGCACGAAGTCGGCCTCGACGCGGTATTGGCTACCGTCTTCGCGCAGCACATCGAGCTGCGGTTTCTCCAGGCTGAAATCGGCGCTGACAATGGCTTCGCCATAACGGACATCGACACCTTGCAACTCAGCCTGATCGGCCAGCAACTTATCGAAGTCGGCGCGCTGGACCTGGAACGTCGTCGGCTTGCCTTTGGTGAATGTGTCGCCGAAATCGAAGGTGCTGTATTGCTCCCCCCAAGCGAACGCTGCACCGTTTTTGCGCTGGAAACCAGCGGCATTTACCGCCTCGAGCATGCCCGCTTCTTCGACGAAATCCAGGCAGTGGGACAGCAGGCTTTCACCGATGGAAAACCGTGGGAAATGCTGGCGCTCGATCATCAGCACATCATGACCTTTACGCTTGAGCAGCGCGGCGACGATGGCGCCCGAGGGGCCGGCGCCGATGACCAGTACCTGACGACGTTCCATTTCAACTGTTGGCACGGGTGCTCCTTGCCGGGGCGGCGATGTTCAAAGGGATTCGGTGCATGCCGGCGAGCGCCGGCAGCAGGGTTGCGATCAGGCCCATCAACATCAGCGCAAAATACAGCGCCGGGCTGATGAGCTGTTGTTGCAGCAGCAGGTTGAGAAAGACAATCTCGCTCAAACCGCGAATATTCAGTAAAAGGCTTTCCCGCCAGCGGCTGGCACCTTCAAACGAGGCGCCGGCCCAGCCGAGGCCCAGCCAGTTGCCCAACAGTTTGCTGGCGATCGGCAATAGCAGAAGTGCGGCCAGTTGCACGCCGCTGAGACTGTCGATGGCGCTGTGCACGTTGATCTGCACGATGCCGAACGTGAGGATCAGCGGGATGGCGATCCAGGTCTGCAAACGGCTCATCCACGCCGCCGACAATGGCAGCACCAATGGCACCTTGAGCGCGGCCATGCACAGCAGATAGCCGATGCCGAAAATCAGCGCATTGAGTTTGAAGTGTTCGGCGACCACCAGCAGCGCGAAGAAGCCGCCGCTGTGCAGCAACGGTTGGCGTAATCCGAGCAGGCGCAACAGCAATGGCAGGCAGGCGCCGGCGAGCGGCAGCAAGAGGCTGCTCAGGTGCAGGGTACCCTGGGCGAACGCAAACAGGGTCCAGCAGGTCAGGTCGATCAGGATCGCGGCTTGCACCAGTCGCCGGGTGGCGGCGGGCGGGTAGTTGATGTGTCGCAGGTACAGATACAACACCGGAATGGCGGTGATGGCGAACAGCAGACCGACCGCCAGCGAGCTGATCCACGGCTGCGGCGGCAACAGCCAGAACGCTGTCGCTAGCCCGCCGGCAAACGGAATACAGAAACTCGGCAGGGCGATTTTCAGGCTCTGGCGTTCCAGGCGCAGGTCGATCACATCGCTGAGAATGTGCCCCAGCAGCAAGGCAAAGCTCAGGCTGTAGAGGTTCTCCAGCCAGCCCGGCGAGATCAGGTCGACGCCGCTGAGGTGCCAGCCCGGTTCGATCCACAAGTACATCAACAACGGCAGGCCGAAGGTCGCCAGCAGCAACTGGCTGACGATCGGAATCAGACCGAAATGACGACCGATACGAGTGGCCACGGCGAACAACACCAGGGCCATCATCCAGAACGCCGCGACCATCATGCTGCCGGCTCCACGACCGGGGCAGCATGCACTTGGCGTCCGGCCCATGGCGCAAGAATGAAACTGAACGCCAGGCCCAGGCTCACCGACAGGCCGAAGTTGCTCACCGCCGGCGTGCTGGACACCGCCAGCAGGCCGAACGACAGCCAAGTGGTCACCGCTGCCAGCAGGGTGCCCAGCAGACTCGCCGCAGCACCACCGATCTGTTCGCGCATGAGAATCGCGTAATCGACGCTGATGGCCGTCACCAGCAGCAGGCCGAACAGGCTGAACAGCGTCAGCGGCTGACCGAGCCAACCGAGGCTTGCCAGGCTGCACAGAGCCGCCAGCAACGGCAGGGAGACGATTCGCAACGCACCACCGAAACCGAATGGCAGGATCAGCACCAGCACGATCAACACGCAGGAGGCGAGTTTCAATTCAGCGGCGCTGATTTGAGTGGCGGCGAAAACCTGGTTCAGTTCGCCGAGGCGGTCCACCAGTTCCACGCCCGGCAAGTCCAGCGCCTGAATCCGCAACAGCGTGGGATTGTTCAAGCCTTGCAGGCTGACCATCGCCGCCACGCCGTCTTCGGTCGGCCCCAGCCACAGTGTGCGGTAGGGCTCGGCCAATGGACCGGCCAATGCTGCGTCGATGTCTTCGACAGGCAGCGCCTGCAACGTTGCCAGCTCGGCCTGCAACGCGGCGACCGGCACACCAAGGGCGAGTAACGGTTGCCAGAACTGCGGCAGCTTGCTCAGTGCTTCACGCACTTTGCGCTGCTCGCTCGGTTGGCTGACCAGTTGATTGAGCGACAGATAGCCCTGAAGTTTATCCAGATTGACCAACTGATCCAGGCGCTCGCTCAGTGCCGTCAGCCGTTCGAGCAACGCCTGCTGATTGGCCGCGCGCACCAGGAAAAACTGGCTGGTAGGTTGATAGCCGGTGATGCGGGCGATGGTCTGCGCTTCGTCAGTCAGTTGCTGCGGTGTGCCGACCCATTGGCGAATGTCGTTTTTGCTCTGCAACTGCAACAGACCGCCGACACAGAAGGCGATCAGCAGGGCCAGCAGGACCGGCGTGCGCAAGTATTTGAGCAGCGACTCACGCAGCTCCAGTAACTTTTCGGCGATGCGCATCGGCCATTGCGCCGGCTGCAGAACCACGCCCTTGAGCAGCGCCGGCAACAGGCACACTGCCGACAGATAGGCGCCCACCAGGCCGGCAGCGGAGAACACGGCAATTTGGGTCAGGGCCGGAAACGGCGTCCAGGCCAGGGCCAGGTAGCCGATGCAACTGGTGATCAGGCTCAGCGTCAGCCCCGGCAAAGTCAGACGTAACGCCGGCCAGCTGTGCCAGGGTTTCAGGCTCCAGCTTTTGGACAGGTAATGCAGTGGGTAATCCACTGCCACACCGATCAGGCTTGAGCCCAGCACCAGCGTCATCACATGCATATGGCCGAACAGCGCCACGCAGGCCACCGCACCGAACAACATGCCCACCAGCACCGGGACGAATGCCAGCAGCACCCTCCAGCGCCGGAAGGCCAGCAACAGCAGCAACACAATCCCGACTGTGGCGCCGCCGCCGACCCAGGTCATTTCGCGCGCGGCTTGCCGTTGACCGCTGGCGGCATACAGCAGGCCACTGGCGGCGAGCAGTTGCACATCGGCCCGGGCCGCTTCTTCGCGACTGTGCTGCAGCAGGTCGGCCACTTGCAGCGGCAAGTCCATGTCGAACGCGTTGCCGGCGGTTCGTGCCCGCAGCATCACCCAACTCTTGCCGTCGGCATCGGCAACCAGCGTACCGCTGCCGATGTCCAGTTGCACCGAGCCGTGTTGTGGCTGGCTGTTCTGGATGCGCCCGGTCAGGCCGAGCCAGTCGTCCTGGCTCGGCACCAGGCTGAAGCCGGTGAACGGGTCGAACAGGGCTTGTACCCGTTGCTGGATAAAGGCGTCAGGGTGCTCGATGAGTTGCTGCCGGTCGGCAGCGGGCAGCATCGCCAGTCGACCTTGCAGCAATTGGCTGCGCAAGGCGGGCAAGTCGGCTTGCAGGGTCCACTGGACCTTTTCGAAGACGCCGCTGGCCTGCCATTGCTCGCCGAGTTTTTGCGCCATGGCGATGGCTTGCTGGCGGTCTTTATGGCCGACCAGTACCAGCATTTCCCGGTTCAGCGGTTCTTGCATGCGCTGTTCGGCACGCAGTTGCAACGCGTCCGGCACGGTGCCTGGTACCAGTTCCATCAGGTTGGCCGACAGCGGTGCACCATCACGCCATTGCCAGCCGGCGAGCGCGAGCACCGCCAGCAGCAGGATCAGAAACAGCCGCGGGAGCATCCGTTCACTCGGCAAAGTCATGTTGCTCCGCATCGCTCAAGGGTTGTGCGCTGGTGCTGTCCTGCATGCGCAACAGGGTTCGGTCGCCCTGGGTTTCGAGCAGCTCGATGCTGTGCACCAGTTCGCCGCCATCAATGTTGATCTGATTGAACACCTGCTTGAGCAGCATCGAGCGCGGGATCAGGGTCAGTTTCCAGCGCTGTGCGTCGCCGCTCAGCGAAAGCTCGAAATCCCGTTGCAGGCCACTGCTGTCGCCTTGCAGCACCGCGAGGAACAAGCGGTTCTGTTCGGCACCGGCGCTCTTGTTCGGCAGCATTTGCCAGCCGCTGGCATCACGCCGGGCAATGCCTTTGTCGCTGATGCGATAGTCCTGTTGCAGCGGCGTTTTCAGTAGCCAGAGCAAACCATGGTTTTTTGCCAGAACGAAGGTGCCCTTGCTGGTCAGCGGCTGGGGCAGAGCGCGCAGGTGTTTTTCCTGGACGAAGCTACCGTGGATCACATCGGGTTTGGCCAGTTGATCGCTGAGCTGTTGCAGATCGAAGGCCTGCGCCAGTGAAGTAAAACCCAGCGCCAACACAAACATGTAGCAGCTGCCGAGCCCGCGAGGCTGCGTCCGGCGGCGAAGCCGTCGTAAGACCTGCGCATGCGGTGCTTCAGGGAAATCGCAGGGCGACCGCTGCGCAGTCCAACGCAGGCTTCGCCAGCTGCTACAGAGGGTTTTCAGCAGTTTCATGGCAACATCCTTTCAACCGCGTCGGTGAACACCTTCGGCGAAGCCAGCTGCATTTCGCGGCTGCTCATGTCGACGGCGACCTGCACCGAACAGGCGCGGGTCAGGCGTTCGCCGGTGGCCAGATCGCTGATCAGGTAATTGATCTTCAGGCGGTTTTGCCACTCCACCAGGTTGGCGCGCACATTCAGCTTCTGGCCGAACACCGCGCCGCGCACATAGCGCAGTTGCAAATCGATCACCGGCCAGGCGTAACCCGACGCCACCATGGCGTCGTAGTTGTGGCCGATCTTGTCCAGCAGCGCACAGCGGGCGACTTCCAGGTATTTGACGTAATGGCCGTGCCAGACCACGTTCATGGTGTCGACGTCAAAGAACGGTACGAGGATTTCCGTGTCAGTGTGCAGCACTCCCTTGCTACGCATGCAGCCTCCAGTGTTGTTCGGCGATACGTTGCAGGCACAGGCGCAATTCGCCTTCCAGGGCACGGTCTTCGATGACCGGCGGGAAGTCCTTGGCCAACTCTTCGTGCATTGCAGCCAGGGCCGGTGGCAGTGGCCGCGCGTCTTCAGCCTGGCCACGTAGCCAGACGCCTTGGTTGGCGGCCAGCAGCGTGGCGGCGGCGACCTGCTCGGTCAGCTCCAGTACGCGGATGGCGTCGCGGGCGGCGATGGTGCCCATGCTGACTTTGTCCTGGTTATGGCACTCGGTGGAGCGCGAGAAGACGCTGGCCGGCAGGGTGTTTTTCAGGGCTTCGGCGGTCCAGGCGCTGGTGCCGATCTGCACCGCCTTGAAGCCATGGTTGAGCATCGCCCGGTCGGCGCTGGCACCAGACAGGTTGCTCGGCAAGCCATGGTTGTAACGCTCGTCCACCAGCAACGCGAGCTGGCGGTCGAGCAAGTCGGCAACGTTGGCCACCAGGTTTTTCAGACTGTCCATGGCGAAGGCAATATGGCCGCCGTAGAAGTGCCCGCCGTGCAGCACGCGTTCGGCTTCGGCGTCGATGATCGGGTTGTCGTTGGCGCTGTTGAGTTCGATCTCGATGAACGAGCGCAGCCAGTTCAGGCTGTCGGCCAATACACCGAGCACGTGCGGCGCACAACGCAGGGAATAACGGTCTTGCAGGCGATGCAGCGGCGCGGTCGGTGCATTGATTGCAAGATCCTTGCGCAACCAGGCGGCGACTTGCATCTGCCCCGGATGGGGTTTGGCGGCGAACAGACGCTCGTCGAAGTGTTCCGGGTTGCCCTGCAACGCGACCACGTTCAGCGCGGTAATGCGCGTGGCCAGTTGCAACAGGTAATCGGCGCGGGCATAAGCCAGGCAGGCGAGGCCGGTCATCACCGCGGTGCCGTTCATCAGCGCCAGCGCTTCTTTGGGGCGCAATACCAGCGGCTCCCAGCCCAGCTCGCTGTGCACATCGGCGGCTTGTCGACGCTCACCGCGAAACATCACTTCGCGCTCGCCGGACAAGGTCGCGGCGACGTAGGACAGCGGCGTCAGATCACCGCTGGCGCCCACCGAACCTTCTTCCGGAATCAGCGGCAGGATGTCGTATTCGAGGAAGGCCTGCAGGCGCTCCAGCAGTTCCACGCGTACTCCGGAAACCCCTTGGCACAGCGACTGCAAACGCGCCGCCAGCACCGCCCGGGTGGCTTGGGCGTCGAGCAGTTTGCCCAGGCCGCAACCGTGGAAGGTATACAGATGACGCGGCAGGGCTTCGACGTGGTGCAGCGGTACCGCCACCACGCAGGAGTCGCCATAACCGGTGGTCACGCCATAGATCACGCCTTCCTTGTCCAACAGGGAATCAAGGAACTGCGGACCCTTGGCGATGCGCTGGCGAAACTCGGGATCGCCCTGCAATTGCGTCGGCACCCGACGGTTGGCCAGGGCCAGCACGTCTTCGATGCGCAAAGGGAGTTCGCCGAAGGTTACCGGCTCAAGCGTTGGCGTCGTCATCGGTCTTCCAGAAAGGGTAAAAGTTGAACCATTGTTGGGGCGCTTCGAGACAATAGTGACTCAGGCGTTCGGCGTAGCGGGAGGCCCACTGATGAATGACCTGTTCGCGGTCGCTGCGCTTCCAAACGATGGCGTCGGCGAACGGTTCGAGGGTCAGTCGGTAGTCGCCAGTGGGTTTCTTCAGGCACAGCATCAGGTTGATCGGGCATTTCAGCAGACCGGCCAGCAACCATGGACCCTGAGGAAACGCGGCTTGATGACCGAGAAAACCCACGCTCACGCTGCGCCCGCCATGCAATGGCACGCGGTCGCCGGCAATCGCCAGCCATTCGCCGCGCTCCAGGCGTTCATGCAGCTGCAGCATGATCACCGCGTCCAGCTCGCTGACCTGAATCAGGCGCAGATTGGTCGCCCCGGCTTCGCCCAGCAAGCGGTTGAATTGTTCGGCATGCTTGGTGTGCACCAGCACGTTCATGGTGACTTTCTCACCGATCTCGGCCAATGCCCGGCAGACCTCGAGATTGCCCAGGTGCGCGCCTACCAGCATTTGCCCGCGTGTGCCGCGCAGCTTATTGCGCAGCAGCGCCGGGTCGATGATCTCGATTTGGTCGATGCTCAGCTTACCGTTCCACACATCGAGTTTGTCGAGCATGGAATCGGCGAAGGCCATGAATTGGCCAAACACCCGCCAATGGGTCGGGCGCAGCTCGCTGCGACCGCTCCAGTCAGCGAGTCGCTGTTGGTATTGCCAGGCACTTTGGCGGGCACTGCGTCCGAACAGGAAAAAGTACAGCACGATGCCGTACAGCAACGGGCTGAGCAATCGGCGACCCAAGACTTTTGCGCATAGCGCGGTGAACTTCATCAGCCAGAAGCTGCCGCGCTCCTGACGATCGGCCCAATGCTGTTTGTCGGCGTTGTCGCTCATGCTCGCCACCGTCGCCAGAGGATTACCGGTGCGCGCAGCAACATGCCGAAGAACAGCCGGGTGTGCATGCTCGAAATCAATACGTTGTCGTGGAACAAGCGGAAATGCGAGACGCCATCCTGAGGGTAATGAACCCTGGTTCTCAGCCACTGCATCGGCTGATTACGCCAGGCCAGGCGCACCAGGATGTCGGAGTCGAAGTCCATGCGTTTACCGATCCTGGCCGAGTCGATCAGCGCCAGGGTCGGTGGCAATGGGTAGACACGGAAGCCGCACATCGAGTCGCGAATCTGCAATGACAGGGTGTTGATCCAGACCATCACATGGGTCAGGTAGCGGGCGTATAAACGGCCTTTCGGCACGCTGGCGTCGTATTGTGGATAACCGCAGATCATCGCGTCGGGGTGGGCGCGTGAATGTTCGATGAAGACTTTGACGTCTTGCAGGTCGTGCTGGCCGTCGGCGTCCACCTGCAAGGCGTGGCTGAAGCCCAGGCGCGAAGCTTCGCGCAAACCGGTCATTACCGCGCCGCCCTTGCCTTGATTGACGGTGAGCCTGATCAGGTAAACCCGGTCCCGCTGGGCCAGTCGGTCAAGCACCTTGGCGCAGGCCGGGCTGCTGGCATCATCCACCAGAATGCAGGGCAGGCCACTGGCAAGCAGGGCATCGACCACGGCGGTAATTGCCGTTTCGTGGTTGTAGACCGGGATTACGGCGCAGGGGTTATGCATGGTGGCTCATTCCCTCGCCCGTGTAGCAGCTGCCGAAGGCTGCGTTCGAGCGCGAAGCGGTCGTAAACCGGTATTGGAGATCTTTCAGAATAAACGTGGTAACCCAGATGCGAGCGCTTCGCACTCGAACGCAGCCTTCGGCAGCTGCTACAGCGGAACTCAACTTATCCACAGGCAGCCTCCAGCAAAATCCGCCCACTGGAGCAGGTGGCGGTTTCGTTGCGATAGGTGAAATACAATTTGCTGCGCGCCGAGTCGAAGCGCAGGTGCAACTGGATTTCATCACCGGGGCGTACCAGTTGCTGGAATTTCAGCACTTCCATGCCGGCGAATTTTGCCGGCAGATCCATCAGTCGCTGGCCCAGGCTCAATGCCCAATCCACCTGCACCACGCCGGGCAATACCGGCGCTCGGGGAAAGTGGCCGCTGAAATACGCCAGGTCTGGTGGAACGGCCAATTGCAGGCTCCATTCGCCATCGGTGTCGATTTGCTCCAGCACTTCCGGGGCCTTTGGACGGGGCGCCAGCAGCAAGGCTTCCACCTCGGCCTGGGGCAGTTTGCCTTGTGCGTTGAGCGGTAGCTGCCGCAACAAGCGCCAGCGGCGTGGCAGGGCCAGCGTTTCACAATGCTGACTCAGGTGCTGACGCAAGGCTTGAGTGAGGCTGCGTCGACCCTGATTGCGCAAGGCACGCAGGCCTCGTTCGCTGAGTACCAGCAGCGCCCCTAATGAAGCGCGATTTTCCTGAACCACGGCGAGGCGTGCTTCGGCGACCCAGCCGTGAGCCATCAGCGCTTGTTCGAGCATCGGTAGCGAAATACGTTTTTCTTCCAGTTTGACGATTCGGTCCAGCCGTCCCAACAGCTCGAAACGGCCGTCGGCGGCGATGCGCGCGGCATCGGCGGTGTGTTCGACATGGCCGGCTGGCAAATACGCTGAGGCGACAAGCAGGGCACCATCGTTGTCCTGGCTCAGCGCTACATCGGCGAAGGGTTGCCACAGATGCGGGCCCTGACGCCAGGCGATGCCGCCGGTTTCCGAGCTGCCGAAAATTTCTGTCGGCCATTGTTGCAGGCGCTCATGCAGGCATTGCGCTGCTTCGGCGGGCAACGCACCACCGGAGGAAAATACCCGGCGCACCGCGCTCAGCGCTGGCCAGTCGAGGTTGTCGCCCATGCGCTTGAGCAGCGCCGGGCTGGCGACCCAGGCGAAGGCCGGGTATTCGCGGCTGGCGCGCTGCAAATCTTCCGGGAAGGCCAATTGCTTGCGGACGAACGAGCGCCCGGCGCACAACGGCCACAGCACCCGAAACAGCAAGCCGTAGATGTGTTGAGTGGCGACGCTGCCAATGATGCAGGCCTCGCCCAGATCTGCGCCCCATAGATGCTCCAGCGCTTCGACTTCATTGGCCAATTGGCGCAGGGTTTTGTCGATACGCTTGGGTTCGCCACTGGAGCCGGAGGTGCACAGGCTCAGCTGACAGCGATCCAGATCCAGAGCACTGGCTGGCAGCGGTGCATGCCGATAATCGCTCAGGTGCGCATCCTCAGCCTGGTCGGTCAGCCACAGATCGACCTCGGTCGACCAGCGCTGGCGAGTTTGCGCTTGCAAGTCCGCGGGCAACAGTACGCTGACCCCGGCACGCCAGGCGCCGAGCAGGGCAATGGCCAGGTCGGCAGCGTCTTCAAGGTGCACGGCGATGCGCTGCACGCCTTGCGCTTGCAGGCCGGCAGCCAGGCTCAGGGCCTGTTCGCACAATTGCGCATGATTCAACGCAGGTTCGGCCGTCACGACATGGTCTGGCCGAGCCTTGAGCAACAGTTGCTCAAGTGTTATCCAATTCATGGGCGGCCTCTTACCCGTTGTCGTATCAGCCATTCAATGGCAAACATCAGGCCGATCAATCCATAGGAGATCAGGCCGGTGTACAACATCCACCAATTCAGCGGCGCCCAAAGGGTCAGGGCCGCGGCGCACAAGCCGTTGCAGAGAAAGAACACGCTCCAGGCAATCGTCACCCGGCGGGTGTAGCGAATGGCCTTGGCCGGTAATTCCGGCTCTCGCAGCCGGGCCAGGCGCTCGATCATCGGCGGGCCATATTTCAGGCTCAGCCCGAACAGCACCAGCATGAATGCGCTGATCAATACCGGGTACCAGCGCAGCAGCACCGGGCTGTCGAACAGCGCCAGCAACAGGCAGAATGCGATGGCGACCACGGCCATCCACAGGCTTTCAGGCCGCCGCTGGCCAGTCAGCGCCCGCGCCAGCCACAGGCTGCCCAGCAGCAGACCGAACTGCCACGGGGCAAAATGCGCCATGCCGAAATACACCGCAAAGGGGTACAAAAGGCCCGCCAGCAGCAGGCCGAGGCCGATCAGTCGGCTCATGCGGCGGGTTGAACCAGACGGTAGACCGCCTCGACCACGTCGCTGACGGTACGCACCGATTTGAATTCCTCGGCGGCGATTTTCTTGCCGGTCTGGCGTTTGATGTGATCGATCAGGTCGACCGCATCGATGCTGTCGATTTCCAGATCCTGATACAGATTGGACTCCAGACCGATGCGCTCGGGCTCCAGCTCAAAGAGTTCGACCAGAGCATCACGCAGGGTAATGAAAATATCGTCACGAGTTTGCATGGTCCGGTCTCAAGCTGCCTGCTTTGCGGTGACGAACGCCGCAAGGCTCGCCACGTTGGTGAAGTGATTACGGGTGTCCTTGGCGTCGGCATCGATTTTGATGCCGTACTTTTTCTGGATGGCCAGGCCGAGTTCCAGGGCGTCTACCGAGTCCAGGCCCAGGCCTTCGCCGAACAGCGTTTGTTCATCGCCAATATCATCGACGCTGATGTCTTCGAGGCCCAGGGCATCGATGATCAGTTCTTTTATCTCACGGTGCAGATCGCTCATCTTCGGCGAGCTCCTTAATAAAGTAATGGTGCAAATAGTCATTGAGCTTGCGCGAGGCCTGAGGCGCAGGCCCCTGCGTAGCGAAGGCCTGTGGGTCTATATCGGCCCCGACGCGAAAACTGAAGTGCACGCGGCGTTTGGGGATCCGATACCAGGGTTCGGCCTTGGTCAATGTGGTCGG
Source organism: Pseudomonas sp. Tn43 (assembly GCF_014192635.1). Classification (NCBI taxonomy): domain Bacteria; kingdom Pseudomonadati; phylum Pseudomonadota; class Gammaproteobacteria; order Pseudomonadales; family Pseudomonadaceae; genus Pseudomonas; species Pseudomonas sp. Tn43. Next base: position 194,486 of record NZ_JACHYG010000005.1, read on the forward strand.
GCTGACCTTGATGATCACCGGGGTGAGGATTCTCGCACCACGCAGGGCGATTGCCGCGCCCCCCCGATGAAAGGCCGGCGGTTTGCCGGGTTGAGTGCGGGTGCCCTCGGGAAAGATGATCAGGGTCTGACCGCTTTTCAGCGCATCGGCAGCGGCGTCGAGCATGTCCATGCTGCCATCGTTGCTGATGTAATCGGTGCGGCGTAGCGGGGCGCGGGTGAACGGGTTTTCCCAGAGGCTTTTCTTGACCACACAGTTGGAGTGGCCCACCAGGCCGATCAAAAATACGACATCGATCAACGAGGGGTGATTGGCAACGATCATCTGCCCTGGCCGCCCGAGTTTTTCCGCGCCCTGAATGTCATAAGTCAGCACGCCGGCGCGAGCCATGAACCGAATGAAAAACCAGAAACAGCGGCTCACTGTCTGTCGGGCGCGCCGACGATGGGCCTGGGCGTCTCCCGGCAGGCAACTCAGCAGTGGGAATACCACCACTCGCAGGCATAGCCCGCCCAACCCGAACAGGGTGAAGCTTGCGGCAGTGGCCAGCAGGCGCCAGTAATAGGCGTCGCGGTTTTTATCGGTCACAGGTTGCGTTGCCAGGTCCATACACGATTTTTCCAGGCATGTTGGCAGGTCGTTTGCTGGCCGAGCAGGGTACGCAACAGATTCAGGGCATGGGGCCAACGGGTTTTGGACAACGCTTGCGAGGTGCTGTTCAGCGACAGCTGCCACTGATTGCCAGGCGTAATCAACAGGCCCACCGCGTAGGGGAATGGCACATCGTCGATCCAGGCCGTGTAGGCCGCGGGCGGTTGCTCCTCCGTCACTATCAGCAGTACCGCGGGTGCGCCTTCCTCGAGCAGCGCCGCCGCTTCCAGCATGCCGTGTTCAAGGCCATCTCCCGCCGCGGCGAGGGCGGTCATTTCGCTGGTTTCGCCACGCATGATCGACCACAGGCCGATCACCGCATTGTGCACCGACAGGCTGAACTGAGTGGGCGACAACGGTTGATCCGTCGCCAGATCGCTGAGAATGTCGAAGGTGCGCGGGGTTTCGCCATGGCGGGAAATAAAGATCAACGGTAGGTCCTGGCGACCATCGGCCAAAGGCCAGCCGACACTGAACGCCATCCGCGCCAGACGGCTGAGGCGCCGACGCTGCATGGCCGGCAGAAACGATACGTCGGGAGCGACATCGCTGCGCTCGAGCACAACCGGTTGCCGGCTCCAGGCCTGCCAGTCATCCACGCTTTCAAGCCCGGGGGCCCACGCGCGCCATTGGGCGATGTTGAAGTTGATCACAGACATTCAATCCCGCCCCTGCAGGCTTTCTTTTGACGCGGTGAGCCGCTAAAAATCGCGGCAGACCTTACGTGGCGCTTAACGCCGAGTGGCGCGCATTATCCCGTTGCGACGGGTGTGTAGCAAATGCTGGTTACATTTTGTGCAACGAAATGTACCGTCTGGTTCGCGAAAAAAACTGTCGTTTGGCCATTATCCACGCGGCGTCGGACATGTCTGTCAGCTCCATCGGCGATCGATGGGTGAGTTGGCGGCGTTTTCCGACGGAAATTACCCATGATTGTGTAGTCCCGATGCCAGCGAGGTAGCTAAGCAGCGGCGTGGACCACTACACTCGGTCATTCTTTGATACACGGAGGTTTTGACATGCGGCGCGTGGTGTTCAATCAGAAAGGTGGCGTGGGCAAGTCAAGTATTGCCTGCAATCTGGCGGCGGTCAGCGCCAGCGAAGGCTATCGCACGCTGTTGGTGGATCTCGATGCCCAAGCCAACTCCACTCAATACCTGACGGGACTCACCGGTGACGATATCCCGATGGGGATCGCTGATTTCTTCAAGCAGACGCTGTCCTCCGGCCCGTTTTCGAAGAAAAACCAGGTCGATATCTACGAAACTCCGTTCGACAACCTTCACGTCGTTACCGCGACCGCCGAGCTGGCTGACTTGCAGCCCAAGCTTGAGGCCAAGCACAAGATCAACAAGCTGAGAAAATTGCTCGAGGAACTGGACGGCGATTACGACCGAATCTACCTCGATACACCGCCAGCGCTGAATTTCTATGCTGTCTCGGCGTTGATCGCTGCTGATCGGGTGTTGATCCCCTTTGATTGCGACAGTTTCTCCCGTCAGGCGCTGTATGGCCTGCTGGCGGAAATCGAAGAATTGAAGGAAGACCACAACGAAGGGCTGGAGGTTGAAGGCATTGTCGTCAACCAGTTCCAGGCCCGCGCCAGTTTGCCTCAGCAAATCCTCGACGAACTGATCGCCGAAGGGCTGCCCGTATTGCCGGTGTACCTGGCCAGTTCAGTGCGGATGCGCGAATCCCATCAGGCCAACACGCCGCTGATCCATCTCGACCCGCGGCACAAACTGACTCTGCAGTTCGTCGACCTGCACAACTTGCTGGAAAACTGAAAAGCAAAAGATCGCAGCCTTCGGCAGCTCCTACGGGATTGGCTGAACGCCGATTTAGAAGCTGCGAAGGCTGCGATCTTTTTCAGGCTGCTATCAGATCCCCTGACTACGCAACCAGCTCATCAATTGCGGTAACGGGAAGGCCCCGCTCTGGCGAGCCACTTCCCGGCCGTTCTTGAACAGAATCAGGCTCGGGATCGAGCGAATCCCCAGCTGCGCCGACAACTGCTGATTCGCCTCGCTGTCCAGCTTGGCCAACCGACACTTGCCTGCCAACTGCCCCGCCGCCTGCTCGAACACTGGCGCAAACGACTTGCATGGCCCGCACCAGTCCGCCCACACATCCACCAGCAATGGCAGATCGCCCTTGATCTGACTGGCGTAATCGCCTTGTTTCAATTCGAACGGTTTGTTCAGCAAGACCTCGGCCTTGCAGCGACCGCATTTTGGATGATCGTTGAGGCGCTCGGCGGGGATGCGGTTCAGACCGTTGCAGTGGGGGCAGGGGATGAGGAGTGGGTCGGTCATGATTGGCTCTCAGTTGGGCAGTCTATGGAGCTGATCTGGAGTTGAAGGTGGTCTTTATCAAGGAGATAGGTTTTAGACCACTATCTTATTCGGTTGCGAAAAGGGCCTATCTGCACTCACGACGAACAACTGATCTCCAGATGCTTGCCCCATTCCGGCGGCCGCTCGGCATAACGCTCCATTCCAGGCTGCTCCTCGAACGGATTGCTCAGCACCGCGTGCAAGCGGCGAACTTCCGAGTAGTCGCCGCTCTCTGCCGCATCGATGGCGTTCTGCGCCAGGTAATTGCGCAGGATGTACAGCGGATTCACCGCATGCATGCGCTTGCGGCGCTGTTCCTGGTCAACCACACCTTCACGGGCAACCCGGGCGATGTAGAGTTCGCCCCACGCATCGAAACCCTTGAGGTCGACGAAGTCATCGCGCAAGCAGGCGATGGCCCGTTCGGGTGATTCATCGCCGAGGCGGCGGAAGAACAGGCTGTAATCGACGCCGCTGTTCTGCATCAATTGCAGCAGGTGTTCCAGCAATTTCTGGTCGTCGTCTTCGGCAGTGGTCAAGCCAAGGCGACGGCGCATCAGGTCCAGGTAGTGGGCCTGGAACAGTGGCAGGTACAGGCCGAGGGTTTCGCGCAGGGCTTCGACGCTGATGAACGGCGTCAAGGCCTGGGCGAGGGCGCTGAGGTTCCACTGGCCAATGGGTACCTGATTGCTGAAAGAATAGCGGCCCTGATCATCGGAGTGATTGCAGATGAAGTGGGCATCGAAGTCGTCGAGAAAGGCAAACGGGCCGAAGTCGAAGGTAATACCCAGGATCGACATGTTGTCGGTGTTCATCACGCCGTGGCAGAACCCGTAGGCCTGCCATTTGGCGATCAGTTCGGCATTGCGCTCGACGATTTCGCGGAACATCGCCAGATACGGTTCCGGCTGTTCCAGGCAATGGGGGAAATGCATGGCCAGCACATGGTCGCCAAGTTCTTTCTGTTGCTCGGGACGCTTGGTGTAGTAGAAAAATTCGAAATGCCCGAAACGTACATGGCTCGGCGCCAGACGCAGGAGCATGGCCGCGCGTTCCTGTTTCTCGCGCCAGACCGGTGTGTCGGAGCCGATCACGCACAGCGCGCGAGTGGTGGGAATGTTCAGCGCATGCAGGGCTTCGGAGGCGAGAAATTCGCGGATCGAGGACCGCAACACCGCCCGTCCATCGCCCATGCGTGAATAGGGCGTCTGGCCGGCACCCTTGAGGTGCAGGTCCCAATGCTCGCCGGCTTCGTTGTAGACCTCGCCCAGTAACAAGCCGCGACCGTCGCCCAGCTGCGGGTTGTAAAAGCCGAACTGATGCCCGGAATAGACCATCGCCCGCGGCTCGGCCTCGGCCCAGAGCTTGTGACCACTGAACAGCTCAGCGAACACCGGTGTGTGGGCCTCGGCCGGGTCCAGGTCCAGCAGCGCCATGGCGGCGGGGCTGGCAACCACCAGTCGCGGAGCGGCGATGGGCTCGGGCAGCACATGGGTTGAGAACGCATCGCCCAGGCGGGCGAAGCGATTGTCGAAGGTCAGTTCGTCGAGGGCTTTCAACGGCCATCTCCAGCAGAATGTCCGAGCATTCTGCTAGGGATAGCGCGGTTAGTCGAGTTCGACAGGTGGCGGTTCGCGCCGCGGTTTGCTGTCGACCACCGGCACGATGGTTTTGGCTTCCGGTTCGATCGGCACCATCTTGTATTCCTGGCCGTGAAGGTTCTTGAGGTAGACCTCCATTTGTCGGAACGAGATGTTGATGTGCTGCTTCTTGAACTCGCGATTGATGAAGCGGTTGACCTCATCGAGCACCGGGTTGCGGTCGCCGAGGTCGCGCACATGCATACGCAACTCGTGGTCGAGGGTGCTTTCGCCGAAGTTCAGGAAGTACACGTGGGGTTCCGGATCCTTCAGCACGCGCGGGTTATCCCGGGCAGCCTTGAGCAGCAGTTCTTTCACCAGGTCCAGGTCCGAGCCGTAGTCGACGCCGAGCTTGAGGGTTACCCGGGTAATGGTGTCGGTGAGGGACCAGTTGATCAGTTGTCCGGTGATGAACGTCTTGTTCGGGACGATGATGTCCTTGCGGTCGAAGTCGGTGATGGTCGTGGCGCGGATGCGGATCTTGCTCACCGTGCCCGACAGGTTGCCGATGGTGATGGTGTCGCCGATCCGTACCGGGCGTTCGAACAGGATCATGATGCCGGAAATGAAGTTGGCGAAGATCTCCTGCATCCCGAAACCGAGGCCGACCGACAGCGCGGCCACCAGCCACTGCAACTTGTCCCAACTCACGCCGAGCGTGGACAGGGTCGAGACGAAACCGACGCCGGCAATCACATAGGACAGCAGCGTGGTGGTGGCGTAGGAACTGCCTTGGGCCAGGTTCAGCTTCGACAGCACAAACACTTCCAGCAAGCCTGGCAGGTTGCGCGCCAGTGCAAAGGTGATGCCGATGATGATCAGCGCGCCGAGCATGTCGCCGATGCTGATCGGCACCATGCTCATGTTGGCGCCGGTGCCGCTGGTGTATTCGTAGAGGGTGATGTTGTCCAGGTACGAGAACACCGAAATCAGGTCCGACCAGACCCAATACAGTGCCGCGATGAAACCGCCGAGCAGGGCCAGGCGGATCAGGCGCAGGGACTGCTCGTTGACCTTCTCGATGTCCAGGGTCGGCTCTTCGATCACCGCTTCGCCGTCGCCGGCCTCTTTGGCGGCCTGACGTTTGGCCAGGGCGCGTTGATAGGCCAGGCGCCGTGCGGCAACGCTGAGGCCACGGACGAAGGTCGCTTCGATCACCAGCCAGAACATCAGCAAGTACAGCGTATTGATCAACCGGTCGCTGAGTTTCAGCGCGGTGTAGTAGTAGCCAAAGCATACGGCGACGAACAACGCGATTGGCAGGGCTGTGAACAGAACCCCCACGGCCTTGCGGAACAGTGAAGCGTTCTGGTGAGTCGGGCTGCTGACCAGCAGGCGGCTGAGTAGCCAGGCCATCAAGGCGTAGCAAGTCAGCACTACCGGCATGCCGAGCACGTCATCGGCCAGTATCGCCGGTTGCAACTCGGCGACCGCCACCACCGCCACCAGGGCCATCACTACCAGGCCGAGTCGGCGTATCCAGCCTTGAAGGAATTCGACCTGAGGTTTTTCCCAGCGGAAATGCAATTCGGCGACGCCACCCGGCGCGAGGATGCGGTAAGCGGTATAGAACACCAGCCAGGCCTGGGCCATTTCCAGCAGCGCCGCCCCCATATTGGCGTTCTGCCCGCGGGCGTCGATCTGCAACGCCAGGCCGCACAAGGCCAGCGCCAGGGAAACGGGCATCGCCAGCAGGATATTGATCAGAATCGCTTGCGGTGTGTGCCACTGGCTGTCGCGCTTGAAATGGCCGATGTCCAGGTGAACCTTGTTCAGGCGGGCATACAGATTTTTTCGGCGCCACAGCAGCGCCCCGATCAGAAACGCCAGCGGCAGGAACAGCAGCGGTCGCTGGGTCAGGCCATCGGTCAGCTCACTCAGGCTCGAGGACCATGGCAGGGTAGTGATCTGACGCTCCAGGCGTTCCGGCACAGCGTATATCCACTCAAGGTCCAGCGGTTTGTTGCTGGGAATCCAGAACATTTGCTCATCCAGCGTCGCCCTCAGGCTTTGTGCGGTACTGAGCAGTTGTTTCTGATTGAGTTGCAACGTGATGGATTCGTTGAGCACCGCGCTCAATTCGCGATTCAAGCGCTCCAGCAGGTCCGCACGAGTGATGGCCAGTTCCAGCAGGCTCTTGCGCAGTTGCGGGGTGATTTGCTCGGGCTGTTGAGTCGCCAGCAGGTTGTCGACATAGGTTGTCGGGTTGCTGAGCAGTTCCCGTTGCTGGCTGACTTCGAACTGATACAGGCGAATATCGGCAATCTGATCCGCCAGGTCGCGGTCCACCCTGAGACGCGGCAGGGCCTGTTTCTGTTTGTACAGAATCTTGGAGAGCAGCAGGCTGCCCTTGAGCACGTTGATCTGTTCGTCCAGCGCCGAGTCGCTCTGGGTCACGCTGTCCAGTTGCTGCTTGGTCTGCAGGTTCTGTTGGGTGACTTCATTGAGACGGTCGGTGCTTTTGAGCAGGTAATCGGAGAGCTTCAGGTTGGCCGCGCTTTCGGTGGCCAGCAGGCTGCTGCCGCCGGCCTTCTGCGCTTCGATGGACTGCTGGGTAACGGTCTCTTGAGACTGGGCCAGGCGCTTCTGGTTGATCAGGGTTTGCAGCTCCTGGATCTCCTGATCCAGGCGATTGGACTTTTCCGTGAGCAGGTCATGCTGGCTGTTGCCCAAATCCTGCAGCTGACTGTTACCGGCCAACTCCTGGCGACGCAACGGGATCAGTGCGTTCAGTGCCGCAAGCTCGGCGTTGAGCTGGTCGCGCTGTTCAGCGCTGAGCGTCTTGCCGTTGTCCTTGCCGATTTTGAGGATGTTATTGATTTGCTGAATGCGCGTCTGGCTGGCGGAAATTTCCGCCTGGGCACGCTCAGGACGGGTCTGGGCAGTGATCACCAGACTGTTGGCCTCGGCCAGTGCCTTTTGCAGATCGCTTTGCTGCGTCGAGCGTTCGGTCAATAACTGCTCAAGCTGCTGAATGGTTTCTTTGGCGTAGCGTTGCGCCACCGGCACCACATGGTTGACCTTCAGGCGAGCCAGTTCACGCTGGTTCTCGATGTTCTGCTTTGGCGCGCTAGCCAGCTGCTGCTTGAGATCAACTAGTTTTTGCTCGTAATCACGCCTGTTGGCCAGTTGCGTCAACGTGCCTTGCAAAACGCTTTGCAGGGCCTTCTGATCGGCTTCCGGCAGCTTGCGCTCGGCGATCTTGTCCAGGCTCGCCTGCACGGCTGCGCTGGAGGGCGGTTCGGCGGCTTTCAGTGTGTTGATGGAAAGACTCAAGCCCAGCAGGGCCATGATGAAAACAGTGCGCAGGGTTGACATAAAGACCGATCGAAAACTGACGAAGAGTGGAGTTTAGAGGAACAAGCCGGGACCCGGGCGACTTCCTTCGGGGAATCTGACGCCTACCTTACCAATCTTGTTCCCCTCCATGACAGCGACGGTCCACAGTGTGTTGTTCCATTCCACCTGGTCGCCCACTACGGGTGCACCGCCCACTTTCTGGGCAATGAAGTGGCCCAGGGACATGTTTGGATCGATGCCTTCGACTTGCAACCCGTACAGGGCGGCAACCGCGGCCAGCTGGGCGTCTCCTTCGAGTACGAAGTCGCCGAAGAAGCGCAAATCCTGCCCCCGTTGCGGGGCCTGACTGAAGAGTTTTCCGAGGGCCGGAAGGTTGTGTTCATGGCCGATTACACAGAGCAAATCATCGACTTCAAGCACCGTGCTACCCGACGGATGGAGCAATTGTTGGCCACGAAACAGGGCAGCGATACGGGTCCCTTCGGGCATTTTCAGCTCGCGAAGAGGGGATCCAATGCACCATTTCTCGGCACCCAGGCGATACACGAACAGCTCCCATTCACTGGTGACATGCACTTCCAGCGCCGATCGGGAAATCGGTAAGGGCTCCGGCGGGACGGTCACTTTCAACAGCTTGGCAACCCAGGGCAGGCTCGTGCCTTGCAGCAGCAGCGACACCAGCACAATAAAGAACGCCAGATTGAAATACAGCTGGGCATTGGGTAGCCCCGCCATCAGCGGAAATACCGCCAGAATGATCGGTACGGCACCGCGCAGGCCAACCCAGGAAATGAATGCCTTTTCGCGGCCATGGAATGCCTTGAAGGGCAACAGGCCGACCAGCACAGACAGCGGGCGGGCAAACAGGATCATCCACAGCGCCAGGCCCAGTGCGGGCAAGGCAATCGGCAGCAGGTCATGGGGCGTGACCAACAACCCCAGCACCAGGAACATGCCGATCTGCGCCAGCCAGGCCATGCCGTCGAGCATGTGCAAAATACCGTGGCGACTGCGCACCGGGCGATTGCCGATCACCAGCCCGCACAAGTAAACCGCCAAAAAACCGCTGCCGTGCAGGGCGTTGGTCAGGGCAAACACCGCCAGACCGCCAGCAATCACCAGAATCGGATAAAGGCCGGTGGCCAGATTGATACGGTTGACCAGTTGCAGCATCAGCCAGCCACCGCCCAGGCCGATCACACCGCCGATGCCGAATTCACGCACCAAATGCGCCAGCAGACTCCAGTGCAGGCCGGTCTCGCCGCTGGCGAGCATGTCGATCAGGGTCACGGTGAGGAACACCGCCATCGGATCGTTGCTGCCGGATTCGATTTCCAGGCTCGCGCTCACCCGTTCGTTCAAGCCCTTGCCGCCCAGCAGCGAGAACACGGCGGCGGCATCGGTGGAGCCGACGATGGCGCCGATCAGCAGGCCCTGAATCATATTGAGGTCAAACAACCACGCCGCCGCCATTCCGGTCAGCCCCGTGGTAATCAACACCCCGACAGTGGCCAGCGACAGCGCCGGCCATAATGCCACGCGGAAACTCGCCACCCGGGTGCGCAAGCCGCCATCGAGCAGGATCACTGCCAAGGCAAGGTTGCCGACCAGATAAGCCGTAGGGTAGTTATCGAAAATAATGCCGGCACCGTCGACACCGGCCAACATGCCCACCGCGAGGATGATCACCAGAATCGGGATCCCGAGGCGCGATGAAAGTGAGCTCACCAGAATGCTCGCACCTACCAGCAACGCGCCGATCAAGAACAGGCTGTTGATGGTCGTCGCATTCAAAGGCAATACTCCAGAAAGCTAAAGGCGGGCACAAACTGACCATGCAGTCTGCGTGCCAGCGATTCTAACCTGTTGAAATGTGATGCTGTCAAAAAGCTTTTAACGATGAGCCGGATGAGATAACTGTGGCGAGGGGGCTTGCCCCCGTTGGGTCGCGCAGCGGCCCCGGATTCTACGACTGCTGCGCAGCCGAACGGGGGCAAGCCCCCTCGCCACAGGATTAGAGGCTAAACCGCCCAACCATGTTGTTCAGGTCCAGCGCCAGGCGCGACAGCTCGTTGCTGGCCGCGCTTGTCTGGTTGGCACCCGTGGCCGATTGCACCGACAGGTCACGAATGTTCACCAGATTGCGGTCCACTTCACGGGCCACCTGTGCCTGCTCTTCGGCCGCGCTGGCGATCACCAGGTTGCGTTCGTTGATTTCGACGATGGCGCTGTTGATGGTATCCAGCGACAGGCCTGCTCCACGGGCGATGCTCAAGGTCGACTCGGCGCGTTCGGTGCTGTTGCGCATCGAATCCACGGCGTGTTCGGTGCCGCTCTGGATACTGCCGATCATGCGTTCGATTTCGCTGGTCGACTGCTGGGTGCGATGAGCGAGGGCACGCACTTCGTCGGCAACGACTGCAAAACCACGACCGGCTTCACCGGCACGGGCGGCTTCGATGGCGGCGTTCAATGCCAACAGGTTGGTCTGGTCCGCCAGGCCGCGAATCACGTCCAGCACCTTGCCGATGTCGCGCGACTCGTTGGCCAGATCACCGATCAGGGTGGCAGTGCTCTGCACGTCGGCGCTCATGCGCTCGATCGCACTGACGGTTTCCTGCACCAGGTCACGGCCGTCACCCGCCGACGTGGTGGCATTTTTCGAGGCTTCGGAGGTGCTCACGGCATTGCGCGCGACTTCTTCCACGGCACTGGTCATTTCGTTAACGGCCGTGGCGGCCTGTTCGATTTCGTTGTTCTGCTGAGTCAGGCCCCGGGCGCTTTCGTCGGTAACGCTGTTGAGCTCCTCCGCGGCGGACGCCAGTTGCGTGGCCGAACCGGAAATCTGTTGCAAGGTGTCGCGCAGTTTGTCCTGCATCTTCGCCATCGCGGCCAGCAAACGACCGGCTTCATCTTTACCGTCGACGGTGATCGGGCGCGTGAGGTTGCCTTCGGCGATTTCTTCGGCGGCGCTCAGGGCGTTGGCGATTGGCCTGGTAATGCTGTTAGTCAGCAGCCAGGCAAACAGCAAAGTCAGGCCGGTGGCGATGATCAGCAGGGTCACCGTCAGGTTGAAGGCCGAGGCGTATTGGTCGACGGCTTGCTGATTGGTGTCGAGGGACTGCTGAGTGTTGATCTCCAGCAAACGGCTGAGCACAGAGTTGACGGCTTCAGAGTTCGTCAGCAAATCGGTATTGAGCAGCGTGCGCAGTTCGTCGATCTGATTGTTGCGCGACAGGCTCTTCATCCGGTCTTCGATCTGGCGATACTGCCCCAGCAACTGCACATATTGATCATAGGTCGCACGTTCCTGCGGGCTGGCGATCAGTTTTTCGTAGATGGCTTGAGCCGCTCGAATCTGCTGGTTACGGGTTTCCAGCAGGTCCATGGTTTTCTGCTGGACGTCCGGCTCGCGGTTCACCAGCAGACGATAAGACAGCACGCGCAGGCGCAGGGTCAGCTGAGTGAACTCATCGAGGCTTTTGATGCTCGGTACGCTGTTGGAGGTGATTTGCTCGGCGGCACCGCGAATCTTGCTCATCTGGTTCAGCGCGAATACACCCAGAACCAGCATCAGGCCGCCAATCAAGGCAAAACCGAGGAACGCCCGCGGTGCGATATTGATGTTTCGTAAAGACATGATGTTCACCGAAAAAAGCGCATCCGTGCGGGGCTGAGACTGCTGTATGCATGACTTATCGGTCATACGACTAAAGTCTTGAGCGGCGCGCGTTTTTGTCGCGCAAGGGCCGCGGCGACGAAGTGCAGGAACCAGATCCGCCAAACACAGTCTTTAAAACTCGCGAGGAAGGTCGCCCGCCAGCAAAATCAAGGCCTTGCGCCCGAATAACCCTGGCGTCAGTGGTGACTTTTCTTTATCGTACGCGCCCTTTGAAAATGCCCGGAAAATCAAAATGTTGGAAGCATCCCTAAGCCAATTGGAACAACTGGTCAGCGACCTGGTGCAGCAGAACCAGAGCCTGCTCGGCACCAATCAATCCCTGAGCGCGGAACTGGCCCAGGTCAAGGATGAAAACGAAAGCCTGCAACTGAGCCTGATGGAACAGGAAGAGAGACAAGGCGCCACTGCCGCACGTATTCAGGCCTTGGTTGAGCGCGTCAGCGCCGGCCCTGTCAGCGCATGAGTTATGGCGCCCCGGGGGTAAAAGTCGTCTCGATTCTGGGGGAGGACTATTCGATCAAGGCGCCGGCCGGGGAAGAGCAGACCCTGCTGGACGCCGCTTTAATGTTGAAGGCCGCCCTGGCCGAGACCAAAAAGAAATACCCGACGCTGATCGGTGACCGCTTGCTGGTGCTGGCGGCGATGAATCTGTGTTCGCAGCAGATCGAAATGCAAAAGCGTCACCAGCAAGAACTCGACCGTTACCAAGAGCAAGTCAGCGCCACGGTTGAAGTGATCGCCAAGACCATCAATCAGGCCTGATCAGCTTTGCGCACAACCAAAGAATAAATTGTCGTTTGCGTTGTATACAATCGGCATGGCTGTTGCAGTGTTTCAGCCTCTTATTCTTTGGGGGTGCTCCATGCAGTTCTGGCGACGCAGTATTCAATGGCAGTTGATCCTGAGCATGGGCACCGCCCTGCTGGTCAGTATTCTGATCGTGGTTGGCGTTTATACCCTCGTGGTCAACCGCCTCGCCCAGCGCTATCTGGTCGAACAAGCGCTGCCGTCGAGCATCGAGGCGATGCGCAACGACATCGAACGAATCCTCGTTCAACCGCTCACCGCCGCCAAGGACATCGCCAGTAACAGCATGGTGCGCGACTGGTTGGCCGGGGGCGAGAACAGCGCCCAGACCGACACCTTCGTGAACTATCTGGAAGGCATCCGCGCCGAGCATAAAGCCTTTACCGCGCTGATTATCGGGGCCGCGTCTAGCCATTACTTCAATGAAAAAGGCCTGGATCGCACGCTCAGCCGTTCCAATCCCAACGACGCCTGGTTCTATTCGTTCCTCGACAGCAACCAGCCGCGCACCCTCAATATCGACAATGACACCGCCACCGGCGAGTTGGCGCTGTTCATCGACCTCAAGGTCGAGCAGGCCGGTAAAGTCGTGGGCGTCGCCGGGCTGGGCCTGAGCATGAAAGAACTGTCGGAGCTGATCCACGATTTCAATTTCGGTGAGCGCGGCAAGGTCTATCTGGTGCGCTCCGACGGTTTGATCCAGGTTCACCCCCAGGCGCAGTTCAGCGGCAAACGCACGCTGGTCGAGCAAATCGGCGCTTCGGCGGCGCAAGCGGTCATGGGGCAGCGCCCTGGCGCCACCGCGTTTGCCACCAGCCGTTTTATCCGCGATGGCGAAGATTTTCTGGCGCTGAGCCTGCCGCTACGTGATCTGGGCTGGACCCTGGTGGCCGAAGTGCCACAGTCGCAGATCTACGCCGAAGCCCGCCGCGCGATGTGGATGAGCGGCGGCATCGGTCTGGCGGTGGCACTGGTTTGCCTGTTGCTGGTGGTGTTGCTGGCCCGTGGATTGGTGCGACCGATTCGTCAGGTAACAGCAGCGTTGGTTGCCATCGGTAGCGGTGGTGGAGATTTGACCCACAGGTTAGATTCCAGCCGCGCCGATGAACTGGGTGACCTCGCTCGTGGCTTCAATCGCTTCCTGGAAAGTCAGCGCGACATGATCGGCGAAGTCCTGGCCACCAGTGAGCGTTTGCGCACGGCGGTCGGCCAAGTGGCGCGTGTGGTGGATAACACGGCCGAACGCTCGGGCCATCAGCAGGAAATGACCGATATGGTCGCCACCGCCGTTCACGAAATGGGCCTGACCGTGCAGGAAATCGCGCAGAACGCTGGCAATGCAGCCGTCGCTTCGCAAACCGCGCGGGATGAAGCATTGCAGGCGCGGGAAGTCGTGGGCGGCTCGATTCGGCATATCGAAAGCATGTCCGATGAGATTGGTATCGCCGCCGGTGCGGTGGGCGAGTTGGCCCATCAAGTGGCGTCCATCGATCAAGTGTTGGCGGTGATTCGCGGGATTTCCGAGCAAACCAATCTTTTGGCTTTGAATGCGGCCATCGAAGCGGCGCGGGCCGGGGACATGGGGCGCGGGTTTGCCGTGGTGGCCGATGAAGTGCGGACATTGGCGCGGCGGACTCAGGCGTCCACCGACGAGATCCAGCAGATGATCGGCAGCCTCAAGCAGGGCGCGGAGAATGCGGTGTCTTCCATGCACGCCGGACAAGCGGCGACCGGCACCGGCGTTGAGTCGAGCCAGCGCACCGGGGCGTCGTTAACGGCGATTACCGGACAGGTCGAGCGCATCAGCGACATGAACCACCAGGTAGCCACGGCGACGGAAGAGCAGTCGGCGGTGACCGAAGAAATCAACCGGAATGTGCAGGGGATTTCTGATTTGGCTCGAGCGACAGCGGGGGAAGTCAGGGCTTGCCGTGAGGATTGTCAGATGTTGCAGCGGTTGGCGGATGATCTGGCGCGGCAGATGGGCAGTTTCAAACTCAGCTAAAAATTGTGTTGACCGATCGTTCCCACGCTCTGCGTGGGAATGCAGCCCGGGACGCTCCGCGTCCCATTGGAACGCGGAGCGTCCCCTGAGGCATTCCCACGCAGAGCGTGGGAACGATCAGTGAGAGGGTGTCAGAACCACTCATCCTGCATCGTCAAACACACATCATCCCGCGCCTCAAGAATCGCCAGCTCATGGTGACAACCCGGCACTTCCCACGTCAGAAAATACCGCGCCGCCTGCAGTTTGCCTTTATAGAAGCTCACGTCCGCCGAGTTCCCTTTGGCCAACCCTTCCTCGGCACGAATCGCCTGTTCCAGCCAGCGCCAGCCGATCACCGTATGCCCGAACACTTTCAGGTACAGCGCCGAATTCGCCAGGCTGCAATTGACCTTGCCTTGGGCCAGATCGGTCAGCAGGCCGATGGTCACGGTTTGCAGGCGGGCCACCAGTTTCTCCAACGGCTCACGCAGCGGCGTCAGCGATTGATGCGTCTGTGCACGTGCGGCGGTGTCGGCGATCAGACGGATCAATTGCTTGAGCCCCGCGCCCCCGTTCTGCGCCAGCTTGCGCCCCAGCAAGTCCAGCGACTGAATGCCGTGAGTCCCTTCATGGATCGGGTTCAGTCGGTTGTCGCGGTAATACTGCTCCACCGGGTACTCACGGGTGTAACCGTGGCCGCCGAGAATCTGGATCGCCAGTTCGTTGGCCTTCAGGCAAAACTCCGACGGCCAGGATTTGACGATCGGCGTCAGTAAATCCAGCAGCTCATGGGCTTGTTTGCGTTCGGCTTCAGTCTCAAGCGTGGTGGTGTCGTCGAACAGTCGCGCCGCGTACAAACCAAGGTCGAACGCGCCTTCTACATAAGCCTTCTGGGTCAGCAGCATGCGTTTGACGTCGGCGTGCTGAATGATTGCCACGGGGGCGGTGGTTGGGTCTTTACTGTCGGGAACGCGGCCTTGCGGACGTTCGCGAGCGTACTCCAGTGAGTACAGATACCCGGCGTAACCGAGCATTACCGCGCCCATGCCGACGCCGATCCGCGCCTCGTTCATCATCTGGAACATGTAGCTCAAACCGTGGTGCGGCTTGCCCACCAGATAGCCGACACACTCGCCATTGTCGCCGAAGTTCAGCGCGGTGGAAGTGGTGCCACGCCAGCCCATCTTGTGGAACAACCCGGCCAGCAACACGTCGTTGCGTTTGCCCAGGCTGC
This sequence comes from Pseudomonas sp. Tn43, assembly GCF_014192635.1. Classification (NCBI taxonomy): domain Bacteria; kingdom Pseudomonadati; phylum Pseudomonadota; class Gammaproteobacteria; order Pseudomonadales; family Pseudomonadaceae; genus Pseudomonas; species Pseudomonas sp. Tn43. The sequence continues at coordinate 210,123 of NZ_JACHYG010000005.1, forward strand.
CGTCATCGTTGACCAGAAACTTGGGCACGATAAACAGCGAAATGCCTTTCACCCCGGCCGGCGCGTCCGGCAGTTTGGCCAGCACCATGTGCACGATGTTTTCCGACAGCGGGTGGTCGCCGCCGGAGATGAAAATCTTGTTGCCCTTGAGGCGGTAGGTGCCATCGGATGCAAGCTCGGCGCGGGTACGAATATCCGACAGCGAGGAGCCTGCGTGAGGCTCGGTCAGGGCCATGGTGCCGAAGAAACGACCGTTGATCATCGGTTGCAGGAAACGCTGCTTCTGTTCATCGGTGCCGAAGCTTTCGATCAGGTTCGCCGCGCCCATGGTCAGGAACGGGTAAGAAGTCGACGCCGCGTTGGCCGACTGAAAGTGCGCAAAGCACGCTTGCGACAGCAGCGTAGGCAGTTGCATGCCGCCGGCGTCGAAACTGCGCGCGGCGTTGAGGAAACCGGCTTCAAGGAACGCATCCACCGCCGGCTTCACTTCCGGAATCAGAATTGCCTGACCGTTCTCATAGCGCGGTTCGTTCTCGTCGCCCTTGCGGTTGTGCGGGGCGAAGAACTTCTCGGCGATGTTGCGGGCAGTACCGATGGCCGCATCGAAGGTCTCGCGGTTGTGCTCGGCGAACCGCTCACGCTGAGTCAGGCCTTCGGCATCAAGGACTTCATACAGCTCGAAAGCCAGATTGCGGGAACTGAGCAACGTCTCGGACATGGCGGCCTACCTTTTTTTGGAATGGACCGAGTCTAGATGTGGGAAGGGCGGGGTGAACAGGATGATTGATGAGCGTGATGGAGAGGCAGAACGAGAGGGAAGGATAAAGCTGGGGAGGACGGTCATGATCGTTCCCACGCAGAGCGTGGGAATGCAGCCCGGGACGCTCCGCGTCCCCAAACGGCGTGACGCAGAGCGTCACAGGAGGCATTCCCACGCAGAGCGTGGGAACGATCACGAGGAGGGTTTAGCCGATCGTCATCAGGCTGGCATTACCACCCGCCGCAGCAGTGTTAACGCTCAACGCCCGCTCGATCACCAGACGCTCCAACGCAATGTTGGTCTCGCCCTGCGACAAACCATGAACCCCAACGATCGCCCCGGCACGCTTGGCCACTTGCTGGCACACCGCACGCAACTGGTCGGAATGGCCATGATGCAGAACCGCATCGATCACCACTTCGTCCTTGGTCCAGTCGGCAACCCGCTTGATCCGCGCCTGAACTTCTTTCGGCAGGCGTGCGAACAGAGCTTTGCCCGGTTCGCCTTCCGGCCATACCGCCGAGCCGCCCACGGCCAATACCGCAGCCAATTGAGTCAGCAGATCGCCTTCGACCTCTGCCAGGCACAGCACGTGTTCGCGCGGCAGGATGGCGTAGCTGTTGCGTTCGCCGGTCGGGCCGGCCAGAACACGGGTGATCCCGCTCTGCGACTGCGCGGCAAACTGCACGCACAAGGTGCTCAAGTCAGCGAGCTTGTTGCTCTCGGCCCAGGCTTTGAGCGCTGTCAGCGGTTTGCTCATGGCATCACGCAGACGAACGTCCGGTGCAGCGACGGCATCGTCCCGAGCGAAGGATTTTTCGATTGCATCGGTAGGACGCGTCGACAGCAGGCGGTACAGGTACAACGGACCACCGGCTTTCGGGCCAGTACCCGACAGGCCTTCACCGCCGAACGGTTGCACGCCGACTACAGCACCGACGATGTTGCGGTTCACGTAGATGTTGCCGGCGTTGACGTTGTCGATCACCTTGGCGATGGTCTCGTCGATGCGCGTGTGTACGCCCAGGGTCAGGCCGTAGCCGGAAGCGTTGATCTGGCCGATCAGTTGATCGATATCCTTGCGCTTGTAGCGCACCACGTGCAGCACCGGGCCGAAGATTTCCCGTTGCAGCTCGTCGAAGCTTTCCAGTTCGATCAGGGTCGGCATCACGAAAGTGCCACGTTTGACTTCTTCTGTGTTGGCGATGGCTACCTGGTACACGTTGCGACCTTTGTCGCGCATGGCCTGGATGTGCTTCTCGATGCCTGCCTTGGCTTCGGCGTCGATCACCGGGCCGATGTCCACGCTCAGACGCTCTGGATTACCGAGGCGGCATTCCGCCATGGCGCCCTTGAGCATTTCGATGACACGGTCAGCGGAATCTTCCTGCAGGCAAAGCACCCGCAGCGCCGAGCAGCGTTGACCGGCGCTGTCGAAGGCCGACGACACCACGTCAATGACTACTTGTTCGGTCAGCGCCGAGGAGTCGACGATCATCGCGTTCTGGCCACCGGTTTCGGCGATCAACGGAATCGGACGCCCCTGAGCGTCCAGACGACCGGCGATGTTGCGTTGCAGCAGACGCGCGACTTCGGTGGAACCGGTGAACATCACGCCTTTGACCCGATCGTCGCCGACCAGGCGGGCGCCGACGGTTTCGCCACGGCCCGGCAGCAGTTGCAACACGCCTTCCGGAATCCCGGCTTCGAGCAGCAAGCGCACGGCTTGAGCCGCCACCAGCGGGGTTTGTTCCGCAGGTTTGGCCAGTACCGGGTTACCGGCGGCCAGGGCCGCAGCGACCTGACCACTGAAGATCGCCAGCGGGAAGTTCCACGGGCTGATGCAGACCACTGGGCCCAATGGGCGGTGGGCATCGTTGGTAAAATCGTTGCGTGCCTGCACCGCGTAATAACGCAGGAAGTCCACGGCTTCACGCACTTCGGCGATGGCGTTGGCGAAAGTCTTGCCGGCTTCACGAGCCAACAGGCCCATCAACGGCTGGATCTCGCCTTCCATCAAATCGGCGGCACGTTCCAGAATCGCAGCACGTTCGGCTGGCGGGGTCGCCTGCCAGATCGGGGCGGCGTTCAGGGCGCACTGAATTGCATTGTCGACGTCTTCGACGGTAGCTTCCTGCACATGACCCACCACGTCACGCAGATCCGACGGGTTCAGGACGGGCGCCGGGGTTTCGCTACTGGAGGCGCAACCGAGCATCGGCGCCGCTTTCCAGTTGTTGTGTGCGGTGGCCAACAAAGCGCACGACAGCGAAGCCAGACGATGTTCGTTGGCCATGTCGATGCCGCTGGAGTTGGCGCGCTCGGCACCATAAAGATCGCGCGGCAGCGGGATGCGCGGGTGCGGCAGGCCGAAACCGCCTTCCAGCGTCGCCATCTGCTCGATGCTGGCCACTGGATCGGCCACCAGCTCCTGAATCGAAATGGACTGGTCGGCGATGCGGTTGACGAACGAAGTGTTCGCGCCGTTTTCCAGCAGGCGACGCACCAGGTACGCCAGCAGTGTTTCGTGCGTGCCAACCGGAGCGTATACGCGGCACGGACGGTTCAGCTTGCCTTCGGAAACTTTGCCTACAACCTGTTCGTACAGGGGTTCGCCCATGCCGTGCAGGCACTGGAACTCGTACTGACCTGGGTAATAGTTCTGACCGGCGATGTGGTAAATGGCCGATAAAGTGTGGGCGTTGTGCGTGGCGAACTGTGGATAAATGACTTCCGGCACCGACAGCAGTTTGCGTGCGCAGGCAATGTAGGACACGTCGGTGTACACCTTGCGGGTGTAGACCGGATAGCCTTCCAGGCCTTCGACCTGGGCGCGCTTGATTTCGCTGTCCCAGTACGCGCCTTTCACCAGGCGAATCATCAGGCGATGACGGCTGCGGCGAGCCAGGTCAATCACGTAGTCGATCACATAAGGGCAACGTTTCTGGTACGCCTGGATCACGAAACCGATGCCGTTCCAGCCAGTCAGTTGCGGCTCGAAGCACAGGCGCTCCAGCAGATCCAGCGACAGCTCGAGGCGGTCGGCTTCTTCGGCGTCGATGTTCAGACCGATGTCGTATTGCTTGGCCAACAGAGTCAGCGACAGCAGGCGCGGGTACAGCTCGTCCATCACGCGCTCGTACTGGGCGCGGCTATAACGCGGGTGCAGTGCGGACAGCTTGATCGAAATGCCCGGGCCTTCATAAATCCCACGACCGTGGGAGGCTTTGCCGATCGAGTGAATGGCTTGTTCGTACGAGGCCAGGTATTTCTGGGCGTCGTGCTCGGTGAGTGCGGCTTCACCCAGCATGTCGTAGGAATAACGGAAGCCTTTGGTTTCGAACTTGCTGGCGTTGGCCAGGGCTTCGGCGATGGTTTCGCCGGTAACGAACTGCTCGCCCATCAGGCGCATGGCCATGTCGACGCCCTTGCGGATCATCGGCTCGCCGCTCTTGCCGATGATGCGGCTCAGGGAGGAGGTCAGGCCCGCTTCGTTATGGGTGGCGACCAGTTTGCCGGTCAGCAGCAAGCCCCAGGTGGCGGCGTTGACGAACAGCGATGGGCTGTTGCCCAGGTGCGGCTGCCAGTTGCCGGTGCTGATTTTGTCGCGGATCAGCGCGTCGCGGGTGCCTTTGTCCGGAATACGCAACAGCGCTTCGGCCAGGCACATCAGTGCCACGCCTTCCTGGGACGACAGGGAAAACTCCTGCAACAGGCCCTGAACAATCCCGGCACGGCCGCCGGCGCTTTTCTGATTGCGCAATTTCTCGGCAATCGAGGCGGCGAGCTTGTTAGTGGCGTCGGCCATCGGGGCCGGCAGGCGCGCTTGCTCGATCAGCATCGGCACCACTTCAGGTTCCGGGCGACGGTAGGCAGCGGTGATCGAAGCGCGCAGCACCGATTGCGGCAGGATGCTTTCGGCGAATTCCAGGAAGCACTGATGGGCGTGATCAATATGGATCTCGCCCGCTTCGTCAATTTCCTTGCCGTTCAAACCGTTCAGCTCGGACAGGGTTGCACCACCCTCGAGTTTTTCCAGGTAATTGAAAATTGCCTGCTTGATCAGCCAGTGCGGCGTGCGATCAATCGAGGTCGCGGCGGCCTTGAGGCGTTCGCGGGTCGGGTCGTCAAGTTTGACCCCAAGAGTGGTGGTAGCCATATTTTTTTATCCTCATGTTTGCCACGACCGCGTGGCATCAGCTGGCGGCAAGATTAGCGGTGCGTCGGTCGAGGTGCAACCGGGTGCAACCCTTTTTTTGTCGGAATAATAAGCAGCTCGTCAGGAAACTGATTTTGCTGCCTCCTCCCGCGCCTGCTTGGTGCTTTTAATTCTAGTGCAACCGGAAAAACGCCCTAAAAAGGAGCAAAATCGACCCTTTGTAAGAAAAATCCGACTAGGTGCAACTTATTCGTACGAAACTGGTTGCACCTTATTTGCAATGTTGAATAGCATTCGCGGCCAAGGTGCAACCGGTCGAAAAACCGGTGTGCCGGCTGATGGCTTTCCTGGGGAAACATCAGTCATAAATGCGCGGGATCCGGATCGTCTGTCAAACGTCGTCGTTTGCGAGCGGTTCACCAGCCGCCGTTACATAAAAACAATGCCAGGGCGTAACTCAATGAGCGTAAGCAATCCAACCCTGATCACGTTCGTGATCTACATCGCAGCAATGGTGCTGATCGGCTTCATGGCCTATCGCTCCACCAACAACCTTTCTGACTACATTCTGGGCGGTCGTAGCCTGGGCAGCGTCGTGACCGCACTCTCTGCCGGTGCTTCCGACATGAGCGGCTGGTTGTTGATGGGCCTGCCAGGCGCTATCTACATGTCCGGTCTTTCCGAAAGCTGGATCGCTATCGGCCTGATCATCGGTGCTTACCTGAACTGGCTGTTCGTCGCCGGCCGTCTTCGCGTGCAGACCGAGCACAACGGCGATGCACTGACCCTGCCGGATTATTTCTCCAGCCGTTTTGAAGATAAAAGCGGCCTGCTGCGGATTATCTCTGCGGTGGTGATCCTGGTGTTCTTCACCATCTACTGCGCTTCCGGCATCGTGGCCGGCGCCCGTCTGTTCGAAAGTACCTTCGGCATGTCTTACGAGACAGCGCTGTGGGCCGGTGCTGCGGCGACGATTGCCTACACCTTCGTCGGCGGTTTCCTGGCAGTGAGCTGGACGGACACCGTACAAGCCACATTGATGATCTTCGCCTTGCTGCTGACGCCGATCATTGTGCTGCTGGCGACCGGCGGCATCGATACCACGTTCCTGGCCATCGAAGCGCAAGACGCCAGCAACTTCGACATGCTGAAAAACACCACCTTCGTCGGCATTATCTCGCTGATGGGCTGGGGCTTGGGCTACTTCGGCCAGCCGCATATCCTGGCGCGTTTCATGGCGGCGGATTCGGTCAAGTCGATTGCCAAGGCGCGTCGCATTTCCATGGCCTGGATGATCCTGTGCCTGGGCGGTACGGTCGCTGTAGGTTTCTTCGGCATCGCTTACTTCTCGGCAAACCCTGCCGTGGCAATGCCAGTGAGTGAAAACCACGAGCGTGTATTCATCGAACTGGCCAAAATCCTGTTCAACCCGTGGGTTGCCGGTGTACTGCTGTCGGCCATTCTGGCGGCGGTAATGAGTACCCTGAGCTGCCAGCTGCTGGTGTGCTCGAGCGCCCTGACCGAAGACTTCTACAAAACCTTCCTGCGTAAAAGCGCTTCCCAGGTTGAACTGGTCTGGGTCGGTCGCGCCATGGTGCTGCTGGTTGCCCTGATCGCCATTGCGATGGCGGCTAACCCGGAAAACCGTGTACTGGGTCTGGTCAGCTACGCTTGGGCCGGTTTCGGTGCTGCGTTCGGTCCGGTTGTCCTGATCTCCGTGATCTGGAAAGACATGACCCGCAACGGCGCACTGGCCGGTATCCTGGTCGGCGCGATCACCGTGATCGTCTGGAAACACTTCGAACTGCTGGGCCTGTACGAAATCATTCCTGGTTTCATCTTCGCCAGCCTGGCGATCTACATCGTCAGCAAGCTGGGCACGCCGACTCACGGCATGCTTCAGCGCTTTGCGGCTGCCGAGGCAGATTTCCGCCTGAACAAGTGATGGGGATGAGCTGATGCTCTGACCCTTCGGCTACATGAAAACGGTCCGCTTCCTTTGGAGGCGGGCCGTTTTTTTTGGTTTGTGGGGAAGGGGTTGATGTTTTTGATGCCGCCTTCGCGGGCAAGCCTCGCTCCTACAGGATTCATGATCCACCGCAGAACTGTAGGAGCGAGGCTTGCCCGCGAAGAGGCCACCCGCTGCAACACACTACTTTTGCAGGGAATGTCTGTAGCAAAACACACCGATTTTTGAAGGAAAAATCCTTAAAAAAGTAGGGCAAATCTGATTTCCTTGTCCCCACGTCAACACCCCTTGTCGCTCATGCAGAATCGCCCGCCTTCATTCTGCAGAGACACATCGGATGTTCGCGCCTGCCAATCAACCGCGTTTCACGTTGACCCTCGACGGCGTCCAGAATGAGCTCAAGGTACTTGAGTTCACGGGCAAGGAAGCCATCAGCCAACCCTATCGTTTTGACCTGGAACTGGTCAGCGAGCGCCCGGACCTGGAACTCGAAAGCCTGCTGCACCGTCAGGCATTTCTGAGTTTCGATGCGCACGGTTCCGGTATTCACGGTCAGATTTTTCGTGTTGGCCAGAGCGATTCCAGTCATCGTCTGACAGGCTATCAAATCAGTCTCGTGCCGCGTCTGGCATACCTGGGTCAGCGCATTAATCAGCGGATTTTCCAGCACAAAAGCGTGCCGACCATCGTCACGCAAATCCTCAAAGACCACGGCATCCAGCGTGACGCCTTCGAGTTCCGGCTCGGCAGCGACTACCCCGAGCGCGAGTACTGCGTGCAGTACGCCGAAAGCGATCTGGCATTCATTCAACGTCTGTGTGCCGAAATCGGTATTCATTACCACTTCCAGCACAGCCCCGATGGGCACTTGCTGGTGTTCGGCGATGACCAGACGGTTTTCCCTCGACTACCCGAGCCGACGCTGTACTTGCCAGGTAGCGGGATGGCAGCGGATGCGCCAGCGATCAAGCGGTTCAACGTGCGCCTGGAAACCCGTACTACGGCGGTCACTCGCCGGGATTACGACTTCCACAAACCACACCTGCAACTCGAAAGCCGCCTGGACAGCGAACAGCGACCGGTGCTTGAGGACTACCACTTCCCTGGCCAATTCACCGACCGCGAACACGGCAAGCATCTGGCACAACGGGCCTTGGAGCGCCACGGCGCCGATTACCGCCAGGCCGAAGGTCGCGGCGACGAATCTGCGTTGGTCAGTGGGCATTTCCTACACCTCGCCGAACACCCGCGTCAGGCATGGAATGACCTGTGGTTGATCACCGAAATCGAACACCGGGGGCGGCAGCCGCAGGTCCTCGAAGAGTCGGCCACCAGCGACAGCCCAGATGATTTCCAAGGGTATCGCAATGCCTTTCTGGCGACGCCGTGGGACATTGCTTTTCGCCCCTCGCTGGGGCCGGAAAAGCCCCGCATGCTCGGCTATCAACCGGCCGTGGTTACCGGCCCGACTGACAGCGAAATCCATTGCGACGAGTACGGTCGGGTCAAGGTTCAACTGGCCTGGGACCGTGACGGTCAGCTCAACGAGCATTCCAGTTGCTGGCTGCGTGTCGCCACTGGCTGGGCGCACGACCGCTACGGCAGCGTGATGATTCCGCGCGTCGGCATGGAAGTGCTGGTGGGGTTCGTCGACGCCGATGCCGACAAGCCGCTGGTCATGGGGTGCCTGCCCAACGCCGCGACCCCGGTGCCGCTCGATCTGCCGGCGGACAAAACCCGCAGCATTTTCCGCAGCCAAAGTAGTCCCGGTGGCGGTGGTTACAACGAATTGCGCATCGAGGATCGCAAGGGCGGCGAGGAAATCTACCTGCGCGCCCAGCGAAACTGGACTCAGCATGTATTGAATGATCAACAGGTGCAGGTCGACAACCAGCGCAGCATCGTCGTCACCGGCACCGCCCGCCATGAGTTGAAGGCTGACGAAAAGCGCATCACCCACGGCCAGCGCCAGACCGAAGTGCGACTTGATGATCATTTGGTGGTGGTCGGTGACCGGCACATTCGCGTGACCAGTCAGGCCCTCAACGCCAGCCAGCAATTCCACGTCAGCGCCGGCCAGCAAGTGGTCATCGACGGCGGCGCCAGCGCGACCATTCAGGCGGGCGGGCAGTGGATCAACATCGGCCCCGGCGGAATTTTCAGCAGCGTGCCGATCCAGGTCGGTGGCGCACCGATGGCGGCCATGGCTGCTGCGCCCAGCTTGCCGGACGTCCCGTTGAAACTGGCAGCAGCCCCCGCGGCGCTGCTCAGTGCCGCACAAATACTCAGCCTGCAAAGTGACGCGCCGTTCTGCGAAGAGTGCGAGCGCTGCAAGGACGGTGTCTGTGCCGCCTGATGTCTTGTCACCTCGGGCCTGGCTGGAACGCCAGCCAGTGAAACCGTCGGAGCAACTGTTCGCGATTTTCAGCAATGCCAGCGCCGCTGAGCCATTTGTTGCCTGGCAACGCTCGATCACCGCACAAGCGCCGAGCCCGATCTGGGCCGACACCGCGTATGCCGAGTGGGACGCGGTGATGCCCTATGTCGGAATCGTCGCTGCTGATGGTGAGTTTCTGGAGTGGGTTGCTACGACCGAGTCCCGCGATTGGGGTTGGCTGGCAGTTTCTTCTGCCTCTCAAGAAGTGCTGGTCGAGCATTTGCGCAGCCTCACTCAAGTTCTTTTGCCCAACGGCAACGCGGTGTTTTTTCGTTTCTGGGATGGGCGTTATTTGCTGTCGATTCTTCAGTCTGCCGACGTTAACGCCACGCAGTTAATGCCTGTCATTGACCGTTGTTTGATCAATGGGCAACCGCTCGATATCGCCGGCAGTGCATTGAAAGCCGCCAGGGATTTTCCGTGGTGGGAAGTTTCTGAATCGCTGCTCAAACGCCTCGCCACTGAGACCGCCACGACCCGCATCAACAACTTGCTGAAGTGGCTGAGCGAAGACCGTCCAGACCTTTACGAAGCGTTTTCTGAAAGTGTGTTGCGGCACAAAGTTACGAGCCTTCTTGAGACGCCGGACCAGCCTCAAGTGCCGAAATCAGCGTTGGTGGATTACCTGATGACGGAGCTGGACTGATGGATCAGATCGTACGGATCGAGCAGGAGCTCGACGGTTTCAAAGACACGTTGAGTTTGTATCGCCAGCAACTTGGCAGCTTCTTGAGCAGGAATGTGGACAGGGTTAGCCGAGTTACGGATATGCCGTCGCTGATGGACATGGAGCGGCTCATAAAACTTGGTAATACCACCACCGCGGTGAGCAGTCGTGATGACGATTTTTTCTCCAGCTTTGCGCAGTGCCCGAAGAGCGGAATTCTGGAAATCGAGAGCAAGTTTGAATCGGTTTATGACATTCCGCTGGGGAATATTTCGCTTGATGTGATTGCTGTCGATGGCGGCGAGATCACACCGGTCACGCTTGATGAAAACGGTAAAGGACAGTTCGAAGGTACACCCGGCAAGTTCTATCGTGTTCATGTCCAGAGTGAAGTTACCCCGGCTCAAATCGATGATCTTTTCTCGTCTTACGATGGCTTGACCTCAGAGCTGGAAGGCTGGCTGCGCAAAGAGTGGGAGGGGTTCAAACCGCAGTGGTCGCAGTCGACTTTTGTGGCCGCTGGTAACGGAATGCTGGCGGGAAGTTGGGCAGCAGTCATGGGCGTTTGGGATGGACTGAGCCTTGTCTTTGACATCCTTAAGAATCCAGGCGCTCACCTTGAACAACTCGGCAGTAGTGCGCAGCAACTCATCGATTTGGCGAAGCAATCACCAGCAACGATGGAAAAAGCCATGTTGCTGGCTAGCGATGAAGCGGCGCTTTGTCTGCTGTTTCGTGCTGCGAGTCTTTGGCTTTCGGCGTTACCGCCTAGCGAAATGGCTGGTAACTCGGCAGAGGTGGCCAGCCAAGTCATTGTCTCGGTACTGATCGATATTCTGATTGCTTTGGCACTGGCCTGGACGGGGGTCGGTATACCCGTCGCCAAGGCCTATCTCACATTTCGCGGGATCAAGTACGGGGCGTTGCTGGCGGGTCTTGCGATGCGCTTCGTCGAGGCCACTTTCACTATTCTCAGCACCTTCATGGAGTACGTCGACCGCTATAAGAAAGTCGCCGCACGCGGTGTTGCCGCGGGGCTGAAAAAGGGTCGGATGCAACTGCGCTGGGATGCCAAACGCAACACCACGCTCAAGCAAAACGAACACCGCGACAACGTCCCGGATCAGGCGAAAAACCCCAACGGCGACAGCGCCACGTGCGTGCCGTCCACTTGCAAGAACGGCTGCCCGGTTTCGATGGTCACCGGCGAAGAACTGCTGACCCTCACCGATGGTGCCCTGGACGGCATCCTGCCGTTCGACTTCACCCGGCTCTATCGCACCAGCGCCGCCGAGATCGACTGTGGCCTGGGCTTTGGCTGGAGTCATTCGCTCGCCCATCGATTGGAGATCGAGGGTGATCAGGTCATCTGGATCGACCACGAAAACCGTCGCACGACGTTCCCGCTGCCGAACCACGAACGCCCGGCGATCCACAACAGTTTGTCGCGCGCGGCGATTTATCTGGGCGATGAACTGGAAGAATTGATCCTCGCCCAGGCCGGCGAAGAGCCGCGTTTCTACCACTTTCATGACGGTTTTCTGACCGCGATCAGCGACGCCTACGACAACCGCTTGCGCATCACCCGCGACCGTCAGCAGCGCATCCAGCGCCTCGACAACGGCGCCGGTCGCGCCTTGCTGTTGCGCTATGACCGCAGCCATCTGGTCGGCGTCGATTATCAGGTTTTTGTCCCGGCCCAGACCCTCGCCGAGGCCTGGCACACCGAGCAGACGCTAGTCAGCTACCACTACGACGAACGCGATCAGTTGATCGAGGCCAGCAACGCCGCCGGCGACAGCGAGCGTTACGACTACGACGACCAGCACGTGATCCTGCAGCGGCAACTGGCTGGTGGCGCGAGTTTCTTCTGGGAGTGGGAGCGGTCCGGCAAGGCGGCGCGCTGCATCCGGCACTGGGCGTCTTTCTCGCAGATGGACACGCGTTATGTCTGGGACGACCAGGGCAGCGTCACCGTCCAGAACATCGACGGCAGTGAAGAGGTTTATGTCCACGACGACCGGGCGCGATTGGTGCGCCGGGTAGAACTAGATGGCGGCGAACAGCTCAAGGCTTACGACGACAACGGTCGGCTGATTGCCGAGCAGGATCCGCTCGGCGCCGTCACTGAATACCGTTACGACGAAGTCGGACGGTTGGTGGCGCTGATTCCGGCCGAAGACGAGCCGACGGCCTACGAATACCGCAACGGTTTCCTGCACGCGCGCTATCGCGGCAAAGCGGTGTGGAAATATCAGCGCAATGCCCAGGGTGAGGTCACCGAGGCCACCGATCCGGACGGCCAGATCACCCATTACCACTACGACCCTCAGGGGCGCTTGCTGTCGATCCGCTACCCGGACACCAGTCGGCATGTCTTCGTCTGGAATGCCTTGGGCCAGTTGCTCGAAGAGACCTTGCCGGACGGTGGTCAGCGGCGCTTTTCCTATGACGTGCTGGGGCGGCAGCTGACCCGTCAGGATGAACACGGTGCGGTTACCCGTTATCAGTGGGATGCCGTCGGCCGACTGATCCAGACGACTTTACCTACCGGCGCCACTCGCGCCTTCAGCTACAACGCCTACGGCAAGATCACCGCCGAACGCGATGAACTGGGCCGCATCACCCGTTACGAATACGCCGACGACCTGCACTTGGTCAGCCGTCGGACCAACCCCGACGGCACCCAGCTCCAGTACCGCTACGACAACGCACAGCTATTACTGACGGAAATCGAAAACGAATCCGGCGAGAAATATCGGCTGGACTACACGCCGAACGGCCTGATCCGACAGGAAACCGGTTTCGATGGCCGCCGCACCGCGTACGCCTACGACCTCAACGGCCACTTGGTGGAGAAAACCGAGTTCGGCGATGACGGCTCGCAGCTGATCACGGCTTATGAGCGGGACTCGGCTGGGCGCCTATTGGTCAAAACGCTGCCCGATGGCATCCAGGTCGAATACCGCTACGACTCGCTGGGCCGACTGAGCAGTGTCGACGATGGCCACGACCATCCGCTGGAATTCGAGTACGACCAGCAGGATCGTCTGATCACCGAGCACCAGGGCTGGGGCACCTTGCGCTATGGCTACGACGCCTGCGGCCAGCTCAACCGCCTGCGCCTGCCGGACGGCAGCAAACTCGACTACCACCACGCCAAGGGCGGTGCGCTGACGGCCATCGACCTCAATGGCGCGCGTCTTACAGGTCACACGTACAAATCCGGCCGTGAACAGCAACGCCAGCAAGGCCTGCTGCTCAGCGAATATACCTACGACGACCAGGGCCGACTGAAGGCCCACGCCGTCAGCCAACAGCAAAAAAACCTGTACCGCCGCGACTATGCCTACAGCCTCAACGGCAATCTCGACCACATCGCCGACACCCGCCACGGCCAGCGCAACTACCAGTACGACCCGCTCAACCGCCTGACCCGCGTGCGCCACACCCGCGACGATCCGCCGGAAAGCTTCGCCCACGATCCGGCGGGCAACCTGCTGATGCAGGATCGCCCGGGCCCGGCGACCGTCAAAGGCAATCGCCTATTGATGCAAGGCGACCGGCATTACGACTACGACGCCTTCGGCAACCTCATCCGTGAACGCCGCGGCACCGCGCAAAAACTCGTCACTGAATACCGCTACGACGGTCAGCACCGCTTGGTCGGCGTCACCACCCCGAACGGCTGCACCGCGACCTACCGCTACGACGCCTTCGGCCGCCGCATCACCAAAACCGTCGACGGCCACACCACCGAATTCTTCTGGCAAGGCGATAACCTCATCGCCGAAAGCAGCCGCGAACACTACCGCAGCTACGTCTATGAGCCCGGCAGCTTCCGCCCGCTGGCGATGCTCGACGGCAAAGGCCCGAAAAAGGCCTGCCCGTTCTACTACCAGCTCGATCACCTGGGGACGCCTCAGGAACTGACGGACTTTGGTGGCGAGATTGTCTGGTCGGCGCAGTACAACGCCTACGGGAAAGTCACGCGTCTGGCATTCGGAGGGGGCGAGCAGCTCGACCAGCCGCTGCGGTTCCAGGGGCAATACTTCGACGCCGAGAGCGGCCTGCACTACAACCGGCATCGGTACTATGATCCGGAGGTTGGTCGGTACCTGACGCCTGATCCGATCAAGTTGGCGGGTGGGCTGAACCAGTACCAGTACACGCCGAATCCGACGGGGTGGGTTGATCCGTTGGGGTTGAGCGGGAATTGTCCGCCGCCCAATAAGCCTGGGTGTCAGGCGCCGGATGATACGACTGGCGCTAGGGTTGATGGGGGTGAGCCGCCGCTGCCGAAGCTGACGGGTGAGCAGCGGAGGGCGCGGATTGATGAGCTGGCTGAGGCGGTTGCATTTAGACGATTAAAAGAAATGGAAGACTCGATAGATGAAGCCCACTTTTTACAAAGGCATGGAGCTCAAACGACTCTTCAATCTCAACTGGATCGTGTGAGTACAGGTAAGGACCCAGCGACGGGTGAGATTAAGTTTTATACAGAGGGAAGGAGAAGGGGGCAGCCTGTGATACCAAGTGCAGCGACTAAATTTGTTTCCCACCGAGATCAATTAAATGCAATTTATAGGGCGAAGCTAATATTTAGGCAAAGTGGTCTTTTGAATTCTAGAGAGCCAATAGATTTTGGGCGTAAAGTTGGTGAGGGCTATAAAAGAAGAGGGCTTGAGTATGGGGAGCAGAACAAGGCTATTGTCATACTCAATGACGATGGTGATGCGATAACGTCTTACACGGAGTTCAAGCGATGAAGCCAAAGCCGAGTATGGTTGTTTTGAGAAGTTTGCTTTTTGCGTTTGATATCGAAAATACAAAAAGTGAAGAAAGAGAGAAGATAATAGTATCTAAAGATGTAAATGATGATCGTGAACTGGCTGAGTTGTTTGATCTTTTGCTGAAGCCGGATTTTCTAGTGTATCGGCCAGATGAGCGTCAATGGTTTGTCGATACGATATTGTATTACCTAGAGGTGGGGGAAAATTTTGATGAGGTGTTCACAAGGGTGGATACGTACTTTAATGATGAGGTTAAAGATCAGCGTCGGTTTATGAAAGTGCTGTTGGATCGTTTGAAGTGTTATCAGTTGGAAGATGATGGAGTATGAATAATGCCTGAAGTTATTGAGGGGGGTGGTCGTTTAATGACTTCAAGCGTTGGGCTTGTAAAGAGGCAGGCGCGGAGTTGTTTGACGATGATTACGCGGATGATTCTGATGCTGTTGATATGAATATTTCAGAAAGGGTAAATATGTTCGTCCCCTTTTTTGGTCCCCTGGTCGTGGGTATAGGCCAAATAGAATGGATCAAAGTAATCCTAAGTTAAATGAGGATCTGAATTGGTTTGAAGTTAAGTTTGATAAAGATGATGTGACCCGGCCCTATACAGGTTTTCCTTCGGAGAAAAAATGATGTTGCGAGACCCTTTTTTAGATGAGGAATTTCGGCCCGACTTAATGTGGTTTATTGGGGTTTTTGGTGTTTATGATCGTGAAGAGACGCTTGGGGCAGAACTTGAAGTTTATGATCCTAATAATAAGGACGATAGAGCTGAGCTGATCAGGAAGTACAGTCTTAATTTAGGATATTTGACCTATCGGCATAAGCTCGTTTTGATGGAGTCTCTGGCAGATAAGCTGAACGACGAAAGCTATGACTTTCAGGGCTTGTTCGATATTGACGAGGACGAGGCTGCGAGCTGGGCTCGGGGTGAATGGTACGAATTAAAGGATCCTCGTGGTTTTCTTCAGCATGTCTATACGCTGGCGCAGGAGGTTTGGAAAGATGACTTGCTCAAAGCCAGCCAGGAAGATCGAGCGACTTGGTGAAGGGAGCTAATGCTCAGATAAGTCGTAGATAGCGAATTTATGAAAATAAGTAGATCTGTCCCATTTTTTCTAAAATGCTGGTAGAGGGTATAAACCAAATAATAGGGACAGAAACAATCCAAGATATGTAGGTGTGCTAAATTATTCTGAAGTTAGATTTCGTCGGCAGGATATAAAAAAGCCTTATACGGCGTTCCCAGATTAGGATGTTGAGATGTTGAAGTGGCCTATGTTCGATTTACCGTTTGAGCCCCTGCTTTCATATTGGCTGGGAGGTATTTCTATATATGATATTGAAGAAACTCTGGGCGTTGCTTTGTCGGCGTACGATCCGAACGATGAAGCCGATAGAGAAGTAGTTATAAGAGACTTTATATTAACTCGTTTTGATGATCTTACTTATAGGCATAGATTTTTAATGGTTAAGCTGCTTGAGGCGTCATTAAAGCTTCCGGAGTTTGATTTTTCTGGATAATTCGAAAGTAATTACGATGAGAATACTTGTGTTGCATGGGATGAAACGCAAATAGATGACGCTCGCGGTTTTTTTGAGGATATATGTAGACTGGCCAGCGAAGAGTGGAAGAATGATCTTCAAAAAGCTAGTCTCGAAGATCAATCTGATTGGTGATTTGTAGTGTCTGAGAATATAACCCGAGAGTTGATACTGGAGTGGGCGTATAACGATGACGTCGTTATTGATATGTATGAAAGTGGCGATGATGGTGATGCTGCAATTTTCGAAAGTACAGTAAGAAGTATTTTTGGTGCGAAGGGGGCGCTGGAGTTTGCTGCAGATCCAAAATGTCCGAGTAGGTTGTATTTTGCTGGGTTGTTGTCGCACTCTTTCTTATGGATGTTTAGGCGCGGTACTAAATTGCCTTTTCATTTTTCTAGATTTCGCGGAATTATGTCGAGAGATGAATATAGGCAAGAGCTTGTAAGGCGTGAAGACGAAATATATGAGCTTTGTTTGGTTCTGGATAGTATGCGGGTTATTAATGATCCTGCAATTCAGTCTCTATACAAGCAGGTTCTGGATTTTAGGCATGATCAACGCGATAGTGACTCTAGGTTCTACTGCGAGTGTCGCTCTAGATTAGATCTTAAGTTGTTTGAGTAGGAAGCTTTTTTGGTTTGTCGCGTTTTGTTGTCGCATCCCAATATGTCCACTTTTGTTTGAGTTGGGATGGTGTGTCGACTTGTGGTTAAGAAAGCTGATGCAAGAATGAATCTGCTTGGTTTTTTTAAAGTAGGAATTAGCTACTGCTTTACCTTTGCTCGCGACAGTCATGTTGTTGTTGTTGTTTTGGCGATAGTGGTCAGTGGGTATGCGGCGGAAAACTAACCTGAAAGTATACTTGCAAGATAAATATATCCATCCACGTTTATCAGTGATGTTTAACGGGCTGCTACTTTGAAGATAGTGAAATCTACTCGCTTTGATGATGTCGACCACGATGTTGGATATGAGTACCGTGGTTGTAACTACGAAATACAGAACGAAGAGGATGTGTTTCTGATCAGAATTTACGATGATGAATCCGGACAGGCAACGGTAGTACGTCCGACTACAATGTCTAAAAACGGTAGCCTTAGAAAGCTTGTTGAGTTCTTACAATCCGAGCTAAGAGTGTCCAAGATCTATCTCTACAAAGGCGATTTGGGGCGCTACGCCGAGATCGATCTTGATAGCTTGGCATTCTGCACCGTCTGAAGTCGGCGGCAAGAGAGTGGCAGGCGTTTTTACACACTCTGGGCCGAATTCTGTCTTTGCTGAGTGGCAGCTATAGGATGTGGATTCAACAGGTGGCGAAATCAAGCCAAGCTTCAGTGAAGCCTTTCGTCACCTTTGCTTTTTTTGAGCGAAATTTCTGGGCAAGGTTGTCGGAAGTTTCCTTCAAGTCGTAGCGGTTTCCATGAACTGGTGTGAAATGTTTTCCATCGATAGTCTTTGGTGGTCACTGAAAACTCAGTGGCGGGGTGTAGGAACCCTTCAAAGTCGTTGGAAATGTATTGGCGTCGAAGCTTGGTTTGCGGCCGTTAACGTGCGTCCGTAAGATCAGTTGCGGCGGTTGTGCGCGGGCACGCTCCGGCGTGGTCGAGTTTTCCAAAGGCCTCGATATTCCTACCCCGCGCATAGCTGCCACCCCAGCCTGTAGGAAGGCTGATGGCAGTTCCTATTTTTTGCCTTTGGAACTGAATATGAAAACCCTTCATCCCGACCCACCCTACGAAAAAATAATCCCTCATCCCGAAAACCGCTTCATGGCCCTAACCGGCAACTGCACCGACATGCCCACCCTGTTCGTCGATACCCACGCCCCGCTCGATGTTCTGTATGACGCTGCCAACTATCGAATCCGCGCCGTCACGCAGGTGCTTGAGAACATGTCGATGCGCGGTTCAGTCGAGTGCGAATCCTTCATCCTCAGTGACTTTGCCTTGCTCTGCGCCATTCCATTGCGCGATGGCTGTGATGTGCTGGATGTGATTGGGCGGCGGTTGCGGGCTCGGTCCTAGTATCTGAATAAAGAGTGATCCTTCCTGTTTGATGGTAGGAAGGATCGTCCTTACTCATTTGGATGATCTACTTTGGCAGGTATTGATCCTGAGACTGAATGAATGCGTCGAATTCCCTGGAGTTGTAAACCTCGAGGCAACCATAAAAGACCATTTTTTTATCAGAATGCTTGCTGACGGATGAGGTCTTTGCATAGGCATTACGCATATATTTCTCGGTTTCTGCGTAAGGGTCGTGTGTGACCTCGAGGGTGTCCTCGTTTTGAATGATCAGATGCTGACCTTTACCCATCGACGAGTAGGCGCCAATTGCAAGTCCGATATCAGATTTGATTTCTGACTCACCATTGAATTGGCTGGAGATACAGTTTGCCAGCCCATAATCCTTAAGCACTTCTCGAGCCTTATCGATATCGATTTCAGCAGATATGGCTCGCCCTGCAACGAGTAGCAGTGCCAGCATAATTAGCCGAGAGTGCGTCATCCCTTCAATTCCCAAAAGTTTATTTTTTCCAGCTTCACCCTTGGATTTTCATAGGTATGGCTGTCTTGCCTGTGGTAGTCACTGTCATCACCGGTCACGCTCCCGTTCCAGAGGGTTGCATGGCCTGACGCGTCGCTCCACCCGGTGATATCCATAACAATGACGCCTTTTTTTCCATTTATAAAATTCGAATTGGTTTGCGTCAGCGTATGATCGGGCTCGCCCCAGTTATGTCTAAGAAAAGCGAGGAAATCTACCACCTTCATTATGTAGGGAAGCTCGTCCGCTCCACTCAGTCGATAGATGGGCTGGTTTTTTATGATCGTGCCTTTGGGGATTTTATATCCGCCGTAATTAAAGGCTCTGCTTATCCTCAATGCGCAGGCATTCGCATAAGCATCAGGCTTTTCCGCTCTTGCCGCTTCGACTCCGCCTCCGACAAGTCCGTAAACCTCGACTGAACCTTTATGACCTACTTCTGCATATGCGTTCCAAAGAGTGCTGAAGCGAGGTCTTTTAACCGAGATGCTGGAAGACACTCCGCCGGAATTGATGACAACTTTAGCCATTATGCTTCCCCTTCCATGTCAATGATTTCGCTTCCAAATGCGTTTTGAATGATAGCTACGCCTTTGGCCCCGACTACCCCTGTCAACGCTTTTTCGGTGGGGCCGCTAATGTTGACGGTAACCGTCTCGCCGGGCAAATAACCCGAAGTTTTCACATGAATATTCAAGTCGGTGTAAAACCGGGAAACTGACTCAACAGGCACCTGCTCATCACCATAGGACAAGGAAATGTCAGTGATGGTCTTGGGGCGATTGAGCAGGGCAGTGATACCTGAAAAATCTGCTTTGTTGTGTTCGGCTCCGCCATATACAGATGACTGAGCGGACATCACCTTGTTGGATTGTGGGGGGCAACCGCAGGCAACGTAATCACCTTCCAGGGCAACCAATCCGGCCGGTAATGTGATGGTTCTGGGCCCGACCGCGACGATGGGCCCTTTTCCTTTGCTACAGGCTGGGCAACTTGCCAAATGTCCAATAGATGAGGTGCTAACAGCGCAATCGATGTTGATACCGACATTCCCTTCCAGTACGGAGCCGCCAGTTGAAGTAGGCGCACCGATACCAATCATTTTCCGTCCCATGTAAATCTCCGTTTTACGGGCGTCAGGTCGGTCCGATCTTCGCACTCATGAGTAAGCTCCACGACGGCAAGTCTTTGGCAAAATGTGACTTGATGTTACTCGCCACATTAGCAGCAAGATCAAAAGATCGCAGCCTTCGGCAGCTCCTACAGAAGGGCGTTCACGGTGAGAATGCCCGCTTAGCCGTGAGGTTCTGACGTCCAGCCCCGTACAAGGTAAACTTCCCGGCCTTCGCAGGAGCAATCATGAATTATCGTCACGCCTTCCATGCCGGCAATCACGCCGATGTGTTCAAACACCTGACTTTGACCCGCCTCATCGCCTTGATGTCGCGCAAGGAGCAGCCGTTTGCCTATCTCGACACTCACGCCGGTATTGGTCTGTATGACCTGCAGGGCGATCAGGCGAGCCGTACCGGTGAGTACCTGGAAGGCATCGCGCGGTTGTGGGATCAGCCGGATTTGCCGGCGCTGACTGCCGATTACATGAAGGTGCTGCACGACATGAACCCGGATGGCCAGTTGCGCTATTACCCGGGGTCGCCGGAGTTGGCGCGGCGTCTGACGCGGCCGCAGGATCGGGTGATGCTCAACGAGAAGCACCCCGAAGACGGCTTGTTGCTCAAGGACAACATGGCCGGTGATCGTCGGGTGAAGGTGCACTTGGGTGAAGGCTGGCATGTTCCGCGGGCGATGTTGCCGGTGCAGGAGAAGCGGGCGGTGATGTTGATTGATCCGCCGTTCGAGCAGCTTGATGAGATGCAGCGTTGTGCCGCGTCGTTGAAAGAGGCGATTGGCCGGATGCGCCAGACGGTGGCGGCGATCTGGTACCCGGTGAAGGATCAGCGCATGTTGCGGCGGTTCTATCAGGATTTGGCGGGTACGGGCGCGCCGAAGTTGTTGCGGGTGGAGTTGCTGGTGCATCCGCTGGATACGCCCAATAGCCTGAATGGTTCGGGATTGGCGATTGCCAATCCGCCGTGGGGGCTGGAAGAGGAATTGCGTGAGTTGCTGCCGTGGTTGTCCAAGAAGCTTGGGCAGACCCAGGGTGGATGGCAGATGGATTGGTTGATTGCTGAGTAGCAGCTGCAAGTTTCAAGCTACAAGCTGCAAGTTAAAGCTGCGAGCACAGGGCTTGCAGCTTGAGGCTTGCAGCTCGAGGCTTGCAGCTTGTCACTGCTTATATAGGGCAGGTCACGCCGGTACCGCCAATCCCGCAATACCCTTCAGGGTTCTTGGCCAGGTATTGCTGGTGGTACGCCTCGGCGAAGTAGAACGTCGGCGCTTCTTCGATTTCGGTGGTGATGGTGCCTTTGCCAGCCTTGGTCAATTCCGCCTGGAACACTTGCTTGCTGCGGTTGGCTGCTTCCAGTTGAGCCGGGTTGGTGGCATAGATCACCGAGCGGTACTGAGTGCCGATGTCATTGCCCTGACGCATGCCCTGGGTCGGGTTGTGCAGTTCCCAGAACATCTTCAGCAGTTCTTCATAGCTGACTTTTGCCGGCTCGTAGACCACCAGTACCACTTCGCTATGGCCGGTCAGGCCCGAGCAGACTTCTTCGTACGTCGGGTTCGGCGTAAAGCCGCCCGCGTAACCCACCGCCGTGCTGACCACGCCTTCGCGCTGCCAGAACTTGCGCTCCGCGCCCCAGAAGCAGCCCAGGCCGAAGATCGCGAAATCCACGTCCATTGCGAACGGGCCGAGCAGCGGGGCGTCGTGGACGAAGTGTTTTTCCGGCACGGTCATTGGGGTTTCGCGGCCAGGCAGAGCTTGTTCTTTAGTCGGGAGCACGTTTTTGTTCACCAGGATTTCCGAGCGCAGAACCATGATCAGTCCTCTCAGTCAGGTTGAGATGTAAATAAACAGACTGCCAGTGTGCCCAATGATGCCAAGTTAATCACTACCCAAAATGTGGGAGCGGTGTGCTGTCAGGCGATCGGGCCGCGCGGATAGCGTTTGAGCTTTTCGATCAGCTCGGAACCCGGGATCGGTCGGTCGAACAGGTAGCCCTGGCCGACGTCGCAACGGTGGCGACGCAAGAACGCAAGCTGCTTGGCCGTCTCGATGCCTTCAGCCACGACCTTGAGTTTCAGGTTGTGGGCCATGGCGATCACAGCGGAGGTGATTTCCATGTCGTCCTGGTTGTCCGGGATTTCGTGGATGAAGCTGCGATCGATCTTGATGATGTCGATCGGGAATTTTTTCAAGTAACTGAGCGACGAGTAACCGGTGCCGAAGTCGTCCATGGCCAAGGTCAAGCCCAGGCGCTTGAGCTGATCGAGCTGCAAGTGGGTGTCTTCGGTGGCTTCCAGCAGCAGGCCTTCGGTCAGTTCCAGCTCCAGCAGGTTCGCCGGCAGTGCTTCCTCTTTGAGGATGTTGGCGATGGACGCCACCAGATCCGGGTCGGAGAACTGTTTGGGCGACAGGTTGATCGCCACTTGCAGATTACCCAGGCCGGCGGCGGTCAGGTCTTTGCTCATGCGGCAGGCCTGGCGGGCGATCCATTTGCCGATCGGGATGATCAATCCGGTTTCTTCGGCGACGCTGATGAACTGGTCCGGACGGATCATGCCCTTTTCCGGATGGTTCCAGCGCAGCAGCGCTTCCATGCCCAGCAAACGACCGCTGCGCAGGCACAGTTTTGGCTGGTAGAACACGTCCAGCTCATTCTGGGTAAGGGCGCGGCGCAGGTTGTTTTCAACGAACAGTTTGTAGCTGGCCTCGGCATTCAGTGCTTCGGTGAACACTTGCACCTGGTGTTTGCCGTTGGCCTTGGCCTTGTGCAGCGCCAGACCGGCGTTGCGCATCAGTGTCTGGGGGTCGCGGCCGTGCAGCGGCGCGCAGGCCAGGCCCACGGAGCCGGTGACGCTGATCAACTGGTTGTCGACGAACATCGGTTTGTCGAGGGTTGCCAGCAATTGGTTGGCGACCTGTTGGCCAGCCAAGAGGTCAGTGTCATCCAGTAGCACCGCGAATTCGTTACTGGCGAAACGCGCCAGACTGCCGCTGGGGCTCAGGCTGTTGCGCAAGCGTCGGGCCAGACTGATCAGCAGTTTGTCGCCGGTCTGGTGGCCTAGGCTGTCGTTGATGCGTTTGAAATTGTCGATGTCTACCAGCAGCAAGCTGATCGGCGTGTCGCTGTCTCGGGCGAAGCGCTCGTCGAGGTTACGGATGAATGCCGGGCGATTGCCGAGGTTGGTCAGATTGTCGGTGTAAGCCAGGCGCTCGATGCGCTGCTGGGCGAGCTTGGTCTGGGTGATGTCTTCGTAGATACCGATGTAATGCGTCAGCTCACGATTGTCGCCATAGACCTTGGAAATCGACAGCTGGCCCCAATACGGTTCGAGGTTTTTACGCCGGCTCTTGAACTCGCCCTGCCAGCTGTTGCTCTTGGCCAGTGCCGACGGCGCATCGAACAACAGTTCGCTGAGGTTTTCCAGTGCAGGCAGCTCCGACAGCCGCTGGCCGTGGACTTCTTCAGTGGTGTACTGGGTGATTGCCGTGAAACTTGGATTGACGTACTCAACCACGCCATCGCAATTGACCAGCAAAAAGGCGTTGGCGCTTTGCTCCACCGCACGCTGGAACAAGTGCAGGGCGCTGGTGGCGGTGCGGCGGTTGTGGTTGTTGATGACTTGGGCGAATTGATCCGCCAGCTCGCCGGCAAAGGCGATTTCGTCCGATTGCCAGGCGCGTGTGGCACCGATCTGCTCCAGGCAGAGCACGCCGACCACTTGGCCATCAACGCGGATGCTGGCGTCGAGCATGGCGTTGACGTCGCGCGGGCGCAGGTACTCGGCGATTTCACGGGTGCGCGGGTCGCGCATGGCGTTGTGCGCGTCGATGGCGCGGCCTGTGTGCAAGGCGTCGAGGTAATCGGGAAACCCACTGGCATCGATCGGTTCAGGCAATTGGTGGTTTCGGCTTGCGCGGTGATAGGCCGAGATCGGCGTCAATAGCGAGCCGTCGAGGTTCCACAGGCTGGCGCAGTCGATTTCATAGATGTCGCAGGCGCTACGGGTGATCAGCTCGGCGGCTTCTTGCAGGGAATTGTTGGTGCTGTAGCGCTGACGGGTCAGCAGCAGAATCAAATCTTGCTGGGCGCGCACCCGGTCCAGGTGCTGCAGTTGTTCCTGCTGGGCGCGCTGATTGAGTTCCAGCGCGATTTGCAGGCGCGAGTTCTGGGTTTCCAGGTCCAGTATCGGCAGCAACGGTTCGCCGTCGAACAGCCCGTCCACCACCATCAGGTAGCCGCGCAGCAGGTGTCGATTGTGTTGTTTGTAAGCTTCGCCCAGTTCCAGCAGGCTCAGTACGCCTGCGGCGGTGTGCAACGTGTAGCGGATCAGGTAATGCGGGCTTTCGGTGAGTTGCTGCTGGATCGTGTCATGCAGTTGATAGCGTGCTTCGGGCTCCATCAGGCTGGCGTAAGGCGAGCCGACCAAGGCGCAGAGTTCCACTGCCGGCAGGCCGAACTGGCGTTCGCAATTGGGATCGAGAAACAGCAGCGCCCAGCTCGGTTCATTCAGCCGTTCGAAACGCAGCATGCCGAGCCGCGAGGGCACAGGCAACTGCGTCACTACCTCGGCCACCATACGGCTGGCGGCATCGGGTTGGCTCTTCATATGGAGGGAAACTCGCTTCGAATATGCTGATCGCGCCGGGCTCTCGCCCTCTTTACTGTTGCCTGCGGCAAGGTTGCATCATTGCAACACCGACTGACAAGAGACATGAAGGCCAAGTGCTATAAGAATATGTCGGCAGGCGCGAAGATTTCTCCAGCGAGGGGCCTGAAAGTAATGTTTCGGGTCCAAAAGATCGCAGCCTTCGACTCTCTTGCAAGGCTGCGATCTTTGCCGAAATCAACGTAACTTGATGCTTATCGACTGCAGTTGTTTGCCATCCCGATCGTGATAATTGACGCGGACCTGTTCAGCATCGACGACCAGATGCGCAAAGTTATCCTGGCTGATCACCTCACTGGTCAGTTCATGCCGATAATCTCCCGAAGTGGTTCGGGCCAACGCCTGGTCGAGAATGAAGGTCGATGCCTTGGCATACGGCAGCAGTTTGCTGTTGCACAGCGGTGAAGACACGATGGTGTGAACTTCAAAATCCGGATCGGCGCTATGAGTCAGGCGACTGGTCAGCGAGCCGTGGACATCGCCGGAAATGAACAAGACGTTTTTGATGCCGCGCGCACGAATCGTCTCCAGCAGTCGTAGTCGTTGTTCCGGGAAGGCTTTCCAGGCGTCATCGCCATTAAGTTTGCGGTCGGGGTAGAACATGACACTGGTGACCACAAATTTGACCCGTGCCGGGCTGTTGATCAGCCATTTGAGCAGCGCCTGTTCCTGTTCTTCATCAAGAATGCGGCGGTCGCTGGCCGATAGATTGCGTCGGGTTCGACTGTCGGTGATGAACCATTCGATATCACCCTCGCAGAATTGATACCAATACTGTTGCAGTTTCTTGCTTACTTGCCCGTTGGCCAGTAAGTCATAAGCAGGGCTATGGCTGGCTTGATATAACTCATATGCCGCCATGGCGTTTTCGTATAAGTAAGCATCGGCCTTGCTTTCATTGACGGGCCAATTGTCTTCAATTTCATGATCGTCGAGGATCATGTAAGTCGGCACGCCGGACATTAACTTCGAGATATGCGGCTGAGAAAAAGCCGTACGGTATTTGCTGAGGATGTCTTTGTATTCCCGGTCGGGGGCCACGAGGTTCAGGTCATCGACGTAGATTTGGTCGCCAGTCATCAGCATGGCGCTGATCGGCGGCTCGGCGCGCTCCGCCAGGCTTGTGATCGAGGCAAAGATCCGGTCGCCCAGATGCGGGGCCGACGCAATGCCGGCCGTCATGCGCAGGTAACGGCATGAGCCTGCGATATAGGCCCGTGGCATGGTGTTTTTGCTGGACTGCGTGCGAAAGCGATAGATTTCCCGAGGCCATTGCAGCGGCAGTTCCTGGATCGTCTCCACGGTATGCACCGGGCTCATGGGGCTGAACCAGCCTGCCTGGTATTCATAGACGCTGTCGGTGATGAGGTCATTGAGGGCAATTACATCGCACATGTCGCGCAAAATGGTCAGTTCTGTAAATACACCTTTGGACCAGTGATTCTCACCGGCGCGTCGATAGCGAATTCCTGCAAATACCAGGGCGTCTTTTTGTAATTCGCCACGCAAGAAAATTCTCGCATGGTTAGTTGTGGTGTGGCCAATAATCGGGCCGACAGTCGGTTTGAACATGTTCGAATCCATTCGAAGTAGTGCTAACTAAGCGGAATAAGTTGTCGGGGTTTCTATTAGAAGTTCCCCTAACTAAGACTAGTTATTGGCTTGCAAAAAATATCGGGCGAAAGTGGACTCGAGTTGTAGGCGGTGTAAGCCATGAGTGTAGGAATAAAAACTCGGAAGAGGGCCCAATGCCAGTCAGGCAGCTGCTACCTGGAATGCTGAATCGGCCATGGCTTTCTTGAGGGCAAAAAAAGCCCCGCCAGATTGGCGGGGTTGAGGTACGAGCGTGGCGCTCGAAAAACGTCGAACGCGACCGGCCCTGCGATGAAGGAGGGCCGGCCGGTGTTACAGCAGAATGGTGCGGATGTCCGCCAGCAGGTCGCTCAGACGCTTGGTGAAGCGTGCAGCAGCGGCGCCGTTGATCACACGGTGATCGTAGGACAGCGACAGCGGCAGCATCAGTTTCGGCTGGAAGGCTTTGCCGTCCCAGACTGGCTGAATGGTTGCCTTGGAAACACCGAGGATCGCCACTTCCGGCGCGTTGACGATCGGCGTGAAGCCGGTGCCGCCAATGTGGCCGAGGCTGGAAATGGTGAAACAGGCGCCTTGCATGTCGTCAGCGGTGAGCTTTTTGTCGCGGGCTTTGGCAGCCAGCGCAGCGGCTTCGGCTGCCAGTTGCAACAGGCTCTTCTGGTCGACGTTCTTGATGACCGGTACCAGCAGGCCTTCAGGGGTGTCGACCGCGAAGCCGATGTTCACGTACTTCTTGCGGATGATCGCCTTGCCGCTTGGCGCCAGCGAACTGTTGAAGTCCGGCAGTTCCTTGAGCAAATGCGCGCAGGACTTGAGCAGCAGCGGCAGGATGGTCAGCTTGACGCCAGCCTTTTCTGCAACGGCTTTCTGAGCAACACGGAACGCTTCCAGCTCGGTGATATCAGCCGAATCGAACTGAGTCACGTGAGGAATGTTCAACCAGCTACGATGCAGGCTCGATGCGCCGATTTGCATCAGGCGAGTCATCGGCACTTCTTCGGTTTCACCGAAACGGCTGAAGTCCACGACCGGAATCGGCGGGATGCCCGCGCCGCCGGTTGCGCCAGCAGCAGCGGCCGGTGCTTCCTTGGCCTTCTGCATCATGGCCTTGACGTAAATCTGCACGTCTTCTTTCAGGATGCGACCGTGCGGACCGCTGGCGCCAACGGCACTCAGCTCGACGCCGAATTCGCGGGCCAGTTGACGCACGGCAGGGCCGGCGTGAACTTTTGCACCAGGCTTGGCTGGAGCAGCCGGCGCAGCAGCCGGTGCGACCGCAGCCTGAGCAGCCGGTGCAGGTGCAGCGGCAGGCGCGCTCGGAGCAGCAGCGGCTGGAGCCGGAGCCGCAGCAGGTGCCGCGCCTTTGACTTTCAGCTTCAGGATCAGATCGCCGGTACCGACTTCGTCATCCAGCTTGATGGCAACGCTTTCCACCACACCCGCGGCAGGCGATGGAATTTCCATGCTCGCCTTGTCGGATTCCAGGGTGATCAGCGACTGGTCGGCGACGACGGTATCGCCAGCCTTGACCAGCACTTCAATGATCTTGGCCTTGCCCGACGAGCCGATGTCCGGGACGTGAATGTCCTGAACCGAATCGGCTACCGGAGCAGCAGGCGCGGCAGCTGGCGCCGGAGCGGCTGCCGGAGCAGGCGCAGCAGCCTGTGCTGGCGCGGCTGCGGCCGGTGCAGCAGCACCCGCCACTTCCAGGTCCAGAATCAGGTCGCCGGTGCCGACTTCGTCATTGAGCTTGACGTTGATGGCCTTGACCACGCCGGCGGCAGGCGATGGAATTTCCATGCTCGCCTTGTCGGATTCCAGCGTGATCAGCGACTGATCAGCTGCGACGGTGTCGCCGACCTTGACCTGGATCTCGATGATCTGGGCCTTGCCCGACGAACCGATGTCCGGCACGTGCACTTGCTGAACGCTGGCAGTAGCAGGCGCTGCGGCTGGAGCGGCCGGTGCTTTGGCGGCAGCAGGCGCAGCTTCAGCCTTGGCAGCTGGCGCTGCGGCAGGCGCAGGGGCTGGCGCTGCGGCACCTTCGACTTCCAGCTCCAGCAGTTCGTCGCCCTCTTTCAGGCGATCGCCCAGTTTCACTTTCAGGCTCTTGATGATGCCGGCCTTTGGCGCAGGCACTTCCATGCTCGCCTTGTCCGACTCAAGTGTCAGGATGCTCTGATCGGCTTCGATACGGTCGCCGACCTTCACAAACAGTTCAATTACTTCACCTTCACCGCTGCCGATGTCAGGTACGCGAATGAGTTCGCTCACAGAGTGTCTCCTCAGCAGTCCAGTGGGTTGCGTTTTTCCGGGTTGATACCGAACTTGGCGATGGCTTCAGCCACCACTTTAGGCTCAATATCACCACGGTCAGCCAAGGCTTCCAGGGCTGCCAACACCACGAAATGACGGTCGACTTCGAAGAAGTGACGCAGCTTCTTGCGGCTGTCACTGCGGCCGAAACCATCGGTGCCCAGGACTTTGAATTCCTTGGACGGGACCCACTGACGAATTTGCTCAGCGAACAGCTTCATGTAGTCGGTAGAGGCAATGACCGGACCTTTACGGCCGTTCAGGCACTCTTCGACGTAGCTCAGTTTAGGCTTCTGGCCCGGGTGCAGACGGTTGCTGCGCTCGACGGCCAGGCCATCGCGACGCAGTTCGTTGAAGCTGGTAACGCTCCACACATCAGCGCCGACGTTGAACTGTTCACGCAGAATCTTCGCCGCTTCACGGACTTCACGCAGGATGGTGCCGGAGCCCATCAGCTGAACGTGGTGCGCCGCTTCGCGGGTGTCTTCCTCAAGCAGGTACATGCCTTTCTTGATGCCTTCTTCGGCACCGGCCGGCATGGCTGGCTGCTGGTAGGATTCGTTCATGACAGTGATGTAGTAGAAGACGTCCTGTTGCTCTTCGGTCATCTTCTTCATGCCGTCCTGGATGATCACCGCCAGCTCGTAGCCGTAGGTTGGATCGTAGGTGCGGCAGTTCGGGATGGTGGCAGCCAGGATGTGGCTGTGACCGTCTTCGTGTTGCAGGCCTTCGCCGTTCAGCGTGGTCCGGCCGGCGGTGCCGCCGATCAGGAAGCCACGGGTGCGGCTGTCGCCAGCGGCCCAGGCCAGGTCGCCGATACGCTGGAAGCCGAACATCGAGTAGAAGATGTAGAACGGCAGCATTGGCTGGTTGTGGCTGGAGTACGAAGTACCGGCAGCGATGAAGGAGCTCATGGCGCCCGCTTCGTTGATGCCTTCTTCAAGGATCTGACCTTTCTGGTCTTCCTTGTAGAACATCACCTGGTCTTTATCGACTGGCTCGTAGAGCTGGCCGACGGACGAGTAAATGCCCAACTGACGGAACATGCCTTCCATACCGAAGGTACGGGCTTCGTCCGGGATGATCGGGACGATGCGCGGACCGATTTCCTTGTCCTTGACCAGTTGCGCAAGGATCCGCACGAAGGCCATGGTGGTGGAAATTTCACGGTCGCCCGAGCCGTCCAGGATTGCCTTGAGGGTATCCAGGGGCGGGGTCGGAATGTTGAAGCTCTTGGCGCGACGCTGAGGCACGAAACCGCCCAGCGCGGAACGGCGCTCGCTCAGGTAACGGGCTTCGGCGCTGCCTTCTTCCGGTTTGAAGAACGGCAGGTTTTCGAGTTCGTCGTCTTTGACCGGGATATCGAAACGATCGCGGAACAACTTCAGGCTGTCGACATCGACTTTCTTGGTGTTGTGCGCAGTGTTTTTCGCTTCGCCAGCACCGGTGCCATAACCTTTGATGGTCTTGGCCAGGATGACGGTCGGTTGTTCTTTGTGGTTGACCGCTTCGTGGTACGCCGCGTAGACCTTGTACGGGTCGTGGCCGCCACGGTTGAGTTTCCAGATCTCGTCGTCGGACAGGTCTGCAACCATCGCCTTGAGTTCTGGCGAGTTGAAGAAGTGTTCACGCACGAAGGCGCCGTCTTTGGCTTTGTAGTTCTGGTACTCGCCGTCGATGACTTCGTCCATGCGGCGTTGCAGGATACCGTCGACGTCTTTGGCCAGCAGTGGGTCCCAGAAACGGCCCCAAATGACTTTGGTCACGTTCCACTGAGCACCGCGGAACACGCCTTCGAGTTCCTGGATGATCTTGCCGTTGCCGCGAACCGGGCCGTCGAGGCGCTGCAGGTTGCAGTTGATGACAAAGATCAGGTTGTCCAGCTTCTCGCGGCCGGCCAGGGAAATCGCGCCCAGGGATTCCGGCTCGTCGCACTCGCCGTCGCCCAGGAAGCACCAGACTTTCTGTTTGCCCGGCTGAATGAAGCCACGGTGTTCCAGGTACTTCATGAAGCGAGCCTGGTAGATCGCCTGGATCGGACCCAGCCCCATGGAGACGGTCGGGAACTGCCAGAAGTCAGGCATCAGCCAAGGGTGCGGGTAGGACGACAGGCCCTGACCGTCGACTTCCTGGCGGAAGTTGTTCATCTGGTCTTCGGTGATGCGGCCTTCCATGAATGCACGGGCGTAGACGCCTGGCGAGGTGTGGCCCTGGAAGTAGATCAGGTCGCCGCCGTGTTCATCGCTCGGAGCCTGGAAGAAGTAGTTGAAGCCGATGTCATACAGGGTCGCACTGGAAGCGAAGCTGGAGATGTGACCACCCAGGTCAGAATCTTTCAGGTTCGTACGCATTACCATGGCCATCGCGTTCCAGCGTACCAACGAGCGAATGCGGCGTTCCATGAACAGGTCGCCAGGCATGCGTGCTTCGTGGGTGACGGGGATCGTGTTGCGGTAAGGCGTGGTGATGGCGTAAGGGAGTTGCGAGCCGCTACGGGTCGCAAGTTCGCCCATACGGGTCATCAGATAGTGAGCACGGTCTTCGCCTTCTTTGTCGAGAACCGATTCCAGGGCGTCCAGCCATTCCTGGGTTTCGACGGGATCGAGGTCTTGCATGGCTTGCTCCAGGGCGGAAAGGCTTCCAGAATCGGTTGCCTGAGTTTGCGACTGGCCTTGTGGGCAGACGATATAAATTCTTGGATTGCCGAGAGGTTGTTCCGGCGGCGTGTAGTTTTACTACAAATCATCGGGCATTTCAGCCTTTCGAATGTATAGACGAGTAGTAAAACTACAGAAGATCGGCTTGTGGCCTCCGGCTGCGTTGTGAGAATAATCGTTAAGGTTGGTCTTTTGCCAACCAAAAAAGGTGAAGGCTTGATGATCGCTGCCAAAAATAAACAAATTTCAGCTATTTCTAACCTTTGTTCGACAGTCAGTCAGGTAGCGCATTTTCAAGAATCACTACATGCAGCCCCTCGCACGCCGATCAAGGATAGACCATGAGCCTCCCTTCGCTTGCCGAACTGCCCGGCGGACTTCTGCCTTTTGTCACCCGTGCCGAGCAGTCGTTCCGTACGGCCGTCACGCTTTTTCCCGACGATCATGGCCTGTCGGCCTGGACGCCTGAACGCTGGGCGCAATTCGCCCGCGTTACCGCGGCCAGCGACTTTGTCATCGAGCAGAGTCTGCGTGACCCATTGATGTTGCTGGAACTGGTGCAGTCCGGGGAGCTGGACCGTGTCTTTGCGCCCGGCGAGTTGTGCGCACAGATTGCGACGGCGGTGAGTACTGCCGAAACCGACGAGCAGCTTGGCCGCGCCTTGCGTCGCCAACGCGCACGCCAGCAAGTGCGGATCATCTGGCGCGACCTCACCCGCCAGGCTGATCTGATCCAGACCTGCCGCGACCTCTCGGACATGGCCGATGCCAGTATCGATCAGGCCTATCAGTGGTTGTATCAGCGCCATTGCCAGCAATTCGGCACGCCTACCGGGCGGCGCAGCGGCGAGCCGCAGCAGATGGTCATCCTTGGCATGGGCAAGCTCGGCGCCGTGGAGCTGAACCTGTCATCGGACATCGACCTGATCTTCGCCTACCCCGAGGGCGGTGAAACCGTCGGTGTGAAGCGGTCGCTGGATAACCAGGAATTTTTCATTCGTCTCGGCCAGCGTCTGATCAAAGCCCTGGACCCGATGACCGTCGACGGTTTCGTGTTCCGCGTCGACATGCGTTTGCGGCCGTATGGTTCGTCCGGCGCTTTGGTGTTGAGCTTCAATGCGCTGGAACAGTATTACCAGGATCAGGGCCGCGACTGGGAACGCTACGCGATGATCAAATCACGCGTGGTGGCCGGTGATCAGGTGGCAGGGGCGCAATTGCAAGAGATGCTGCGTCCGTTCGTTTACCGGCGCTACCTGGACTTCTCGGCCATCGAAGCGCTGCGCACCATGAAGCAGTTGATCCAGCAGGAAGTTCGGCGCAAGGGCATGGCCGACAACATCAAGCTGGGTTCCGGCGGCATTCGTGAAGTCGAATTCATCGCCCAGGCCTTCCAGCTGATTCACGGTGGCCGCGACCTGAGCCTGCAGCAGCGTCCTCTATTAAAAGTACTGAGCACCCTCGAAGGTCAGGGTTACCTGCCGCCAGCGGTGGTCAGCGAGTTGCGCGAAGCCTACGAATTTCTGCGTTACACCGAGCATGCGATCCAGGCAATTGCCGACCGCCAGACCCAGATGCTCCCGGATAGCGAACAGGACAAGGCGCGCATTGCCTTTATGCTCGGGTTTGCCAACTGGACGGCGTTCCACGAACAGCTGATGTACTGGCGTGGCCGAGTGGCCTGGCACTTTGCTCAGGTGATTGCCGATCCTGATGAAGAGCACGGTGCCGAGAGTGAAGTGGTGGTCGGCGGCGAATGGCTGCCGCTGTGGGAAGAGGCCCAAGACGAGGAAGCCGCGTGCCGTCAGCTGGAGGAGGGCGGTTTTGCCGATGCCCCCAAGGCGCTGAAAGCCTTGGCCAGTCTGCGCGGCAGCCCGCAATTACGCGCCATGCAGCGTCTGGGGCGCGAGCGCCTCGACGCTTTTATTCCGCGCTTGCTGGCTCAGGCGGTGGAACATGCCAATCCTGATCTGGTGCTGGAGCGGGTGCTGCCACTGGTGGAGGCCGTGGCGCGTCGTTCCGCCTATCTGGTGTTGTTGACCGAGAACCCCGGAGCCCTGCGCCGCTTGCTGACGCTGTGCGCCGCGAGTCCGTGGATTGCCGAGCAGATCACGCGCTTCCCGCTGCTGCTCGACGAATTGCTTAACGAAGGCCGGTTGTTCAAGCCGCCACTGGCGCCGGAATTAGCCGCCGAATTGCGCGAGCGTCTGACGCGGATTCCCGAAGACGATCTCGAACAACAAATGGAAGCCCTGCGACATTTCAAACTGGCGCACCGCTTGCGCGTCGCGGCCTCGGAAATCGCCGGCAGCCTGCCCTTGATGAAAGTCAGTGATTACCTGACCTGGCTTGCCGAAGCGATCCTCGAACAAGTGCTGGCCCTGGCCTGGCGCCAGACCGTGGCCAAGTACGGTACGCCGCTGCGCACTGACGGCAGCTTGTGCGACCCTGGTTTCATTATTGTCGGTTACGGGAAAGTCGGCGGTCTGGAGCTGGGGCATAGTTCGGACCTGGATCTGGTGTTCATCCACGACGGCGATCCGCAGGCCGAAACCGATGGGCCGAAGCCTATCGATGGCGCACAGTTTTTTACCCGGCTCGGGCAGCGCATCATTCATTTGCTGACGGCGCAGACCAACTCCGGTCAGCTGTATGAAGTGGACATGCGCCTGCGGCCGTCCGGTGCCTCCGGTTTGCTGGTAAGTTCCCTGGGGGCGTTTGCCCGGTATCAGGAGAACGAAGCCTGGACCTGGGAGCACCAGGCGCTGGTACGGGCGCGGGTGCTGGTGGGCAGTCAGGATGTTGGCCAGGCATTCGAGAAGGTTCGCGCGGCGGTATTGGCCAAGCCGCGGGACTTGCCGACCTTGCGCCAGGAGGTCAGCGAGATGCGCGCCAAGATGCGCGATAACCTTGGCAGCAAGAGCACGGCGGCGGGTATGGCGGCAAATGCCTTCGAGGCCACGGCGCCGTTCGATCTCAAGCAGGATGCCGGAGGTATCGTCGATATTGAATTTATGGTGCAATACGCGGCTCTGGCATGGTCTGAGACGCATCCGTCATTGCTGCGCTATACCGACAATATCCGCATTCTGGAAGGGTTGGAGGAGGTCGGGCTGATGCCCGCCGAAGACGCCAGCCTGTTGCGTGAAGCCTATAAGGCCTACCGCTCCGCCGCTCACCGGGAAGCCTTGCAGAAGGACTCCGGCGTCATACCCGGCGATCAGTTCGTGGATGAACGACGCCAGGTCATGCGAATCTGGCGCGAGCTGGGGTTAAGCTGAGCAACGAAATTGTGGATGAGGGCTTTTGTGGCAAGGGAGCTTGCTGTGGGAGCTTGCTGTGGCGAGGGGGCTTGCCCCCGTTCGACTGCGAAGCAGTCGCAGAGCGGTACACTCGATAGTAGGTGTAAGTGGTCGAAGATTTTGGGAGTGCTCCGCACTCCAACGGGGGCAAGCCCCCTCGCCACATTAACAGTCAGCCCGAAAGATTTGCTGGCTAAGCTGTACCGCACTGGATGTGCACAAAATTGATCCGACGAGCCCCAATCGGCTCGTCCAAATGACCTGACGGTTCACCCCCGAAGGTGCTGGATTCTCGAGGCGGGGAGGCGTATGCCTCCCCGGCTCGTTTTTGGAAACCACATGAAAATTCTGATCGTTGGGCCCAGTTGGGTCGGTGACATGGTGATGGCGCAGACACTTTTTCAGTGTCTCAAACAACGCCACCCGCAATGCGAAATCGACGTGCTGGCCCCCGAGTGGAGCCGACCGATTCTCGAACGTATGCCTGAAGTACGCCAGGCCTTGAGCTTCCCGCTCGGCCACGGCGTGCTGGAACTGGCGACGCGTCGGCGCATTGGTAAATCCCTGGCCGGCCAGTACGACCAGGCCATCCTGCTACCCAACTCCCTGAAGTCGGCGCTGGTGCCATTTTTCGCCGGTATCCCGAAACGCACCGGCTGGCGTGGCGAGTTGCGCTACGGCCTGCTCAATGACGTGCGCACGCTCGACAAAGAACATTATCCGCTGATGATCGAGCGCTTCATGGCCCTGGCCTTCGAGCCTGGTGTCGAGTTGCCGAAACCGTATCCACGGCCGAGCCTGCGGATCGACCCGGTGACCCGCGACGGTGCACTGGCCAAGTTCGGTCTGGCTCTCGACCGTCCGGTGTTGGCGCTGTGTCCCGGTGCCGAGTTTGGCGAGTCCAAGCGCTGGCCGTCCGAGCACTATGCCAAGGTCGCCGAAGCGAAGATCCGGGAAGGCTGGCAGGTCTGGCTGTTCGGTTCGAAAAACGATCACGCGGTGGGCGAAGACATCCGCGCGCGGCTGATTCCCGGTCTTCGTGAAGAATCGGTGAACCTCAGTGGTGGCACGTCTTTGGCCGAGGCCATCGATCTGTTGTCTTGCGCTGATGCGGTGGTCTCCAACGACTCCGGCCTGATGCACGTGGCTGCAGCGCTGAACCGCCCGCTGGTGGCGGTGTACGGCTCGACTTCGCCGGGTTTCACGCCACCGTTGGCCGAGCACGTCGAGATCGTGCGCCTGGGCATCGAATGCAGTCCGTGCTTCGATCGCACCTGCCGTTTCGGTCATTACAATTGCTTGCGCCAACTCATGCCCAAAGCGGTGAACGAAGCCTTGCAGCGGTTGCTGGGCACTGTGGTCGAGGTCAAATAGTTTGCGGGTACTGTTGATCAAGACTTCTTCGCTGGGCGATGTGATTCACGCGTTGCCAGCGTTGACCGACGCGGCGCGGGCGATCCCCGGCATCACGTTCGACTGGGTGGTGGAAGAAGGCTTCGCCGAGATTCCGACCTGGCACCCGGCCGTGGGCAAGGTGATTCCCGTGGCGATCCGTCGCTGGCGCAAGAATATCTGGCAGACCATCAAGAGTGGCGAGTGGAAGCGCTTCAAGCAAAGCATTCGCGCAACCCAATATGACTTGGTGATCGATGCCCAGGGCTTGTTGAAAAGCGCGTTGCTGACTCGCTACGCCAAAGCGCCAGTGGCCGGGCTGGACAAAAACTCGGCCCGCGAACCGATCGCCGCGCGCTTCTATTCCCGACGTCTGGCCGTGGCCCGTGGGCAGCACGCGGTAGAGCGAGTGCGCCAGCTGTTCGCGGTGGCACTTGGTTACGATCTGCCTAAGGGACTGGGCGACTATGGCCTGAACGTCGAACGACTGGTGGAATTGCCGCGCAAGAATCCGTATGTGGTGTTTCTCCATGGCACCACCTGGGACACCAAGCACTGGCCCGAAGCCTATTGGCGCGAGTTGGCCGAGCGTGTGGGTTACCTTGGCGTAGCGGTCAAGCTGCCGTGGGGTAATCCGGTCGAAAAGGCCCGCGCCGAGCGCATCGCCAAAGACATGCGGCACGTCGAAGTACTGCCCAAACTGAACCTGGCGGGGGTGGGCAAAGTTTTGGCCGGAGCGCAAGCCTGCGTCGCGGTGGACACCGGTCTGGGTCACCTCGCGGCGGCGCTGGACGTGCCGACCCTGTCGCTGTTCGGCCCGACCAATCCGGGCCTGACCGGCGCGTACGGCAAGGCGCAGATTCACATCGCCAGCGACTTCCCCTGCGCACCGTGCCTGCAAAAGAAATGCACCTATCAACCGACGGCCGACGATGCCCGTCGGTTCGACCTGAAACGCGAATGGCCCCTGTGCTTCACGCGTCTGAATCCCGAGCGTGTCGCGAGCCGACTGAGCACGTTGTTACTGGCTGAGGAGCTGCGCTGATGCAATTGGCATTTGTCTTGTACAAATATTTTCCGTTCGGGGGCTTGCAGCGCGACTTCATGCGCATCGCCCTGGAGTGTCAGCAACGTGGCCATCAGATTCGTGTCTATACGCTGATCTGGGAGGGCGACATTCCTCCTGGTTTCGAAGTGCTGGTGGCGCCGGTCAAGGCGTTCTTCAATCATCGGCGCAACGAAAAACTCACCGAGTGGATGGAGGCCGATCTGGCCAGGCGTCCGGTGGACCGCCTGATCGGTTTCAACAAAATGCCGGGCCTGGATGTCTACTACGCCGCCGACGGCTGCTTCGAGGACAAAGCGCAAAACCTGCGCAATTCGCTGTACCGTCGCTGGGGCCGCTACCGGCACTTCGCCGAGTATGAGCGCGCGGTGTTCGCCAAGGACGCCAAAACCGAAGTGCTGATGATTTCCGAAGTCCAGCAGCCGCTGTTCGTCAAACATTACGACACGCCGCTTGCGCGTTTCCATTTACTGCCGCCGGGTATTGCTCTGGACCGTCGCGCACCGGCCAATGCCGCCGAGATCCGTGCGGGGTTTCGTCGCGAGTTCAACCTGAAAGAGGATGAACTGCTGCTGGTGCAAATCGGCTCCGGGTTCAAGACCAAAGGCGTGGACCGCAGCCTCAAGGCGCTGGCCGCCTTGCCCGTCGAGCTGAAAAAGCGTACCCGACTGTTTGTAATCGGCCAGGACGACCCCAAAGTATTCCAGTTGCAGAGCACCACACTGGGGCTCGGCGACAACGTGCAGTTCCTCAAGGGCCGCAGCGATATCCCGCGTTTCCTGCTCGGTGCCGATCTGTTGATCCATCCGGCGTACAACGAAAACACCGGGACGGTGCTGCTTGAAGCGGTGGTCGCCGGCTTGCCGGTGCTGGTGAGCGCGGTGTGCGGCTATGCCCATTACATCGCCGAGGCCGATGCCGGCCTGGTGCTGGACGAACCCTTCGAGCAAGCACAACTGACCCAATACCTGACCGGCATGTTGAATGACGCAAATGCACGGGCGGCCTGGAGCCGCAACGGGCTGGCTTTCGCCGAGACGGCCGACCTCTACAGTATGCCGCAGCACGCGGCCGATGTGATTCTGGCGGAGCACGCTTAATGAAGTTGATGCTGGCTGAACCGTTCAAGAGCCTCTGGGCCGGGCGCGATCCGTTCGCCGAAGTCGAGGGCCTCAAGGGCGAGGTATACCGCGAGCTTGAAGCGCGCCGGACACTGCGTACCGAAGTGGACGGTCACGGGTTCTTCGTGAAAATCCACCGTGGCATCGGCTGGGGCGAGATTTTCAAAAACCTGCTGACCGCCAAACTGCCAGTGCTTGGCGCAGGCCAGGAATGGAAGGCCATTCAGCGCCTGCAAGAAGTCGGCGTGCCGACCATGACCGCTGTCGCTTACGGCGAAAAAGGCAGCAATCCGGCAGACCAGCATTCGTTCATCGTCACGCAAGAGCTGGCGCCCACTGTCAGCCTCGAAGATTTCAGCATCGACTGGGTCAAGCAACCACCCGAGCCAAAACTCAAGCGCGCCTTGATCGCCGAAGTCGCGCGCATGACCGGCATGATGCACCGCGCCGGGGTTAACCACCGCGACTGCTACCTCTGTCACTTCCTGCTGCACACCGATAAACCCGTGACAGCCGATGACTTCAAGCTGTCGGTGATCGATCTGCACCGTGCCCAGACGCGTCCGACGATTACCCGACGCTGGCGTGACAAGGACCTGGCGGCGCTGTATTTTTCGGCGCTCGACATTGGCCTGACCCGTCGCGACAAACTGCGTTTCCTCAAGGGTTACTTCCAGCAGCCATTACGCCAGATCCTGGCTGAAGAAGCACAATTGCTGGCATGGCTCGAGGGCAAGGCCGGCAAGCTCTATGAGCGTAAACAGCGGTATGGGGATGCGCTCTGATGTCGGGTTGGACCCTGGAACCTGCTTACAGCGATCTGGCAGAAGACTTCGGCAATCTTGACGCGGTGTTCGCGCTCAAGGGCGAGCGACTGACCCGCGATCCGCTGTCCGAGGTCATTCGCGTCCAGCGCAATGGCGTCAACTATTACGTCAAGCGTTACGTCGGCGCTGGCAAAGGCCTGCGCCGTTACCTGGGTAAACCACGGGTGAAGGCCGAGTGGCAGAACCTCAAGCGTTTTGCCAAATGGGGTATTCCCACCGCCGAAGTAGTGGCCTGGGGACTGGAGCGACGCGGCGTGGCATACAACCGTGGGGCGATGATCACCCGCGAACTGCCAAATACCGAAGCTCTATCGGCCCTGGCTGACCGACATGACCCGAAACTGGCGGACTGCGCCTGGGTGGATAGCATCAGCCGGCAGCTGGCGGGCTATACCCGGACCATGCACCATCATCGTTTCACCCACAATGATTTGAAATGGCGCAACCTGCTGATCGACGATGAGGCGCGGCTGTTTCTGATCGATTGCCCCAACGGTGACTTCTGGCGCGGCTTCTGGCTCAAGTACCGGATCACCAAAGACCTGGCGTGTCTGGACAAGGTGGCCAAATATCATCTGTCCGCCACCCAGCGTCTGCGCTTCTATCTGCAATACCGCCAAAGTACCCGGCTCGATGCCGCCGACAAGCAACGGATCAGGCACGTGGTGAGATTTTTCGAGGGACGCGAATGACTGATTTCCTGGCTGCTGAAGACCGTGCGCTGCTTGAGCGTCATGGCCTTGGCACCTTCGACGCACTCTGGGCCAAACAGCTCGAGGCGGTGGATGAGCCCAATACCGTCGGTGGTGGCTGGAGCAGTGTATTTCGGCTAGAGCTGGAAGGTCATGGTTACTACCTCAAGCGCCAGTGCAATTACCTGACGCGTACATTGCATTCTCCCTTTGGCGAGCCAAGTTTTGCCCGTGAGTTTCGCACCATCAGGCGTTATCAGAAACTGGGTATTCCGGCGTTGCAGGCGGCGTTCTTCGGTGAGCGCAAAGTCGGCGGCGAAGTCCGGGCGATTCTGCTGACCCGTGCGCTGGACGGTTGGGATGATCTGGATTCACTGTTGCAGCGCTGGTCCGACCTGAGCGCGGCACAGCGCACGGCAATTCTGAAAGCCTGTGGGCAACTGGCGCGTCGCCTGCATGAGATGCGTCAACTGCATGGATGCTTCTATCCCAAGCATATTTTTCTCCAGGCCACCGGTGACGGTTACCAGGCTCAGTTGATCGATCTGGAAAAAACCCGGCCATTGCTGTTTGGCCAACGTGATCGGGTCAAGGACCTGGAGCCGTTGCTGCGTCGGGCGTCGGAATGGAGCGAAAGTCAGCTGCGCGAGTTGTTGGCGGCTTATCTGGATCAGCCCTTGAACAGTTCGCTGGTGGACAGTTGGGTATCGCGCCTGAGTGCGCGGCGCAGTCACAAGGAGGCGCGCTGATGCGTTTGTCCGAACTGAAACACGCGGGCCGCAGCCCGAGCCTGCCTCTAAGCATTCCACTGGCCGATGCCGCAGGGGTTGCAGAGTTGCAATTGCTAAGCCTGCTGCGGGTGTTGCCCGGGCAGCGCTATGTGGGTGCCGGCATATGGCGCGGCCGGCCGGTGCTGGCCAAGTTGCTGGTCGGCAATAAAGCGGCACGGCATTTTCAGCGTGAACTGGACGGCGTGCGTTTGCTTGCCGGCCAGGGATTGACCACGCCATTGTTATTGGCTGATGGCCTGAAGCACGGCGAGGGCGGCTGGCTGCTGTTCGATTTCCTTGAGGGCGCCGAGAGCCTGGGGGATGCCTGGAAACAGGTCGAACACTTGCCAGTGCTGGCGGATGAACAATCAGCCGTGCTGGCCGAGGCGCTGGGGGCGATCGCGCATCTGCACAGCAAGGGGTTGTGGCAGGAAGATTTGCATCTGGACAACTTGCTGCGCCATGGCGGTCAGTTGTATTTGATCGATGGCGCCGGCATCTGTGCCGAGACGCCTGGCAAGCCACTGTCGCAACACAAAGTCCTGGAAAATCTCGGGGTATTTTTCGCTCAGTTGCCCAAGTCACTGGAGCCTTTTACCGAAGAGTTGCTGGTGTATTACTTGTTGGCAAACGGCGAGCATGCCTTGCCCATGGAAGCGCTGCAGAAGCAGATCGACAAGGTCCGTCGCTGGCGTTTGAAGGATTTCCTGATCAAGGTCGGCCGCGAATGCACGCTGTTCTGCGTCCAGCGCGGGGCGTTTGGCTTGCGGGCGATTCGCCGTGAAGAAGAGGCGGCGATGTTGCCGGTGCTGGAGCAGGCCGATGCCTTGCTCGATCAAGGCCATCTGTACAAGACCGGCGGCGCCGCGAGCGTCGGCAAGGTCGAAGTGGCGGGTCGCACATTGCTGGTCAAACGCTACAACATCAAGGGCTTTGCCCATTGGCTCAAACGTTTCTGGCGCCCGAGCCGCGCCTGGCATTCATGGCGTGAAGGCAATCGCCTGGCATTCCTGGGCATCGCCACGCCCAAGCCACTGGCGTTGTGGGAGAAGCGTTTTCTGTGGTTGCGCGGTCGGGCGTATCTGGTGACCGAGTATTTGCCTGGACCGGACATCATCGAGCGGTTTGCGCCATACGTGGAGAGCGGCGAAGCGCCGCAAGCCGAGCTTCAGGCTCTGGATCACCTGTTCGCCGAACTGATTCGCGAGCGCATCAGCCATGGCGATTTCAAGGGCCATAACCTGTTCTGGCAGCAGGATCGCTGGGCGCTGATCGACCTGGATTCGATGTGTCAGCATAACTCGCTCAGTAGCTTTGCTGCGGCGTATGCGCGGGATCGGGCGCGGTTCATGCGCAATTGGCCTGAAAACAGTGCGCTGTACCAAGTGATTGATCAGCGTTTGCCCAAAGACATTTCCAGCGCTACTTGAGTCGGGTCTTTGACCCGTCGCGGGCAAGCCCGCGATGGCGACAGATCAGTCTGCCGAGATCTAGAGGACAAGTTCTTA
Source organism: Pseudomonas sp. Tn43 (assembly GCF_014192635.1). Lineage (NCBI taxonomy): Bacteria > Pseudomonadati > Pseudomonadota > Gammaproteobacteria > Pseudomonadales > Pseudomonadaceae > Pseudomonas > Pseudomonas sp. Tn43. Next base: position 252,043 of record NZ_JACHYG010000005.1, read on the forward strand.
TGAACCGTCCTACATGATCTACAGATCCCGTGAATTGTGCCCTGAATAGCCGCGATGCTAGTTTGCCTGACGTTCTCGGGGGGCAGATATTGACGAAAAAAATGGCTATGTTGCCGAGTACTTTCTCACTGGCGCTATTCGGCTTTGGAACTGCCGTCACAGTGCTGCGGGGTGACGAGGAGGCCACCCGTGGCCTCAGAAAACAAAAAACCTATGCCAGTCCATCCCTAAAGGGTGAATAGCTCGTGTCGACCTCGATTTTGCACTCTCAACAGCTTGTTCTTTTTGAAAGCGAAAACGAAAGCGACGCTGAAACTGATGTTGAGGCGAAAAAGCTGTTACCTCCGCTCGGAAGGTACAGCGATTTCATAATCTATGTAGATGAGAGCGGCGATCATGGGATGCAAACATTAGATCCAAACTATCCAATGTTTGTTCTGGCATTTTGTGTGTTTCATAAAGGGCATTATTGCGAAAAGGTTATTCCTGCCCTTCAGAAGTTTAAATTTAATCATATGGGGCATGACCTGATCGGTCTGCATGAATTGGAAATTCGAAAAGAAAAGGGAGCATTCTCCAGTCTATTCACGTCGAGGCATCACAAACATGCCTTTCTTGACGAGTTGACGGGCATCATTGAAGCCAGCAATTTCGTTCTGATCAGTTGTGTTATCGACAAAGCTGCCCTTCGCGAAAAACAAGGTCCTGTCCACAATCCTTATCACGTCGCACTCGGTTTCTGTCTGGAAACGCTTTATGAGTACTTACAAGAAAAAAATCAACAGAGCGTTTTAACTCATGTGATTTTCGAGCGTCGAGGGAAGCGGGAGGATAACGAGCTTGAACTGGAGTTTCGTCGCATGTGCGATGGCGCGAATCGATTGGGCATTCAGTTGCCGTTCGATATTGTCTTTGCAACCAAGCAAGCGAATTCTACGGGGTTACAACTAGCGGATCTTGTTGCAAGACCCATTGGTATGAGCGTTTTGCGGTCTGGGCAAGAAAATCGTGCCTTTGATGTACTCAAGCGCAAGTTCTACTGCAGTGGTGGGCGTAACAATGTGGGGGAGGGTTTCGAGAACTGGGGTTTAAAGATTTTCCCTCTCTGAGAAAGCGAAAAGCCCCGGTGAAACTCACCGAGGCCACAACGCCGACCGGGATCCCCCAGTCCATTTGCGCAGGAGTCTATGTCGAGGTCCTTAATCTGTCAACGCGCCGGCTCGCCACTTCTCGCTAGAGGCTTGCCACCGCTTTTAAGCTATAATCCCGCCCTTTAGCTGACTCTCGCCCCTTGCGAGGGCACATTAATTTTTGAGGCGCATTGCGCCTGCACGCAGACTTAAGAGGCTAGACCCCTGTGGCATTGACGATTCTTGGCCTGTCCGGCGCCCTTAGCCATGATCCTTCCGCAGCCCTGTATATCGACGGCAAGCTGGTCGCGGCGGCAGAAGAAGAGCGCTTCGTGCGCGATAAACATGCAAAGAACCGCATGCCTTACGAATCGGCGAAGTTCTGTCTCGAACAAGCAGGCATCAAGCCGTCCGACGTTGATGTGGTAGCGATTCCATTCGCCCCCATCAGCCTGTTCGGCAAGGCTCGCTGGCACTATGCCAAGCGTTACTGGTACGCCCCGGACCGCGCCCTCGACGCAATCCTGATGGGCAATCGTCGCTACAAGCGCTATCGCAACAAGATCGTCTGGTGCCTCGAGCAACTGGGTTTCGATCCGAAGAAAATCAAGATCGAACCGGTCGAACATCACCTGGCCCACGCCTCCAGCGCTTACCACTGCTCCGGCTTCAAGGAGAAAACCGCGATCCTGGGGATCGACGGCAAGGGTGAGTACGCCACGACCTTCTTCGGTTACGGCGAAAACGGCAAGATCCACAAGATCAAGGAATTCTTCGATCCTGACTCCCTCGGCGGCCTGTACGGCGCGATCACCGAGTTCCTCGGTTTCGAGATGCTCGACGGTGAGTTCAAGGTCATGGGCATGGCGCCGTACGGCGACGCGAGCAAATACGATTTCTCCCGTCTGGCCTCGTTCGAAAATGGCGAACTGGTGATCAACACGGATTACGCCAACGTCATCGGCCTGCGTCGCCATAAAGAGAAGGGCAAGGGTTTCTATTTTTCGCCAAAGCTGATCGAGTGGCTGGGTCCCAAGCGCGAAGGCGACATCGCCGATGAACCTTACATCCACTACGCCGCGAGCATGCAAGCGCTGTTCGAGAAACTGGCGCTGCAGATGATCGACCACTACCTGGGCGATGTGCTCAAGGAAACCGGCAAACTGGCTTTCGCCGGTGGCTGTGCGTTGAACGTCAAGTTGAACCAGAAAATCATTGCCCGAGACGACATCAAGGAGTTGTTCGTTCAGCCTGCGTCCGGCGATGCCGGTACTGCGGTCGGCGCGGCGGCTTACGTGTCCCATGCCCGTGGGGTGCCGGTCGAGAAGATGGAACACGTCTACCTCGGCCCGTCCTACAGCAACGAAGACGTGCTCGCGGCCTGTGCCCGTCACCCGAACAAGCCTGCATGGCGCAAGCTTGAGAACATGCCGGAGCAGATCGCCAAGATCATGGTCGACGGCAACCCGGTGGCCTGGTTCCAGGGTCGCATGGAGTTCGGTCCGCGCGCCTTGGGCGGTCGTTCGATCATCGGTTGCCCGAGCGCGACCGGCGTGGCTGACCGCATCAACCACCAGATCAAGTTCCGCGAGCGCTGGAGGCCTTTCTGCCCGTCGATGCTCGACACTGTTGCGCCACAGATGATCAAGATCGATCACCCGGCGCCGTTCATGACCTTCACTTTCGAAGTGGCTGAAGAATGGAAAACCCGCGTGCCGGAAGTCGTCCACGAAGATGGCACATCCCGGGCTCAGGTGCTCAAGCGCGAATACAATCCGCGCTATTACGACATGATGAAGGCGCTGGAAGTGCTGACCGGTAACGGCGTGTCGCTGAATACTTCGCTCAACCGTCGTGGCGAGCCGATGATCTGTTCGCCGACCGACGCGTTGAACATGTTCTTCGGTTCCGATCTGCAGTATTTGATCATGGAAGACATTCTGGTGGTCAAAGAAGGTGCGAACGAGTATGCGGTTGACTGACGTGCTGATCAGTATCGTTATCCCTGCTTATAACTACGCCAAAACCCTGCCGCGTGCGGTGAATTCGGTGTTGGCGCAGTTGGGGGATGCCCAGGCCGAGTTGCTGGTGATCGATGACGGTTCCACTGATGCGACGCCACAAGTTCTGGAGCAGCTGCTGACTGAGCATGCGGGAAGCTTTAGAGCCCTGCGCAAACCCAATGGCGGTTTGTCTTCGGTGCGTAATCGCGGGATCGAGGAAGCCCGGGGGCAATACCTGATCTTCCTCGATGCCGATGATGAGATGGCGCCTGGTGCGCTGGCTGCGTTGACCCGGCATATCTCCAGCCATCCTGACAGCCGTTTGATCATTGGCGGTCACTGGTCGGTGTTCGACGACGGTCGTCGTGTCCAGCATGCCGTCAAACCCTTGCCAGCTACCCCGCGCCAGCGTGTGCGGGGCTACTTGCTGGACAAGACGGTATCGCTGTCCAATGGCGCCTGCGCGATGCATCGTGAAGTGTTTGCACCGGGCAACTATCCTGAGCACTTGCGCAACGTTGAAGATATTCCGGTGTTCGCTCAGGTGCTGGCGCGGTTTCCGTGCACGGTGCTCGATCAGCCGCTGGCGCTGATCTACAAGCATGGCGACAGCATGCGCCATGACCTCAAGCAAAGCCTGGCCGCAGGCGTGGGGATGGTTGATGAAGTATTTTCCTCGGCCCGAATGCCTCAAGAATTGCAGGACCTGCGCCAGGCTTTCCTGGCTCAGCGCTGCCTGTCGTTGTTCCGCGATTGCTACAGTGCCGGCGATTATGTCAACGCCAAGGCTTTTTACGCCCGCGCCGTGCGCGCCAATCTGCGCTCGCTGACGCGCTGGTCCTATACCCGCAAGGCCATCCGGTTGTTATTCAAGTGAGCACGCCACCGTCTGAGGCAAGTGTGCTCCAGGCTGAGGGATGCTGGGCACAAAAAGCGCGTGAACTGGATCGTTATCGCTGGAAGCTGCTACGCGAGCGTCATGGTCGCTGTGGCAGTCTTTTGCGCCTGATTCGTGATGTGCTGGTGGATGTGGCGGTCGGGATGCGCGCCAAGGCCTGCTTGAGTGGTTCAGTGGTGGCTGAACCTTGTGAAGTCCTGTTATTGCATTCGGCGCCAAAGTCCATGGCGTTGCAACGCAAGAATATTCTGATCGAGGGTTTGCGCAAGCGTGGCCACCGCTTGACGGAGGCCGCGCTGCGTTCTCCATCGGACGCCTGCGCCCGGCGCATGCTCCTGGCGCCGCCGCAGCCTGTACCGCTGCGTTATCTTGTATACGCCGCCCATGCCCAATGGTTGGTGATGACGTATTCGCCCAAGGTGCTGATCAACGAACGCAACGGTAGTCTTCATGCGCCGTTCCTGCGCTTGGCATTGGCTGCGCGGGGTGGCCGATTGCTGCAGCTGGCCCATGCCACGACGCTGGAATCTTCACGGCGACTGGGGATGAACGATTACGACTATTACGGCGTCTTTGGCCATAGTTCGCTGGTTGCCTTGCAAGAAAGAACATTGCGATTCGGTGAGTCAACGGTGGTGTTGATTGGCTCTTACCTCGCCGATGAAACCTATGATTTACCGGTTGCCGATCCTGCTCTGCACACGTTGTTGATTCTGGGTGTTGGCCCTGATCGGGAAAAAGAACCGGGCTATCAGCGCACCTATCAGTTACTGCGCGCCTGGGCCGAGCAACATCCGCATTATCGCGTGCTGTTCAAGCGTCATCCGCGCAGCAAGGCGCAATTCTGGAGCGATGCCGCTGCACAGTTAGCCAACGTCGACTTGCTGGATAGCAAGTGTTCACTGGCGCAGGCTCTGGAGCAGGCCAGCGTTGTGGTCAATATCATGTCCAATGCCGGTATCGAGGCAGGGCTGGCGGGCCGGCCGGTCATCCACGTGAATGCGGGCAGTGATGTGGATATCTTCTCTCACTCGGTGTTTTTTGGGCCCCAGGTACGCGATGAGCACGAGTTTTCCCGGCAGTTGCAAGCGCTTGAGCAGGATTATCCGGGCCATGTGGCCCAGGCCCGGCGTTTTGCCGATTACCACCTGGTATACGGTTCTCAGGGGTTGGCAAAGACCATTCAACTGGTCGATAGCTTGCTGCAAGGTACAGACCCTGCGCGTGACTTCGAGACTTTCAGGCTGTCTGCCGCTGGCTGACATGGTCGGCTCAAAGGCTTAAGGGGTGAGCGCCAGGCTCAGTTCCTGTCCACTGCACACACGTTGGTGATTCAGGTAATGCTCAAGAAACTGGTTGTCCTTGAGTAGCCATTCGCGATCCTGGCGATAGCGCAACATATGCTTGAAATTACGTAGACGCAGGCCTTTGCGCAGCGGCTTTCGATAGGTGCGCAGGTCAGCAATATCAATCAGCCCCAGCGTGTTTTCAGGCGTCAATACGACATTGCCCAAGTGCGCGGAGCGAAAGTAAATGCCGTGCTCATGCAGGCGTGCAATGAACTCACCCAGTTGGGCCCGAAGGGATTCGTTATTGTCGGTGCCCAGCAACTGACGCAGGGTGTGACCGGGCAGTGGGTCGTAATGCACGGCATCGCGCTCGATGCTGGGGATGCGATAGACCTGGCGAACCGTCGGGCATTCGATATTGCGTTCGTGCAGTGCTTGGCAGTTGTCGGCAAAGCGCCGGGCGTAAGGCGCCCAAAGCGCAGAGGTCAGCAAGCGTTTACGGCGAAACAGCTTGAGCATCGAGCCATCGGCCAGGCACAAGACTTTATCCCCTTTACCATCGGCCTCGAGAACGTCGGCGCCCTCGCGCATGTTGAGATAAGCAGTATGGTCGAGCGTTTGCATCAAGGCTCCAAGGCTTGGCCTGATGGGGGTGGACAGCCGGCTATGTTACCGCAGTGCGCATGCTGCAAAAAACCGCTGTGGTACAATCGCCTCACTTTTTAAGAGGCAGTTGCCCGTTCACGGGGTTGCCTGGCGCAATACCACAGAGTGCTTGCTTCTGATTTCTGGTTTTATACTTCTATACGCGGACGGGCGAATAACAGGGTGTTGATGTCTGCGGACGTGTCGCACGTGGTTATATTGCGCTTTGGCGGGTGGATGCGGCCTATTTTTTGGACACCCTATGACGACAATGCTGTTCATTTCCCTGGCCAAACATCAAGGCCTCTATTTCAATCGGTTAATCAATGAGACCGAGCTAGAAGGTAAAGTCGTTACCCCGCCACAGATGCCCTGGCCGAAGTTGTCGCATGCATCCAGAGTGCTTTCGCGAATCGACTGGCCGAGCCTGATCGAAGAAAAATGCGAAGAGCGACGCGTCAAGAATAAAAACGACGGTCGCTTGTATCGTCTGCTGTTACGTCTGGAGCTGATCTGGATGGCACTCCGCGCTCAGGCATTGCTTGATCGCGAGCACCCCGATGCGCTGGTGTTCTGGAATGGTTCCCACCGCTACTGCCGATTGCTGACGGCCTTGGCGCCGCCGGGTTGTAAGACTTTCTTTTTCGAGAACGGCTTGCTGCCCAACACCACAACCGTTGATCCGCAGGGCGTGAACTACCTGAATGCCGTTCCGCGCGAGGCCGGTTTTTACCTCAACTATCCTTATCCCGTGCCTGAAAGTCAGGCCGTGCCGGTGCTGATCCCGCGTCAGCCTCGCACCAGCGGCCCGGCTCCGATCGTGCTTCCGGAGCAATTCGTCTTTATTCCGTTCCAGGATGATCGCGATAGCCAGGTTCGGCTGTTTTCTCCCTGGATCAAGAACATGCGCGAGATGTTCGCCTTGGGCGAGCGCTTGGCCAAAGAGACTGGATTGACAGTGGTGTTCAAGGAGCATCCATCCAGTCGCGAAACGTATCCTGAATTGCATGAGCGTACTCACGATCGCCTTTTGTTCGCCAACGGTAACGCCACTCAGCAGTTGATCGAGTCCAGTCAGTTTGTGATCACACTGAACTCGACGGTGGGCCTGGAAAGCCTGCTTTTGGGTAAGCCCGTGCTGACCCTGGGCCAAGCGTTTTTCAATATCGAGGGTTTGGTAATGCATGCCGACAACGCCGAGCAGGTGATGGAACTGGCGCGTGCATTCCCGCAATGGCCACTCGATGAGCGGTTGAGGCGTAACTTTCTCCACTACCTCTCCGAGCACTATTGCATCAAGGGTGGCTGGAAGAACGCCGACAAGGCCCAGTTGCAGCGGGTCGCCAATCGAATGCTGGGAAAAGCCGAGTGCTGACAGGAATGAAGAAGTTGTTCGCTAAGGAAGTCCTGGAAGTGTGGGCGTCTATCGGTTTTCTTGTGCTGCTGTGTGGGGCGTGGGTACTGCCGGACAACAAGCTGTATCACCAGATGCTGATTTTCCTGCTGTGGCTGCCCGCCCTGTTGGCGCTGTTCCATCGGGACTTTCGCATGATGCTCAAGCAACCGGAGTGCGTCCTTTTTGTGTTCTTCGTGGCCTGGACGTTACTGGTGCTGATGGTTGAGGGTGGCAATAATATCCTGGGCAAAAGCAAGGTGACGCTCTATGTGGCCCTGACCCTGTTGGGCGTGCTACTGGCTGCACAGAACCGCAAATGGCGGTTGGAGTCGATGTTGTTGTACGCATCGATTATGGGCGGTTTCTTTGCGGCGGCTTCCTGGGTCTACTTTTATGAAGTGTCCGCTCAACCTTTGAGCGGCAGGCTGATCGCCATCGGCTTGTGGGACACTGCAATCATGGCTGCGCATGCAGTGGGTGCCTTGCTGATCCTTGGCGTATTCACGCTGCAAACCAAGCGCTTCAATCCCCGGGTAATGATGTTGGTGCTGATTCCGGCGCTGGGGTATGCGCTATTCCTGGGTTTCAGCCAAACCCGTGGTGTGTGGATCGGCTTGCTGGCCTGTCTCTTCGTGATGGGAGTGGCGCGACCGTCGCGCCTGGGAGCCGGGCTGATTATTCTGGTGGTTCTGGGGTTGGCGTCCGTTGCTGTATTCAAGCCGGAAATTCTCTTGCAGCGCGGCGTTTCTTTCCGTCCCGAGCTATGGAGCGGCGGCGTTCAATTGATGCTGGATCATTGGGCGATGGGGTTGGGATTCCATCAGTACCTGATTCCTGTCCCCGAAATCGGACAGGCATTCAAACATCCGCACAATCTGTTCCTGGATATCGGTGTGCGTCTCGGCGCCCCTGGCCTGCTGCTGTTCGGCTGGTTGTGGCTGACAGCTGGCTGGCGTGGCTGGATTTCGCGCGCGCAGCCACTGGGGCAGGCATTGCTGGCTCTCTGGGTGTTTTCCGGAGCGTCACTGATGACGGATGGCATTGGCCTCTGGCTCAAGCCCAATGCCGACTGGTTGATCACCTGGTTGCCGATTGCCTTGAGTATCGTGCTGGCCACTCGTGGGAGCAATGCAAACAAGGATTTCGTCTGGAGTGTTGCATCTCCTGATGCGCGTGGTCCGGTAGCGAAGGGCTAAAGCGTTTCGGCCCCTCATCCGGGCTGAGCCGATGTTGTAATTCGTTCGCTGTTACAATCCACAGGTTGTCTGTCTTTTTCAAACGTACGAGGCGTGCCGAATGGCCAATTCCGACCAGCAATCAAGCATGAAGATCTACCTGCGGTTGCTGAAATACGTGCTCCCGTACTGGGGGGCTTTCGCTCTCAGTATTGTCGGCTTCGTGCTATTTGCATCCAGCCAGCCGATGCTGGCGGACATGCTCAAACATTTTCTCGACGCCTTGCAAAAGCCCGATGACACCAAGTTTATGGGTGTCTCGCTGGTGCTCGGCGTACCGTTATTGATTGTGCTGATCGCCGTTTACCAGGGTATTGGCTCATTTCTGGGTAACTATTATCTGGCCAAGGTTGCCCGTGGCGTGGTCCACGACTTGCGTTGCGCCTTGTTCGACAACCTGTTGACCCTGCCTAACCGTTACTTCGACAGCAACAACTCCGGCCACCTGATTTCCCGTATTACCTATAACGTGACCATGGTTACCGGTGCCGCCACCGATGCGATCAAAGTGGTGATCCGTGAAGGCCTGACGGTGGTGTTCCTGTTCGGTTACCTGCTGTACAGCAACTGGAAAATGACCTTGGTATTGCTGGCAATCCTGCCGGTCATCGCGATTCTGGTGAGCAGCGCCAGCAAAAAATTCCGCAAGCAAAGCAAGAAAATCCAGGTGGCGATGGGCGATGTGACCCATGTGGCTTCGGAGACGATCCAGGGCTATCGCGTGGTTCGCAGCTTTGGCGGTGAGACTTACGAAATCGAGCGTTTCCACAAGGCTAGCGCCGACAATATGAACCGCAGCCTGGGCATGACCCGCACCCAATCGATCTATACCCCAATGCTGCAACTGGTGATTTACATCGGCATGGCTGTGTTGATGTATCTGGTGCTTTACCTTCGCGGCGATGCCTCTGCCGGCGAACTGGTTGCCTACATCACCGCTGCCGGTTTGTTGCCCAAGCCGATTCGTCAGTTGTCGGAAGTCAGCGCCACGATCCAGAAAGGGCTGGCCGGTGCGGAGAGCATTTTCGAGCAGCTCGACGAAGTTCCGGAAGTCGATACGGGCACCAAGGAGATGGCGCGCGTCAGTGGTCGCCTGGAAGTACGTAACCTGAGCTTCCAGTACCCGGGCACCGACAAAGTCGTGCTCAACGATATTTCCTTTACCGCTGAAGAGGGCCAGATGGTCGCTCTGGTGGGGCGTTCGGGCAGCGGCAAGTCGACCCTGGCCAACCTGATTCCGCGTTTCTATCACCATGACAAGGGTCAGATCCTGCTCGACGGTGTGGATGTCGAGGAATACAAGCTGACCAATCTGCGTCGGCACATTGCCCTGGTGACCCAGCAAGTCACCCTGTTCAACGACAGCGTCACCAACAACATCGCTTATGGCGACCTCGCCGGCGCACCGTTCGAAGACGTGCGCAAGGCCGCCGAAGATGCCTATGCCGCCGAGTTCATCGAGCAAATGCCACAGGGCTACGACACCTTGGTAGGCGAAAATGGCGTGCTGCTTTCCGGCGGTCAACGCCAGCGTCTGGCGATCGCCCGGGCACTGCTCAAGAATGCGCCCTTGCTGATACTCGATGAGGCCACCTCGGCCCTCGACACCGAATCCGAGCGCCATATTCAGGCGGCTCTGGAACAAGTAATGAAAGGTCGTACTACGCTGGTGATCGCTCACCGCTTGTCGACCATCGAGAAAGCTGACCTGATCCTGCTGATGGACCAGGGCCGCATCGTCGAACGCGGCACTCACGCCGAGTTGTTGGCGTTGAACGGTCTTTATGCACGCCTGCACGAGAAGGATTTCGTCGAAAGCACTGACGAGGCAATGACGGAGTCCCACGTTTGATTTTGAGTTACTGGCGAGCCTGGAGAGAAAGCGGCTGGGCGCCCATCGATGCAATGGCTTATACCCAAACCTGGCATCAGTTTGGCGGCAGCGTGGCGACTCATCCCGATGTGGTTGAGCGTCTGGCGGGGCTGGTAGGCATCCCGGTGCGTTATCTGGGCTGGTTCGTCGATGGTCAATTGTGCGCCGCGATGCCGACCTGGGGTCGTCATGTGGCCTTGTCCAAGGAAGTGCTCAAGCGTGAAGGCAAGCGCGGGCTGCTTGATCTGGGCAATGCCGAGATCATCCTGCCGGTGGCTGAAGATGCCCAGATACGTGTGCGGCACCGCGCTCGTTATGTGTCTGAACTCAATGCCCCAAACATCACCGGTCTCGCTGAGCAACCGGAAGGCCTGGCGCTGGCTCGTGAACCAGAGGACTACAGCAAGAAGTTTCGCTACAACCAGCGTCGTGACCAGCGTTTGCTTGAAGAGGCGGGTGGCATTATCCGACCGATGCTGGAGCTGAGCGCCAGCGAACAGGCGAGCATCTACGCCGACCTGTTCCAGCGCCGCTGGAACTTTGAAGCACCGGGCAAGGCGCGTCTTACTGAAGTGTTTAGCCTGTTACGTGAGTTCATGACGGGGTCCTTGATCTACCTGAACGACGAACCGGTGGCGATCCAGATTCTGTACCGGGTCGAGGCGCCCAAGTGGGTCAGCCTGGAATACATTAACGGCGGTGTCGACCCGCAAAACCGCGAGTTCAGCCCTGGCAGCGTACTCAGTTTCGTCAACACCCAAGCTGCATGGGAACAAGCCCGCGCCGTGGGTAAGCCGCTGCGTTACTCGTTCGGCCGCGCCGATCGCGAATACAAGGATCGCTGGTGTCACCGGGTTCCGGTCTATCAGGTTTGAGCGAGGGAAGGCAGTCATGAGCGCACGCAAGCAACAATTGCTTAAACGCCATCGCCAACGCAAACGTGTGGTGCTGATCGGTGCGTTGTTGGCTGCATTGCTATTTGGCGTCTTTATCGCGTGGTGGCCGTTGCCGCTGTTCCTGCTGCTGGGCTGGATCGCCCATGAAGCCTGGTTCGCCGACCATCTTTTCTATGCCCCGGGCGATGATTATCGCTATGACTTCCCCGCGGGTACGCCGCAATTTCCCGCCACCCTGGCCAATGGAGTCTTGCAGGTGACGGGCGACTTTGGCGTGGCGCAAACCCTGGTTTTGCAGGTGCGGGTCAAGAGCCATTGGCTGGGTCGCTTTCTTGACCCGCAGGTATGGATCGGTGACGACCGTCAGGACCTGGAGCGCGGTGTTGCGGGAGAGCGTTTTCTCAATCTGTCCGGGCAAGGTTCGGCGCTGGCTGCCGGGACCCTGACGTTGCGTGGACGCTTTTGCAGCCTGGCACCCCAGGCGACTTTGCACGCCCTGAGTCATCCGGATTTTGGCCAGCAGCGCCTGCTCATCATCGCCCCCCATGCCGATGATGCTGAACTGGCGGCTTTTGGCCTCTACAGCCGGGCGTCCGAGGTGGCTATCGTCACACTGACCCAAGGCGAGATCGAGGCCGAAAACTATCGCGATATGGGCCTCGACGCCGCTCAGGCCGCCCGTCTGAAGGGGCGCCTGCGCAGTTGGGATAGCCTGGCAGTGCCGCTGTGGGGCGGGGTTGCGCAACAACAATGTGTGCAATTGGGTTATTACTGCTTACAACTGAGTGCGATGGCGCAGCAACCGGAGCAAAGCTTCGGTTCTCGGGAGTCGGGAGAGAGCGATATACGTGACGTGCGTCGGCACAATGCCCTGAGCCTGCCGGGGGATGTCGATGGTCAGCCCCATTGGCGCAACCTGGTGGCTGATCTGGCGCGTCTGCTTGAGCATTTCCGGCCCGAGGCGGTGCTGACGCCCCATCCCGAGCTGGATCCCCACAGCGATCATCTCGCCAGCACACGCGCCTTGATGGACGCGATTGAACTCAGTACCTGGCGCCCGCGTACCTTGCTGCTTTATGCCAATCACCTGCACGACAACGACCGCTGGCCGATGGGGCCGGCGGGTTATGGCATTGCCCTGCCGCCGACCATAGAACCGTTGCCGGCTGATGGGCTATGGAGCCCGTTGCTGGACGCGCCAACCCGCATGGACAAAGCCATGGCCTTGGGCATGCAGCATGACTTGCAGGGTCGTCCGCCGTTCAAAAAACGTCTGCGCCGGGTGATTCAGCGGTTGTTGGCCGGGCGTTGCTGGCCCCGCACCGGTGAAGACGAGTTCTTCCGCAAAGCGGTGCGCCGACATGAAATTTTCTGGGTGCGTCCACTGGATGCCCCTCCACAGAGTGACCGCCGCTGAGCCTGTGTGCTCGCGTGCGGCCGCAACCTTTCGCTATGTTATTATCCGCGACGCTTTTATTGCCCCTGGAGTTTCCATGAAGTTATCCATGCCACGATTCGATCAGGCCCCTGTCCTGGTGGTCGGCGATGTCATGCTCGACCGTTACTGGCATGGTGGTACCTCACGGATTTCCCCTGAGGCGCCGGTACCGGTAGTCAAGGTCGAACACATCGAGGACCGCCCGGGCGGTGCCGCCAACGTTGCCCTGAACATTGCCGCACTCGGTGCGCCGGCCTCGCTGGTTGGTGTGACCGGTGATGACGAAGCGGCCGACAGCCTCGTCAATAGCCTCAAGGGTGCCGGCGTGCGGGCGTTGTTCCAGCGCATCGCGCATCAGCCGACCATCGTCAAGTTGCGGGTCATGAGCCGGCACCAGCAATTGCTGCGTATCGACTTCGAAGAGCCTTTCACCACCGACGCCTTGGCGTTGGGCGAACAAGTCGACGAAATGCTCGAAGGCATCAAGGTGCTGGTGCTGTCCGACTACGGCAAAGGCGCGCTGAAAAACCATCAGATACTGATCCAGGCTGCTCGTGCCCGCGGCATTCCGGTGCTGGCCGATCCCAAGGGCAAGGACTTCTCGATCTACCGCGGCGCGAGCCTGATCACTCCGAATCTCAGCGAGTTTGAAACCATCGTGGGTGGTTGCGCCGATGAACACGAGCTGGTGAGCAAGGGCGCGCAGCTGATGCACGACCTCGACCTCGGTGCCTTGCTGGTGACCCGTGGCGAGCACGGCATGACCTTGCTACGCCCGGATCATCCGGCGCTGCACCTGCCGGCCCGTGCCCGCGAGGTGTTCGACGTGACCGGTGCCGGTGACACCGTGATTTCTACCCTGGCGGCGGCGATCGCCGCTGGCGAAGAACTGCCCCACGCGGTGGCCCTGGCCAACCTGGCGGCGGGCATCGTGGTCGGCAAGCTCGGTACGGCCGCCATCAGCGCCCCGGAATTGCGTCGTGCGATCCAGCGTGAAGAAGGTTCCGAGCGCGGTGTGTTGGGGCTGGAGCAACTGTTGCTGGCGGTCGACGATGCACGTGCGCACAACGAAAAGATTGTGTTCACCAACGGCTGCTTCGACATCCTGCATGCCGGCCACGTGACTTACCTCGAGCAAGCGCGTGCCCAAGGCGATCGCCTGATCGTGGCGGTCAACGACGATGCGTCGGTGAGCCGCTTGAAAGGTCCGGGTCGGCCGATCAACAGCGTCGACCGTCGCATGGCTGTACTGGCCGGTCTCGGCGCCGTGGACTGGGTCATCAGCTTCGCCGAAGGCACTCCGGAAAACCTGCTGCGCGAGGTCAAGCCGGATGTGTTGGTCAAGGGCGGCGACTACGGGATCGAGCAAGTGGTTGGCGCAGACATCGTCACCGCTTACGGCGGGACTGTGAAAGTACTGGGGTTGGTAGAAAACAGCTCGACCACGGCGATAGTCGATAAGATCCGCAATCACTGATAGCAGTGAGCGTGCTTGATCATTCCCACGCTCTGCGTGGGAATGATCAGGGGCGCGCTGCCTTGCGCGGCACGATTTTTTTCAGCAGTTGCTTTGCTTTTCCATGCAAGCGGGCTAAACCGGAATCCCTCCCCGGCGGGGTCAAACCCTGTTGTCGCATCCAGTCTTTCCAGCGAATCCGCTCATCTTTCACCAGCCAGCCTTCCTGCCGGGCAAAACTCTCGGCCAGATATAGCCCGCGGGTACTCGCCGGATACAACCGATCTTTTTTCAAGGTGTACAACTCGGCCATCGGCTGGCCGTCCTGCAATGGCATCAGGTACAAATCGGGACGTTTGCGATCGAGCCGGGCCACCAGTTGATCACCTTCCAGTCGCTCGTCGACGTGAAACAGGCTCAGGGATTTGGCTTCCTTGGGCACATCCAGGCGCAAGTCATAGATCAATTGCAGCGATGCGGTCGGTAAATGCACGTAAGCCCGCGGACGCTCGATCAGCGGCATGTTGGCGCAGCGCACCGGCCGCGCCGAGCCGGACAGTGGTGTCAGGCGAAACGGCAGGGCTTCGCGATAATGCAGGGCGGCTGAGTAAGGTGCTGGTAGCCAGGTATCGTTGAATCGCCCGCTGAGCCAGCCTTCCGGGGTTTCCAGCAGGCACTCCTCGGCAATTTCCTGAGTGGCCGTGTGCAACGGCAGGCTCAGTTCATGGGCGGGCACATAACCGGAGATCAGCTTGAGCACCACATCGCCTCGGTCCTGCCGACGCTGACGCACCAATACCCAATAATCGCGATTCTGCCAATGCAGCGTCAGGCGCACCGAAACCCCCAGATTTGCCAGCTCCAGGGCGAACCGCTCGCTGTCGGCTACCGACACCGGGCGGCGACGCTGCAATGTCTGGGAGAAATTCAACGGCATCCCGACGCTTTGGTAGCTCAGGCCTTCGGGGCTCGCTTCGACGAATAACGGCAGGGTCTTGAAGTTGCTCGGGTTCTTTCTTATCAGCGTACGCGGCATGTCGGCTCCTGCTTAAGGCCGCGTGGGCGGCATCAATGGCTAGGGTCTGTTGACGTTAGGCGCGCAACCCGAAGGGCCGGCGTCGCAATCGCCACCAAACGTCAACAGGCCCTGCGAAGGACCTGGGCAACGGTCGCGACGTTGTGGGCGAGGTGCAGCGGATTAATGGTCCCGACAATAGCGCTGGCCACCCCGGGGTGTTGAAACAACAACTCGAAACTGGCACGCACCGGGTCCACGCCCGGGCTCAGGCAAACGTGGCCGCTGGCCAGGGCTTTTTTGACCAGGATCGCTTTGCCGTGAGCAGCAGCATAGTCAATGACGGGTTTCTCGTTCTGTTCGTTCAGATTGTAGGTGACCATCGCGCAATCACCTTGTTCCAGAGCCTTCAAGCCGCCTTCGACGGTTTTGCCGGAAAAACCGAAACCGCGAATCTTGCCTTCGCGCTTGAGCTCGGCGAGGGTCGGGTAGACCTCGCTGTCATTGAGGATTGCCAGGTCGTTGCCGTCGGAATGCACCAACACCAGATCGATAACGTCCGTTTCCAGTCGTTGCAGGCTGCGTTCCACCGAGAGGCGCGTATGGGCGGCGCTGAAGTCGTGACGCGACTGGCCGTCGGCAAACTCTTCGCCCACCTTGCTGACGATCACCCAGTCCTGACGTTGACCTCGCAACAGCGGGCCTAGGCGCTCTTCGCTGCGGCCATAGGCCGGCGCGGTGTCGATCAGGTTGATGCCCAGGTCACGGGCGAGTTTGAGCAGCATGCGCGCTTCGTCATCGCCGGGGATCTGAAAGCCGTTGGGGTACTTCACCCCTTGATCGCGGCCCAGTTTCACCGTGCCCAGGCCCAGGGGCGATACCCACAGGCCGGTGCTGCCCAGAGGGCGATGCAGATCGTGCAAGGTCGGTTGGCTCATGGCAGCAGTTGCTCCCAGGCAGAGACGCCCATTGGCGGTTTCGGCAGTTCCGGCAGCGGCGCCGGATGGCTCGGCTGGATGCCGTCGCGTTGCAGTGCGGCGAGGACACGGTCCGCGAAGTCCGGCGCCAGGGCCAGTTTGGTCGGCCAGCCCACCAGCAGACGGTCCTGCTCGGCGAGGAAGGCATTATCCGGACGAGTCAGGCCTGATTGCAGTGGCTCGGCGCGTTCCACTCGCAAGGTTGCCCACTGCGCGGTACTCAAGTCGATCCACGGCAGCAGGTTGCCGATTTCTTTTTGCGCGGTGGCGATTTGCGCCGCAGGATCGCGGGCCACGCCTTCAGCTTCGGCGATGTCGCCTCCCAGGTACCAGATCCATTGGCCATCGGCCGCCGGATGAGTGGTCACAGTGATGCGCGGCTTCGGTCCGCCGCCCAGGCAATGGGCATACAGCGGTTTGAGACCCGGGCCTTTGACAATGATCATGTGCAGGGAGCGGCGCTGCATCGCCGGTTGGTTCAGGCCCAGTGCTGTGAGCAGGTCGGCGGTGCCGGCACCGGCGCTGAGAACGATACGCTGGGCGCGGATCTCGCGTTCGTCGACTTTCAAGCCAACCAGTTCGCCGTTTTCCAGCAGCGGTTCAATGTGCTGGCCGGCCAGTAGACCGTCACCGGCCAAATCGGCCAGGCGCTGGATCAGGCTTGGCACGTCAACCACCAGCTCCGCCAAGCGATAGACCTTGCCCTTGAAACGCTTGTCTTGCAGGGCTGGCGGCAGTTGGTCGCCCTTGACCTGATCGACCCGCCCGCGCACGGCTTTACTGGCAAAGAAACTGGTGAGGTTGCCGGCGAGGGTGCCGGGAGACCAGAGGTAATGGGCGTCGGACAGCAGACGTACGCCGGACAAGTCCAGCTCGCCGTCGCCGGCCAGCGCTTCACGCCAGCGACGCGGCATGTCGGCAATGGCTTCCGAGGCGCCGGTCAGGGCGCCGTGCAATGCGTATTTGGCGCCGCCGTGGATGATCCCTTGAGACTTCAGGCTCTGCCCGCCACCGAGGCTGGCGCTTTCCACCAGCACGGTCGAAAAACCCTGGCGGCGCAGGCGCGCATTCAGCCAAAGGCCGGCGACACCAGCGCCGACAATCAGAACGTCGGTGGAAATAACGGATGGCATGCAGCGACCTCAGTGTTCAAGACGAGGGCGCAGTATACAGACTCCTAGATGGGAGGTTTTGCTGGCGATCAACAGAACCCATTGTGGCGAGGGGGCTTGCCCCCGTTCGGCTGCGAAGCAGTCGTCAGTCTGCCGCCGCGATAATTCAGTGAAAGTGCGGTGAAGGGATTAGGGCCGCTTCGCGCCCCAACGGGGGCAAGCCCCCCCTCGCCACAGGGTCTCCTTCACCATAAGGGATTGGTTGCGTCAGTTAATGCCCCGCGGTTTTGGAGAACAGCTGAATAACCACAACCCCCAGCACTATCAGCGCCATCCCCAACATCGCTGGCACATCTAGCTTCTGCCCGTAGATAAACAGGGCCGCGACGCTGACCATCACAATCCCCATGCCGGCCCATACCGCGTAGGCCACGCCCACCGGAACGCTGCGCACCACCAGGGTCAGCATCCAGAAAGCAATGCCGTAACCAACGATCACCAACAGCAGCGGCAGTGGCGTACTGAAACCCTTGACCGCTTTCATCGAAACGGTAGCGATCACTTCGGCGCAGATGGCGATGGCCAGGTAGTAGTAAGCGGTCATGGGTCGATCCTCGTGTGAAGCGTTGCTCTCTGAGCTCGGTATTCTAGAGTGTCGCCAGATGCGGTAAAGTCATTACCTATCTGTTTTGAAGATGGGTTGAGCCATGAACATGCAATGGAATCTGGAACAGCTGCGCTTGTTTGTCAGCGTCGCGGAACAGCGTTCGTTCTCCGCAGTGGCGCGCGACCAGCGCAAGGCTCAATCGGCTGTCAGCAGTTCGATTGCGCTGCTGGAAGAGGATCTGGGCGTCAGCCTGTTCGATCGCAGCAGTGGTCGTCAGCCGAAACTCACCGAAGCCGGCACCGCCCTGCTTGAAGAGGCGCGGGAAGTGCTGCGTCAATGCGAGCGTCTCAATGGCCGGGCGCTGGCGATGATGCGTGGCCAGGAAGCGAGTCTGCGGGTGGCTCAGGACGAGGCGATGCCCTATCAGGCAGTGGTTGAAAGCTTCGAGGCGCTGGCAGAAAAATTTCCCAGCCTGGAAGTGCAACTGACCAGCGCCGCCCAAGGTGATGTCGCGCGCAAATTGGTGGAGCGCCGGGCCGATCTGGGCTTGCTGTTTTATCACGAGCAAATTCCCGAAGCCCTCGAGCGGCGGGTGCTGGGTAGCGTCGAAATGGTTACGGTGTGCGGCGTGGGGCATCCCATGGCGAAGCAGGCGCAGGTCGATTGCCAGCAAATGGCGCAGCATCGACAGCTGCTGATGTCCACGCAATCCAGCGTCTACCCCGGCAGTGAGCCGGCCAGTCCGCAGGTCTGGCGCGCCGACAGTTTCTATGTAATGGCCGAATGGGTGATGCGCGGGCTTGGCTGGGCGTGGTTGCCGCGCCATGTGGTGCAGTACCCGGCGTATCAGAATCAGATGGTCGAATTGGCCAGCGAATGGACGCCGCCAGCCTTGATTGTCGAACTGGTCTGGCGTCGCGACGAACCCCTGGGCCCGGCGGCCCGTTGGCTGGCTGAACGTTTTGCCGTGCACTTGCAGGCGATCGGCTAAAAAACCGATAAACTCCGCCGCCATGAATAGAACTCTCTACACCGCGCTGTTTTACCTGGGGCTGCCATTGGTAGCGATTCGGCTTTGGCTACGGGCGCGCAAAGCACCGGCGTACGCCAAGCGCATTGGCGAACGGTTCTCCCTTGCGCTACCGGCGATGAAGCCGGGCGGTATCTGGGTACACGCCGTGTCGGTGGGCGAAAGCATTGCCGCCGCGCCGATGATTCGCGCCTTGCTGCAGCGTTATCCGTCGCTGCCGATCACTGTCACCTGCATGACGCCGACCGGTTCCGAGCGGATCCAGGCGCTGTTCGCCAACGAGCCACGCATTCAGCACTGTTATTTGCCTTATGACTTGCCTTGCGCAGCCAGGCGATTCCTTGATCGGGCCCGACCGAAACTGGCGGTGATCATGGAAACCGAACTCTGGCCCAACCATATCCACCAATGCGCCAAACGCGGGATTCCCGTGGCGCTGGCCAATGCGCGACTGTCCGAGCGCTCGGCAAAAGGCTATGGCCGCTTCCATAAACTGACCGGGCCGATGCTCGCCGAGATGAGCCTGTTCGCCGTGCAGACCGAAGCCGAGGCCCAGCGCTTCCGGGATTTGGGCGCGCGCCCGGAAACCGTCGAGGTGACCGGTTCGATCAAGTTCGACCTGACCATCGACCCGCAACTGCTGCAGCGTGCCGCCGAGTTGCGGGCGCAATGGCAGGCGCAGGAACGCCCGATATGGATTGCCGCGAGTACCCATGAAGGCGAAGACGAGGTGGTGCTGGCTGCCCATCGCCGGCTGCTGGCCAATCATCCCGATGCCTTGCTGATTCTGGTGCCGCGCCATCCGGAGCGTTTCAACCCGGTGTTCGAGTTGTGCCAGCAACAGGGATTCGCCACGGTGCGGCGTTCGACGGGCGAGCCGGTGACTGCCAGTACTTCGGTGCTGCTGGGCGACACCATGGGCGAGTTGCTGTTTCTCTATGCGTTGGCCGACAGCGCCTTCGTCGGCGGCAGCCTGGTGCCCAACGGCGGTCATAACCTGTTGGAGCCGGCGGCCCTGGCCAAACCGGTGCTCAGCGGGCCGCACCTGTTCAACTTCCTCGAGATCGCCGCGCAGTTGCGAAGCGCAGGGGCGCTGGCCGAGGTCGATGATGCCCAAGGTCTGGCGCTGGCGGTGCAGCGGCTGTTCGAATTGCCGAGCGATGCACGGCGGATGGCAGAGGCGGGGCTGAAAGTGATGCGCACCAATCAGGGCGCGTTGCAGCGGTTGCTGGATGGGTTGGGGCGGTTGATCGAGCGTTAGACCGAGTTGCCTGAAAAAAAAGATCGCAGCCTTCGGCAGCTCCTACAGGGTGTACATCAATCCCAATGTAAGGAGCTGCCGAAGGCTGCGATCTTTTGCTTTTTATGGCCTCGCTTTCAACTGCTCCGCCGCCGCCTTGGCCAGATCCGGTGGCAGGAAGTCTTTATCCGGGTTGTAGTCGGGTTTGAGGTAACGCGTCAGGTCCTGCAAGTCCCCCGGGTTCAAGGTGCCGGCGGCCTGTTTCAAGCGTAGGTTGTCGAGGATGTAGTCGTAGCGGGTGTTGTTGTAATTACGCACCGAAGTGTACAGCTGACGCTGGGCATCAAGTACGTCGACGATGTTGCGTGTTCCCACCTGATAACCGATCTCCGTCGCTTCCACCGCGCTCTGGTTGGAAATGATTGACTGTCGACGTGCCTGCACTTGCTCGACGTCGGTGTTGACGGCACGGTGCAGGTTGCGGGTGTTTTCCACGACCTGACGACGCAGCGCTTCGCGTTGCTGCTCGGACTGAGTCAGCCGAGAGTAGGACTCACGCACCTGCGAACTGGTCAACCCACCGCTGTAGAGCGGGATGCTCAATTGCAGGCCAACCGTGCGCTGCTCGACATCGCCGCCGTAACGCACGCCGTTCGGGTTGGGGTTGGTAAAGCCGAGGGCGTCGTTGTCGCCTTTCTGGTATTGCGCGACCGCATCCAGGGTGGGCGCATGTCCGGCCTTGCGCTGCTTGAGGGTTTCCTCGGCGGCGCTCACCGCGTAGTTGCTGGCCAGCAAATTCAGGTTCTGTTTGGCGGCGGTGTCGACCCAGGCCTTGGCGTCGTTCGGTGCCGGAGGCAGGATCGGCAAGGTATGAACGATGCCCTGGATCGAGTTGTACTGACGGTTGGTCAGGGTAATCAGCGCTTCGAACGCGTCGTCCACCTGACGCTGAGCGAGAATCCGGTTGGCCCGCGCGGTGTCGTAACTGGCCTGGGATTGCAGCACGTCAGTCTTGTCCGACAGACCGACGTCGAAGCGCTCGTTGGACTGGTCGAGCTGACGCTTGAATGCCGCTTCTTCAGCTTTGGTCGAGGCCAGGGTGTCCTGGCTGCGCAACACGTTGAAGTAGCTTTCCGCGCTTTGCAGAATCAGGTTCTGTTCAGTGGCCGAGAGTTGCAGCGCCGCCTGTTCGTTGACGTCCTTGGCGGCCTGCAACTGGAACCAGCGATCGGCGCGGAAAATCGGTTGCGCGAGCGTCGCCTGATACACCGTGCCGCTGCGGGTCGTGGTCAGCGATGGCTGATCGAGCGAAGTGCGGGTGTTGTTCAGGTCGGCACCGGCGGACAGGTTGGGCAACAGCCCGGCGCGGGCCTGGGGCACGACTTCCTTCTGGGCGCCATATTGGGCACGGGCGGCAGCGAGGTCGGCGTTGTTGTCCACCGCTTCCTGATAGACGCTGACCAGATCTGTTTTGGTTGATAAGGGCGCCTCAGCTCCCCAAGCCATTCCATTGGACGCACAAGACACGGCGAGGGCCAGTGAGAGTTTGCGCAGCATGAGGCCATCCCTAAAAATTACGCTGATAATTTGAGCGCCAAGGCTACGGCGCGGTGCCCTGCAGCGTCAAGGCGCGGCATGGCGTAGCGAGTGTAGTTGCACGCAGGCACGGCAACAATCCTGCATTTGCGCCATTCATCATGGTGTTTGCTGCGGAGTTGGCGTTCTTTGCCAGTTGTGTCTAGACTGGCCGGGTTCTTGTCGGGGTGCCTTGCTATGAGGCTGAGATCGAATAATTTCGGATCCCGTTGAACCTGATCAGGTTAGCGCCTGCGTAGGGAACAAGATTTCTCGTCACCCGGCGAGTCCTCTTGTGCTTCGTCCGGGATGTTGTTCGACAATCGAACACCCTTGAGCACCGAGCACAGCACAGCTGGTTTTCCAGCACCCGTGCGTCCATTCGTTTACAGGTTCGCTCCGACAAAAATCCACTGCCTGGATGTGTGTCTGGAGAGCCCGTGATGACTACAAAATCAAAAATCGAAACCAACCTGAGTGACTCGGCCAAGGTCGATCAGCAATCGGTTCAGCCGTTTACCCGCTCGCAAAAAATCTATGTCCAGGGCACTCGCCCCGACATCCTCGTGCCGATGCGCGAAATCAGCCTGGACGTGACCCCGACCGACTTCGGCGGCGAAATCAACGCCCCGGTGGTGGTTTATGACACCTCGGGTCCGTACACCGATCCCAATGTCATCATCGACGTGCGCAAAGGTCTGGCCGATGTGCGTTCACCCTGGATCGAGTCCCGTGGCGACACCGAGCGTCTGCCGGGTCTGAGCTCCAACTTCGGCCAGGAACGCCTGGCCGATGCCGAGCTGACCAAGCTGCGTTTCGCCCATGTGAACAACCCGCGACGCGCCAAGGCCGGGGCCAACGTCAGCCAGATGCACTACGCCCGCAAGGGCATCATCACCGCCGAGATGGAATACGTCGCCATCCGCGAAAACATGAAGCTTGAAGTGGCCCGTGCCGCAGGCTTGCTGGATCAGCAACACGCCGGCTACAGCTTCGGCGCCAGCGTGCCGAAAATCATCACGCCGGAATTTGTCCGTGAAGAGATCGCCCGCGGTCGCGCGATCATTCCAGCCAACATCAACCATACCGAACTGGAACCGATGATCATCGGCCGTAACTTCCTGGTGAAGATCAACGGCAACATCGGCAACAGCGCCTTGGGTTCGTCCATCGAAGAAGAAGTGGCGAAACTGACGTGGGGCATTCGCTGGGGTTCGGACACGGTCATGGACTTGTCCACCGGCAAGCACATTCACGAAACCCGCGAATGGATCATCCGTAACTCGCCGGTGCCGATCGGTACCGTGCCGATCTATCAAGCCCTGGAGAAGGTCAATGGCGTCGCCGAAGACCTGACCTGGGAGCTGTTCCGCGACACGCTGATCGAGCAGGCCGAGCAGGGCGTCGACTACTTCACCATCCACGCGGGTGTGTTGCTGCGCTACGTGCCGCTGACCGCCAAACGCGTGACCGGTATTGTTTCCCGTGGCGGTTCGATCATGGCCAAGTGGTGTCTGGCGCACCACAAGGAAAACTTCCTCTACACTCATTTCGAAGACATCTGCGAAATCATGAAGGCCTACGACGTCAGCTTCTCGCTGGGCGATGGCCTGCGTCCGGGCTCGATTGCCGACGCCAACGATGCCGCTCAATTCGGTGAGCTGGAAACCCTCGGCGAGCTGACCAAAATCGCCTGGAAGCACGACGTGCAGTGCATGATCGAAGGCCCGGGCCACGTGCCGATGCAGTTGATCAAAGAGAACATGGACAAGCAGCTGGAGTGCTGCGACGAGGCGCCGTTCTACACCCTCGGCCCTCTGACTACCGATATTGCCCCAGGTTACGACCACATCACCTCCGGTATCGGTGCGGCGATGATCGGCTGGTTCGGTTGTGCGATGCTTTGCTACGTGACGCCGAAGGAACACTTGGGCTTGCCGAACAAGGATGACGTGAAGACCGGGATCATCACCTACAAGATCGCGGCCCACGCCGCCGACCTTGCGAAGGGGCATCCGGGGGCGCAAATTCGCGACAATGCCTTGAGCAAGGCGCGTTTCGAATTCCGTTGGGAGGACCAGTTCAACCTGGGCCTGGATCCGGACACCGCACGTTCGTACCACGACGAAACATTGCCGAAGGATTCGGCCAAGGTCGCACACTTCTGCTCCATGTGCGGGCCGAAATTCTGCTCGATGAAGATCACCCAGGAAGTCCGTGAATACGCGGCCAACCAGCGGATCGAAACCGTCGATGCGGAAGTTGCGCAAGGTCTGGCTGAACAGGCCGAGCGGTTCAAGCAGGAAGGCAGTCAGTTGTACAAGAAAGTCTAGCCACAAGCGTACCGATCGTTCCCACGCTCTGCGTGGGAACGCAGCCCGTGACGCTCCGCGTCATTGGACGCGGAGCGTCCCTGGAGGCATTCCCACGCGGAGCGTGGGAACGATCACAACGCTTGTCTCTTCAGCTACGGCCGGGAAACAGTTCGGGCTTGAGAATACCGTTCAACCGCGGGTAGGGGATCTTCAGTTCGACGTGGCCCAGTGCGTAAGGCGCAAGGGTGCTCACTTCGTACTTGAGGATCACCCCGCCATAGGTCAACGCCACGTTCTGGGTTTTCACGAAGGGCCAGCTCTTCACGAACTCCGGTTCCTGATCGAGCCGGGTGCTGATCAGCCAGCTGTTGTGCGCCACTTGGGCCGCTTTCCAGAACGCCTCTTCCTGTCCCGGGATCAACATGTCCGAGAGCGTCAGCACTTTATGTTGTTGACGTGAATAGTTGATGAAACCGCGGCCGGGCGTGCCATGGGCGCCGCCGGTGTCCAGGTAACTGGACAATTCAATGATCACCAAGCCGTCATGCTGCTCACGTACCTTGGCTTGCAGGTAACTGCTGTAGCGCGGACCAGCACTGCTCAAAAACTGCTCGCGATACGCCGCCAGCGTTGGTGCCACGGGGGCTTGGGGTGAGGTGCGGGTCATTTGCAGCAGACGTTTTTCGATGATGCCGTCAAGTGCGGGCTCATCGGGAAAATGCAGCGTATCGATATTCACCAGCGGGCATTCAGGGTTGGCGCAGCCTGGTTTCAATTGTTCCGATGCGTCGCGGGTGGTTTCCAGCGGCGCCCGGTAATTGGGCTGGAACAGACTCTGGCACGCACCCAGGGTCAGGGCAATGGCGGCCACGGAGGCGATCTTGAAAAGCGACATGGGCGTCCTTTACGAAACAGGGGGAAGGCGAAAAGTTACCCGCTTCGACTCTTAACGAAGCAGTCAGTTCGCCACTAAGCTAATTAGAGTTGGTTTCATCCTCACCGTCTATCTCGCTGACTGGAAAGGGGCTGCATCAAACATCGCGGGCGCGTTAGGATGGCGCGAAGTCGAGGTTGCAAGTAACAAAAAGGAGCCTCGGATCGGATTTGCAGTAAACGAGGATTGTCATGACTGATTTTGCCAACGCCATTCCGACCGCCGTCGATATCGTTCGGCGCGAAAAGTGCTACGAGGGTTTCTACACGCTCGACCGCGTGCACTTGCGCCACGAATTGTTCGCCGGCGGCATGAGTCGGGAAATCAATCGTGAACTGTTCGTGCGCCACGATGCGGTGTGCGTGCTGCCTTACGATCCGCAGCGCGATGAAGTGGTGCTGATCGAGCAGTTTCGCGTTGGCGCCATGGGCAAGACTGACAATCCGTGGCTGATCGAACTGGTCGCCGGTCTGATCGACAAGGATGAAGTACCGGAAGAAGTTGCTCACCGCGAAGCGCAGGAGGAAGCTGGGCTTGTATTCGGGGCACTCTGGCCGATCACCCAATATTTTCCATCGCCGGGTGGCAGTAACGAATTCGTGCACTTGTACCTGGGGCGTTGCCAGACAACCGGGGTTGGCGGCCTGCATGGGCTGGAGGAAGAGGCAGAAGATATTCGTGTCACGGTCTGGGCGTTCGAGGATGCCCTGCAAGCCGTACGCGACGGACGTATTGCCAACGCGCCAAGCATCATTGCCTTGCAATGGCTGGCTTTGAACCGCGTTGAAGTGAGGGGGTTATGGTCGTAAACAAGCTGCGCGATCGCTACCGGATCGACCTGGTGGGGCTGCAAGCCTCCTGCGAGGCCAACTACGCGCGCCTGATGCGACTGCTACCGGATATGCGTAGCGAACCGGAGGCTCGGCGCATTGCCGTGACCCACGGCGACCAGATGCTGGGCGTGCTGGCCCTCGAGGTGCTGCAGGTTTGTCCGTATACCACCACCCTGCAAGTCCGCCAGGAACACAGCCTGCCATGGCTGCCGGTGCCGCAACTGGAAGTTCAGGTGTATCACGACGCGTGCATGGCCGAAGTGGTCAGCGCCGAACATGCGCGACGCTTCCGGGGCATCTATCCTTACCCGAACGCCGCGATGCATCAGCCGGATGAAAAAGCTCAGCTCAATCTGTTCCTGGGGGAATGGCTGAGCCATTGTCTGGCCTGTGGGCACGAGTACGCAGTCGTTCGTTAGCGCCCTGTCTTTCGGGAAACAGGGCGTTGAGTGTGAACTGCGTCCGGTTCACGGGTTTCCTCTTTTGCTCGTCCCCCAGCATAATCGCGGCACTGACCCATTCCGTGATCACGCCCTGGGAGAACGCCTTGCCGAGCGTATCCATATTAACCACCGCCGATCCGGCGTTGCTGGTGCAACTCACCGACAGCCATTTGTTTGCCGAGGCGGACGGGACGTTGCTGGGCATGAATACCCGCGACAGCCTGCAACAGGTCATTGAACTGGTGTTGAAGCAGCAGCCGCAGATCGATCTGATGATTGCCAGCGGCGATCTTTCACAGGACGGGACGCTGGAGTCATATCAGTTGTTTCGTGACCTGACCCGGCAGATCGACGCCCCCGCGCGCTGGATTCCCGGGAATCATGACGAGCCGATGATCATGGCCGAGGCGGCGATGCAGAGTGCGCTGCTGGAGCCGGTGGTGGACATCGGCAACTGGCGGGTCACGCTGCTCGATTCGGCGGTGCCGGGGTCGGTGCCGGGGTATTTACAGGATGAGCAGTTGCAGTTACTCGCTCGCTCATTGAGTGAGGCGCCGGAGCGGTATCATCTGGTGTGTTTCCATCATCATCCGGTATCGATCGGGTGTGCATGGATGGAGCCTATTGGCTTGCGCAATCCAGAGGCGTTGTTTGCGGTGCTGGATCGCTTTCCACAAGTGCGTGCAGTGCTGTGGGGGCATGTGCATCAGGAAATCGACCAGGTGCGCAACGGTGTACGCCTGCTCGCATCGCCCTCGACCTGCATTCAGTTCGAGCCGGGCAGTGATGATTTCAAGGTGAGCCAGCAGGCACCGGGGTATCGATGGTTGCGACTTTTGCCGGATGGCCAGCTCGAAACAGGTGTTGAGCGCATCACCGGATTCGATTTCCAGGTTGATTACGGCTCCAACGGCTACTGAACATACAGAAAGACCGCGGCGCGGCCATCGCGAGCAGGCTCGCTCCCACATTGGAATGCATACCCCTGTGGGAGCGAGCCTGCTCGCGATGGCGTCCGCCAAGGCAACCTGATTTTCACGCATATCCCCGATTTTCCCGACACCCTGTAAACTGCGCCTCTTTACCCGACGCACAGGGCGCTCAAATGTCTGGTTCGATCCTTTATATCCACGGTTTCAACAGCGCACCTGCCTCAAAAAAGGCCTGTCAGTTGATCAATGTGATGGAACGGCTGGGCTTGAGCGATCAGTTGCGTGTGCCGGCCTTGCATCACAATCCCCGCCAGGCCATCGGTCAGCTTGAGCAGGCGATTGCCGAGCTGGGGCGGCCACTGCTGGTCGGCAGCTCACTCGGCGGCTACTATGCGACTCACCTGGCCGAGCGCCATGGCTTGAAAGCCCTGTTGATCAACCCTGCCGTCAGCCCGCACCGGATGTTCGACGGGTTCCTGGGGACGCAGAAAAATCTGTATACCGATGAGACTTGGGAATTGACCCACGACCACGTAACGGCCCTGGCCGAGCTGGAAGTGCCGGCGCCCAAGGATCCGCAGCGGTTTCAAGTATGGTTGCAGACCGGCGACGAAACGCTGGATTATCGCCTCGCCCAGCAGTATTACCGGGCCTGCGCCTTGCGCATCCAGGCGGGCGGCGACCATAGTTTCCAGGGTTTTGCCGAGCGATTGCCGGCAATGCTGGGTTTCGCCGGCATCGGCGCAGATTTGTATCAGGCGATTGATTTCACTGCACTGTGATTTCGCCTCTTGTTCACAGAACACTCTTTTTCACAGAATACTTTTTACAGGCGGACGACGAGACCCCATGGCCACTCCCAGCGCTAGCTCTTATAACGCAGACGCCATCGAAGTCCTCTCGGGCCTCGACCCGGTGCGCAAACGCCCCGGCATGTACACCGACACCAGTCGGCCGAACCACCTGGCCCAGGAAGTCATCGACAACAGCGTCGACGAAGCCTTGGCCGGGCATGCGACATCGGTGCAGGTCATCCTGCATGCCGATCACTCTCTGGAAGTCAGCGATGACGGCCGTGGCATGCCGGTGGATATTCACCCCGAAGAAGGTGTCTCGGGTGTCGAGCTGATCCTCACCAAGCTTCATGCGGGCGGCAAGTTTTCCAACAAGAACTACCAGTTCTCCGGCGGTCTGCACGGGGTGGGTATTTCCGTGGTCAATGCCTTGTCGACCGAAGTCCGGGTGCGTGTAAAACGTGACGGCAACGAATACCAGATGACGTTCGCCGATGGGTACAAGAAAACCGACCTGGAAGTGATCGGCACTGTCGGCAAGCGCAACACAGGCACCAGCGTATTTTTCGCGCCGGACCCGAAGTACTTCGATTCACCGAAATTCTCCATCAGCCGCCTCAAGCACGTACTCAAGGCAAAAGCTGTTCTATGCCCGGGGCTGCTGGTCAGTTTTGAAGACAAGGCCACCGGCGAGAAAGTCGAATGGCATTACGAAGACGGGCTGCGCTCCTACCTGGTAGACGCGGTCAGCGAATTCGAACGGCTGCCGAACGAGCCGTTCTGCGGCAGCCTGGCCGGTAATAAGGAAGCAGTCGATTGGGCGTTGCTGTGGCTGCCTGAAGGCGGCGACAGCGTCCAGGAAAGCTACGTCAACCTGATCCCGACGGCCCAGGGCGGTACGCACGTCAATGGTCTGCGGCAGGGTTTGCTCGATGCGATGCGCGAGTTCTGCGAATTTCGCAGCCTGTTGCCGCGCGGTGTGAAGCTGGCGCCGGAAGATGTCTGGGAGCGCATTGCGTTTGTCCTGTCGATGAAGATGCAGGAGCCGCAATTCTCCGGTCAGACCAAGGAACGCCTGTCATCCCGTGAAGCAGCGGCATTTGTTTCCGGTGTGGTCAAGGACGCCTTCAGCCTGTGGCTCAACGCTCACCCGGAAATGGGCCTGCTGCTGGCGGAATTGGCGATCAACAACGCCGGCCGTCGTCTGAAGGCCAGCAAGAAGGTCGAGCGCAAGCGCATTACTCAAGGGCCGGCGCTGCCGGGCAAGCTCGCCGACTGCGCCGGGCAGGATCCGATGCGTTCCGAGCTGTTCCTGGTGGAAGGTGATTCCGCTGGCGGTTCGGCCAAGCAGGCGCGGGACAAGGAGTTTCAAGCGATCCTGCCGTTGCGCGGCAAGATTCTGAACACCTGGGAAGTCGACGGCGGCGAAGTGCTGGCCAGCCAGGAAGTGCACAACATCGCCGTGGCCATCGGGGTCGATCCGGGCTCGGTGGACATCGCCCAGCTGCGTTACGGCAAAATCTGCATCCTCGCCGACGCCGACTCCGACGGTCTGCACATTGCCACGTTGTTGTGCGCCTTGTTCGTCCAGCATTTCCGTCCACTGGTGGATGCCGGCCACGTCTACGTCGCCATGCCGCCGCTGTACCGTATCGACCTGGGCAAAGAAATTTACTATGCCCTGGACGAAGCCGAGCGCGATGGCATCCTCGATCGTCTGGTCGCCGAGAAGAAGCGCGGCAAGCCACAGGTCACCCGATTCAAAGGTCTGGGTGAAATGAACCCGCCGCAATTGCGCGAAACCACCATGGACCCGAACACGCGGCGCCTGGTGCAGTTGACGCTGGAAGATTTCGACGCCACCTCGGAAATGATGGACATGCTGCTGGCGAAAAAACGCGCGGGTGATCGCAAATCCTGGCTGGAGTCCAAGGGCAACCTGGCCGAGGTTCTGGGCTGATGCGATTGGGCTGGGCCCTGACGTGTGTGTTGCTGCTGACCTCGGTAACGGTTTCGGCGGAGCCTGCACCCCAATTGCGCCTGTTGTCCGAGCATGCCGTCGACGGCATGCGCGGCGGCAATCTGTCGGGTCTGGCCCAATGTGGCAAGGATCTGTGGACTGTTTCGGATCGGGACGATGATCAAATCTATCGCCTGGATACTCGCAGCCCTACCTGGCAAGCCGAAAGCGTGCGCATTGACATACCCGTGGCACCTGACAGCGGTTTGCCCTGGGGCTTGCGTTCGCGGACCTGGGCGGCATCGTTCGTGCGGGGCGGGTACCTGGATTTCGAAGGTATTGCCTGCGACAGCGCCGGTAATCGTTACATCGTCAGCGAAGCCCGTGCCGCGGTGCTTCAAGTACCGCCATTCGGGCCTGCGTCCTGGCTGAAAATCTCGCCAATGCTGGTACGCGAAGCACGGGCCAGCGGTATGTTGCTGCACTTCAATGGGGTGTTTGAAGGGTTGGCGATCAATCCGGCCGGTGACACGCTGTGGCTGGCCGCCGAACGTGAGCGTCGCGGTTTGTTGATGATCAAGCGCCAGCAAACGCTCTGGGACTGCAACGGTAGATGTGTGCTGCTGAGTGAGGCTGGGGTGGAAATGCAACCCGCGCAATTTCCCAAGGCCAGAGCGCGCTCCCGGGATTTTGCCGATCTGTCGTTGTTTGACGGCAAATTGTTTACCCTGGAACGCAATGCCTTTGAGGTTTGCCGTCGCGATGCGGCCACGGGCGAGGTCGAGCGCTGCTGGTCGTTTGCCGCCGAAGCCTTGCAGGAAAATCGTCGTTATTCACAGCCCTTTGGGCTGACGGAAGCGTTGATCGTGGACGCCGATGGTGCCTGGATTGGTATCGACAACAATAATGGCGCGCGCGTCGACGGCGAGAAACGCCCGATTGTCTGGCGCTTTGCTGCGCCTGAAGGTGGCTGGAGTGCCAAGCCATGAGTCAGCAACCGCCAGGCAAACGCGCCGGTCGAGTATTGATGGTACTGGCCTGGTGCGCGGCGTTGTTTCTGGCAACACGGTTTTTCGGTCAATGGGAGGAGCGCCAGCAAAACCCGAATGGGGTGGTCAGCTCCGAGCAGGGCGAAGGCTTTATCGAAGTGAAGCTGATCAGCAACAGTCAGGGGCATTTTGTCGCCACTGGCCAGATCAACGGCCAGCCGGTGGATTTCATGCTCGACACCGGCGCGACCGACGTGGCGATCCCGGCCGAATTGGCCGAGCGACTGAAACTGGAAAAAGGCTTCGCGGTAACCCTGAGCACGGCCAATGGCTTGAGCGAGGGTTATCGAACCCGGCTCGACCGCCTGCAACTGGGCGACATCGTGCTGCGTGACGTTCGCGCGCTGGTGGCGCCCGGTTTGCACGGCAATCAGGTGCTGCTCGGCATGAGCGCCCTGAACAAACTTGAATTTACCCAGCGCGGTGGCACCATGCTGCTGCGCCAGACAACGAACCGATGAGGCCCGCATGAGCGACTCCCTTGATCTCAGCCTGGACGGTGTAGAACGCCGCTCGCTGGCTGACTTCACCGAAAATGCCTACCTCAACTACTCCATGTACGTGATCATGGACCGTGCCCTGCCGCATATCGGCGACGGTCTGAAACCGGTACAGCGGCGTATCGTCTATGCCATGAGCGAGCTGGGGCTGGACGCCGATTCCAAGCACAAGAAATCGGCGCGTACCGTTGGTGACGTGCTCGGCAAGTTCCACCCGCACGGCGATTCGGCCTGCTACGAAGCCATGGTCCTGATGGCCCAGCCATTCAGCTATCGCTACACGCTGGTCGACGGCCAGGGCAACTGGGGTGCGCCGGACGATCCGAAGTCCTTTGCCGCCATGCGTTACACCGAAGCACGGCTGTCGCGTTATTCCGAAGTGCTGCTCAGCGAGTTGGGCCAAGGCACCGCCAACTGGGGTCCTAACTTCGATGGTACGCTGGAAGAGCCGTTGGTGTTACCGGCCCGTTTGCCGAATATCTTGCTCAACGGCACCACGGGTATCGCCGTGGGCATGGCCACCGACGTACCGCCGCATAACCTGCGCGAAGTCGCGACCGCTTGCGTGCGCTTGCTCGATGAGCCCAAAGCCACCGTCGAGCAGCTCTGCGAACACATCCAGGGCCCGGATTACCCGACCGAAGCGGAAATCATCACGCCCCGCGCCGACCTGCTGAAAATCTACGAAACCGGTCGCGGGTCGGTGCGCATGCGCGCCGTGTACCACATCGAAGACGGCGATATTGTCGTGACGGCGCTGCCGCATCAGGTCTCTGGCGCGAAAGTGCTCGAGCAGATCGCCGCGATGATGCAAGCCAAACCGTCGAAAGCGCCGCAAGTCGCGGATTTGCGTGACGAATCGGACCACGAGAACCCATGCCGCATCGTGATCATCCCGGTCAACAGCCGGGTCGATCATGACGCGCTGATGCAGCACCTGTTCGCGACCACCGAGCTGGAATCCAGCTACCGGGTCAACATCAACATCATCGGCCTCGACGGCAAGCCGCAGCTCAAGAACCTGCGCGCGTTGCTGGTGGAATGGCTGGAATTCCGCGTACAGACCGTGCGTCGACGTCTGCAATTCCGCCTGGACAAGGTCGAGCGTCGCTTGCACCTGTTGGACGGTTTGCTGATTGCCTACCTCAACCTGGATGAAGTGATCCACATCATCCGCACCGAGGAGCACCCCAAGGCCAGCCTGATCGAGCGCTTCGCCCTGAGCGAAATCCAGGCCGACTACATTCTCGATACCCGTTTGCGTCAATTGGCGCGACTGGAAGAAATGAAGCTGCGTGCCGAGCAGGATGAATTGCTCAAGGAGCAGGCCAAGCTGCAAGCCCTGCTGGGCAGCGAAGCCAAATTGAAAAAACTGGTACGCAGTGAACTGATCAAGGACGCCGAAACATATGGCGACGACCGTCGTTCGCCCATCATCGAGCGTGCCGAAGCCAAGGCAATGACCGAACACGATCTGTTGCCGAACGAGAAAGTGACCGTCGTGCTGTCGGAAAAAGGCTGGGTTCGCTCCGCCAAAGGCCACGAGATCGATGCCACCGGGCTTTCCTACAAGGCTGGGGATGGCTTCAAGACCTCGGCGGCTGGGCGTTCCAACCAGTTTGCGGTGTTTATCGATTCCACCGGTCGCAGTTATTCGGTCGCCGCCCACACCTTGCCCTCGGCCCGTGGCCAGGGCGAACCGCTGACCGGTCGCCTGACGCCGCCGCCAGGGGCGAGTTTCGAATGCGTGCTGATGCCGGAAGATGATTCGCTGTACGTGATCGCGTCCGACGCCGGTTACGGATTCGTGGTCAAGGGTGAAGACCTGCAAGCCAAGAATAAGGCGGGCAAGGCCCTGTTGAGTTTGCCGAACAACGCCAAAGTGATTCTGCCGCGTCCGGTAGCCGATCGTGAGCACAATTGGCTGGCCTCGGTGACCACCGAAGGTCGCCTGCTGATCTTCAAAATCAGCGATCTGCCACAATTAGGTAAAGGTAAAGGGAATAAGATCATCGGGATTTCCGGTGAGCGTGTTGCCAGCCGCGAAGAATATGTCACCGACATTGCCGTTTTGCCTGAAGGTGCCACGTTGGTGCTCCAGGCCGGAAAACGCACCTTGTCGCTAAAGGCGGACGACCTCGAACACTACAAAGGTGAGCGTGGGCGCCGCGGTAACAAACTGCCACGTGGCTTTCAGAGGGTGGATGCGCTGTTCGTCGAAAACCTCAATTAAGCGTCCTAGAGCGCTCGATCTGCGATTTAACGCGTAGATCGACGCTTTGCCGCTGGAGTCGGAACGCATATTCACGGATGATATGGCCTTTCAAGCGCCGGCGTGGCCGAGCGTTCTTCATATTTTTTGAGTATTTTCACTATGGCTAGCCTTGTGGCAGCCACCTGGATGGGACGATGACTGCTCTGCGCCTTCCTTTTATTTTGATGCTCGCCGGCGTACTTGGCCTGGCGGGTTGCAGCGTTCACCAACCGGTGTCGCTGTATCAACTGGACAGCGGAAGTCCGGCTCAGCCTGCGCAAAGCGCCGGCATGGCGGTATTGCTTGGCCCGGTGACGGTTGCCGACTACCTGCAACGCGAAACCTTGTTGCAGCGTCAGCCCGATGGCAGCTTGCAAGCTTCGGTCGATGGTCGTTGGGCCGGCAGCCTGTCGTCCGACATCGATCAGCTGTTGCTGCGTCAGGTTGCTGGCCATCTGGACAGCCAGCGCGTTGTCCTGGCACCGGCGACATTAGGTTTCACACCGGATGTTCAGGTGCTGCTGACAATCACGCGACTGGACTCGGGTGCATCGCAACCGGCGATCCTGGATGCGCAATGGCGGCTGATCGATCGTCGTGGTCAGGTGCGTGATAACCGTATCATTCATCTGCAGGAACAGCACACCGGCGGGACTGCGGCTCAGGTTCAGGCTCAAGGTGTGTTGCTGCAGCGTCTGGCCGAGCAGCTGTCGACGGCGCTCAAGCCACTGGCGAACCAGCCGCCGATCGCCGAAGCACCTCGCAAACCAGCTGCCAAGCCTGTGACACCGGCAGCAGGGCCAGAGAAGCAGCAGAAAATTCCGATGGCTTCGCCGATTCGCACGGATATGGAAGTGTTCAGGTTCTAAGCCTGGATTGATCCAAAGCAAAGCCCGCCATTGATGCGGGCTTTGTTGTTTCTGCAGATTGGTCGTAGCAGCTGCCGAGCCACTGAGCATTCCCACGCTCTGCGTGGGAATGCAGCCCGTGACGCTCTGCGTCACATCGCAGCCAGGTTCTGAATATGAGGTGGGGCTTGGAGCGCGGAGCGTCCCTGGAGGCATTCCCACGCAAAGCGTGGGAACGATCAGCCCGCAGACGATCACTCATCTGCGGGCTTCTTTACAGCCGAGGCTGGCGTTACGCCCGGCGTTCGTGCATCCGCGCCAGTTGCCGCTCCAGCATCGACGGATAAGGCTCCATCAAGCGCTCTACGCAGCATGCGCCTTCTGGGCTTGCGATCGGGCGGATTCGCGCACGCTGGCGAATCAGCGCGTCGTCATTGATCTTGCGCTCCACCAGCAGCAGGTTGCGGCTGTGTTGCGACAAGGCTAATGCATCCTGAGCGGTTTCAGTCAGCAGCAAGTCGATCTGGCTCAAGCCGAACAACTCGTCACCCAGCGTCAGACCCAGCTGCAATTGCAGGGTGATGCCGCTGTCAGCGACTTCGATCTGCAACTGATGACCCAAGGCGCGCAGCAACTCGCCGCAGCAGATGGCGTTGGTCAGGTAATCGTCGCCGCTGTCTTCGCTGTGGAACAGCATCAGCGTGCTGCCATCATTCAATGTGTGCAGTTCACTCTGGTAAAGCGATGCGGCCTGATCGAGGCAATCGCGATATCGCTTCAGCAGCTCTTCCAGGCGTGCGCGGGGCAGGCGGCGCAGTTGATCTTGCGCACCCAGCTGCACAGCCAGTACCGCGCTGTGCTGCGGCAGGTTCGAGACGTGCGGCTTGATGACGGGTTTCGGTGCACTGCCTGTCGTGTCATCACGCAGATCGGCAAACGGATCTTCGTCATCCTCATCGTCTTCGACGGTGCTGACAGTGCGTCGCGGCGCAGGTTTGAGGCCAGCGACAGGCCTGGTTTCGTCGAAACCTGGATCGCGCAGGTTACGCACCTCGAAGGCCGGCTCGTTATCGTCGGCATCTTCGTAGTCGCCGTCGTCGTATTCAGGTTCCGGCGCAGGTTCCGGCTCGGCAGGCTCCGGCGCGAAATTGGCGTGCAGCTGGCGAGCGAGGTCGCCGACCTCATCCTGACGCTCGGTGGCCGGGGTGTATTCGTCGATATTGCGCAGCCATACCCGCAATTGCAGCAGCGGCGTAGAGATATTGCGCCCCAGGCGCAGGCTCAAGGCCAGAGACAGCGCCAGCAGAATCGCACTCAGAATGCCCATGCTTTGCAGGCTGATGGTCATCGGTTGCTGGAACTGATCCATGTCCAGGCTGATGCGCAGTTGCCCGGCAGTCACGTCCTGGAAAGTGATTTTGCTCTGGTACATGCCTTCTGCTTCGCCCAACAGGCCGTGCTTGGGACGCTGACCGGCTTCAGCGAGGATACGGTTATCCACGCTGTAAATGGCCGCGTGGGCCACCAGTTTGTTCTTGGTCAGGTTGTTGAGCAGCACGTTCAGGCTGAGGATGTCATTGGACACCAACAGCTCCGTGGCCGAGGTCGCGGTCTGGGTAGTCAGGCTTTCACCCAGGGCATCCGCCTGCTCGTGCATGGCCTGCTTGAACTGCAAACCCATCACGCCGGCATAAATGACCAGGGCCAGGGCGACCAGGATCACGTTATGGCTGGCAATGCGCAATGCGATCGGTACACGGCGATGACGCAGTGCACGAAAGATCAACAGAAAGAAGTTATCGGTTTTTACTGGCGTGGGCCGGTTCACTTGAGCTCGGCTCTTTAGTCCGTGAAGTTGACGCGCAGTATAGCGACAGGCCATAGACCGTCAAAGCGCTCGCGGTGTCCGATGGTCACTGAAAATGGGTAGAATGCGGTTTTTTTCCACCTGCGGGGGTGCGCCTTGCGCGAAATCGTCCTGATAAACATCACGGGAGTCGACCGTCCGGGTCTGACTGCGGCCATTACCGGCGTTCTGGCACAGGGTGGTGTGAACATTCTCGACATTGGTCAGGCGGTGATCCATGACACCCTGTCGTTCGGCATCCTGGTTGAGATTCCTGATACCGAACAAGGCAATTCGGTACTCAAGGACATCCTGTTCAAAGGCTATGAGCTTGAGCAACAGGTGCGTTTCACGCCGGTGTCCGAAGAGGATTACCAGTTGTGGGTCGGCAATCAGGGCAAGAAACGCCACATTGTCACTTTGCTAACCCGCAAGGTCACCGCCGAG
Organism: Pseudomonas sp. Tn43; assembly: GCF_014192635.1. Taxonomy (NCBI): domain Bacteria; kingdom Pseudomonadati; phylum Pseudomonadota; class Gammaproteobacteria; order Pseudomonadales; family Pseudomonadaceae; genus Pseudomonas; species Pseudomonas sp. Tn43. The sequence goes on from NZ_JACHYG010000005.1 coordinate 289,013, forward strand.
CAACTGCAGCGTGTGAGCTCGATCACCGCCAAATATGGCCTGAACATCGACCATATCGATCGCCTGTCCGGGCGCATGCCGCTGGACACCCCGGCGGACAAGGGCAAGGGCTGCATCGAGTTTTCCGTACGTGGCGAAGCGGCCGACCCGCAAGCGCTGCGCGCCGAATTCCTCAGCGTCTCTCAAGAGTTGAATGTCGACATCGCCTTCCAGGAAGATTCGCTGTTCCGCCGTAACCGCCGTCTGGCGGTGTTCGACATGGATTCGACGCTGATCGAAGCCGAAGTCATCGATGAACTGGCCAAGATCGCCGGTGTGGGTGACCAGGTGTCCGCAATCACCGAGCGAGCGATGGCCGGTGAGCTGGATTTTCGCGCCAGTTTCAAGGAGCGTCTGGCCTTGTTGCAAGGTCTGGATATCAGTGTGCTGGAATCCATCGGCGCCTCACTGCGTTTGACCGAAGGCGCCGAAACCCTGTTTGCCGAACTTAAGCGTCTTGGTTACAAGACGGCAATTCTGTCGGGCGGCTTCAGCTACTTCGCCAAGCAACTGCAGGCCAAGCTGGGCATCGATTACGTGTTCGCCAACGAACTGGCGGTGGTCGATGGCAAAGTTACCGGCGTGGCGGTCGAGCCGATTGTCGATGCGCAGCGCAAGGCGGATCTGCTGCGTGAGCTGGCGCATAAGGAAGGCTTGCGTCTGGAACAGACGATTGCCGTCGGTGACGGTGCCAACGACCTGCCGATGCTGGCGATTGCCGGGCTGGGTGTGGCATTCCGTGCCAAACCGCTGGTCAAGCAATCGGCGAAACAGGCGATTTCCACCCTCGGGCTGGATGGCGTGCTGTATCTGCTGGGGTTCCGGGACCGCGACGGGCAGCTCTAAGAAGATCAAAAGATCGCAGCCTTCGGCAGCTCCTACATGGGTATGTGAACGCCAGTAGGAGCTGCCGAAGGCTGCGATCTTTTGCTTTTGGGCTCCCCGTTACAGCGACTTCCACAACGAATCGAATTCTTCCGCTACCCCGGCCACGCTGCTCCCCGCGGCGTTTTCGTTTCCGGCAGTCCCAAGCGAGCGGCAGGCAAACAGATTGAAGCTGTTGGTGCTCGCTACCCGGCGCTCCAGCCTGGCCCGGCGTTCCTCGCCGTTGGTATTGATCAACACCTTATTGCCTTCCTGGAACGGCAGGCGCGGCGTGAGCAGAGTGGCCGGCAGGTCAATGGCGCTGATGGCGGGCAGCAATAGCCCGCGCAAGTACTGACTATGCTCGCCGTGGGATCGGATCAGTTGCAGGCCGCAGGGTTCGGCGTAAGGCGCGACTTGCTCGATACCCATCTGCGTGCCGCCGCCCCGTACCTGGCGGATCCAGCGCACCGTTGCAATGCTCCAGCCTTGGCCGGCAATATCCTCCAGACCCACTATCTCACCGGTCTGCAGCTCGGCGGGCACTGCGCCAGGCCAGGCCAGGCAATAACCACCAGGGCTGTGATTGATCACCGGCAGCACATAGGTCGGGAAATGCTGCTGGCGGTCAGTCGCCTCATGACTGTCATCGTTTTGGAAATGTGGGTATTCAATCTCTTCATAGGGCAGCAACGTATCTGCGGTGCCATGAGGCGCGGCGTCGAAGGCCTGGCTCCATTGGTCTTTGGCGCGAGCTGTGGGGTTGCTCGCCGAAAACCGCGCGGGGCGGGCGCCGGGTTTTTTCAGGATGTCGTTGAAGGGGCGTCGCCCGCCCACATAAAAGTGCAAAGCGCTCATGCCCACGCACAGGGTCAACGTGCCATGCCCGACAGTGCGATGGAAACTGCGCTCGGCAGCCTGGCCCCAGGCGGCATGCAGGTGTTGCAGCGTATCCAGATTCAGCCCCGCAGGCACGAGCAGCGACGATACTTTGTCGGCCGTCTGCTGCAGATGGTTTTCGATAGCCACGACCAAGGGGTGCGGGTCGATCCCCAGCAAATTCTCCTGTTGTTCGGTGGAGAATTTGGAGCGGTAGCGCGGCCCGGTATCGAGATTCGGGGCGATGGCAAACAGCCCGTTGTCGGGTTTGGCCGGTTGCAGCTTGATCCACTGGCTCCAGGGTTCGAGCACCTCGGCGAGCCGGGCGATCTGGTTCTGGCGCAGTTGATTGCAGCGTGAAGCCCCTAGCAGAAGGGCGACGACGTAGGTTTGCTCGATGCTCAGCTTTTGCGTCTGGCTGGCCAGTTCATCGCGCACATTCAGATTTTGCAGTTGGAACTGACAGCCAATCCGATACAGCTGATGCAGTTCCAGCCACAGATTTTCGGGCACCGGGCAATAGAGTTCGGTGGCGCGGATCAATGCGCCGTTCAGGCAATGGATTGCCCGCTGCAAAGCCTGGGTCAGCAGCGGCGCGCGGTCTTTGCTCAAGCGCGGCGTGACGCGAATGACGATTTGCTTGTAGCCGATCGCCAAATGGCTCTGCAGTGCCTGGCACAGGTTGGCGACCTTGCGCGAGCGCTCATCGAGCACAATCGCCTGATGCAGGAAATGCCGCTCCAGGTGTTTGCAGACGTAATACACCTCGGGCCGCAACAGTTCGAGCAATTGCAGGCGATTGTCGCTGGGGGTGAGCAGTTGATTCAGTTCGCTCAAGCCTTGATACAACTGGCGAGCAGTCTCGCCGATGTTGGCTTTGGGCAGGTTGGCGATCCAGCGCTTGAGGTCGCGAGGCGTGGCTTCGCAGAAAGACAAACGCGACTGTGTCGGGATTGGTGCGCGTAGCAGCAAGACGGGATTGGTCTCATTCATGCCGTAAACAAACTCCGACCGGGAAATGGGCAGTGAATGACTTGACTGTAGCAGCTATGAACGGGGAGGGAGTATCGCGATATTTACGTCACGCTTGCCTTCGTAGGCGCTGTCGAAGGCTGCGATTTTTTTTCAGAGCGCGCCGAAGATCAAGATCAAAAGATCGCAGCCTTCGGCAGCTCCTACAGGGGGATACGCCGCCCGGAAGAAAAATCCGTTGCGGCGACTCAGGATCAGGCGCTTGGCAAGCCGATGCCCTGGCCCATCTGCACTGGCGAAAGAGCGCCCAGCCCTTCAGCCCATTTCACTTGATCCGGCCCGAACAGCACGACCGCCGTAGAACCGAGTTTGAAGCGACCCAGTTCCGCGCCTTTCTCCAGATGGATCGGCGCACGAGCCGCTTCGTCGTAGCGGAAGGTTTTCAGCTCGCGCTTGGGCGGCGTGATCAGCCCGGCCCAGACAGTTTCGATCGACGCCACAATCATTGCGCCTACCAGTACCACGGCCATAGGGCCACGTTCGGTGTCGAAAATGCACGCCACACGCTCGTTGCGAGCGAACAGCTCCGGTACGTTTTCAGCAGTGGTCTGGTTGACCGAGAAGATGCGGCCGGGGATATAGACCATCTCACGCAGAGTGCCAGCCAGCGGCATATGCACGCGGTGGTAATCCTTGGGCGACAGGTAAATGGTGGCGAAATCGCCGCCCATGAATGGCGCTGCGTTGGCCGCGTCACCACCGAGCAGTTCCAGCACGCTGAAGCTGTGGCCCTTGGCCTGGAAAACGCGACCGTGTTCGATCGGGCCGAGCTGGCTGACGGCACCGTCGGCCGGGCTGAGGATCGCCCCTGGGGTTGGGTCCAGCGGACGGGCATCGTCTTTCAAGGCGCGGGTGAAGAACGCATTGAAGTGCTCGTAAGCCGTCAGGTCTTCGACCAGTGCCTGGGACATGTCCACTTGATAACGCTTGGCGAACCAGGCAGTTAAGGCATTCTTGAACCAGCGCACGCGGCATTCGGCAATGCAGCCGGCCAGTCGCGAGAGCAAGTGATGGGGCAGCAGGTATTGGCTAAGGATAAACAAACGCTTATTCATTGACTGTCCTTGAAAAACTTAAATCTCTACGGGCGTGTCGGGATGGTTGCCCCATTCGCCCCAAGAGCCGGCGTAACCTTTGACTCGCGGATAACCGAGCGACTTGGCTACTAGATACGTGAAGCCAGAACGGTGGTGAGTCTGGCAGTGGGTAATGACTTCTTTGTCTTTGCTGATACCAAGTTGTTCCAGGATTTTTGGCATGTCGGTGCGGATGCGCAGGTTGCGCGTCGGATCCATGCCAGCTGTCCATTCGAAATTGACCGCGCCCGGAATGTGCCCGCCCTTGGCCGCCAGCACTTTATCGCCAGAGTATTCCAGCGGTCCGCGTGCGTCCCAGATTGCCAGGTCAGCGGCACCGAGACGGCTTTGCAGGTATTCGCGGGTGGCGATGGGTTCGTCGTGCAGGGTCAGGGCAACCGGGCCGCCGACCGCTGGCGGGATCTGGATCGACATGGGCATGCCTTCTGCGAGCCAGGCCGTCAGACCACCGTTGAGATAGTGGTAATGGCGGTGGCCGATGACATCCAGTAGCCAGATAAAGCGCCCGGCCCAGCCGCCGCCTTCGTCGTCATAGACGACATAGACCGCATCGGGGTTATGGCCCAGTTCACCGAACAATGCTTCAAGCGCGGCTTGGGTCGGCAGCAGGCCTGGCGCAGGCGCCTGACCCAGTTGAGTACGTTTTGGGTCGACAAAGCGTGCCCCGGGGATATGCCCGGCGGCATAGCGGGCGCTGCTGGTCAGGTCCACCAGAATCAGTTCGCGGGAGTCGAGACGCGGGAGCAGCTCGCTCGGCTCGATCACCAGCGCCAAGCCAGAGAAGTCAGACATGTGAGGTCTCCAGAGCACAAAGGGGGAGGATTGTAGCGCAGCGTCACGAAGGCCTGTTATCAGTTATTTCTGCACGGGCTTGTGGCGAGGGGGCTTGCCCCCGTTGGACTGCGAAGCAGTCCTAAAACCTACAACCTCATTCTGCCAGGCACACTGCATCCACTGGATTTGCGACTGCTTCGCAGCCGAACGGGGGCAAGCCCCCTCGCCACAAACACTGCATTTGGCACGTCCTTTTCTTAACTGACTAGCATCAGGCTCTAGCGGTGGCTAAAACTGTGCAGGGCTTTTTCAATGCATTGCGCGGTTTTGCCGAACGCTTGCACGGTGATTTCCGAGAACGGCCCGCCGCCCTGATCCGCCACCACGATCATGATCACCCGACCATTGTTGACCAGAGAACGCAGCAGCAGGTGTTCACCGCTGAACAGCGAACGCAGGCTGGCCGGCAACAGGGCGGAGAATTGGGCGTTGTTGGCCGGCGTCAGGCGCACCTGAGCCTGTTGGGCGAGCAGACGCTGCAGCACCGGACTCTGGCTGACCGCCAGGTTCAGTCCGGCCACTTCCTTGGGCAGCCCGGCAATCTGGTGCACACGCAGATTGGCGTGCGTGCGGTCAGCCATCAGGATCATTACCCGCCGCATGCCACACGCCACCAGGGCGTCTCGAGCCGATGTGGTCAAGTGCATGGCATTGGTAAATCGGCTCGGCTCCAGCAGCAACTCGGCACATTGTTTACGCCACTTCGCCAAGTCTTCGGCGGTGGGTGCCGGGGCCGGTAGCAAACCGGCATGAACGCGGTTCATGCCCTGCGGCCAGATCAGTGATTCGGCCGGGTGCCAGAGGTCCGGCATGGCATGTTGCCGAGCGCTGTTGGCGGCCTGTTGGTGCAACTGCTGCTGCACTTCATCCATCGGCATTTGCAGATAAAGGCTGGTCAGGTACTGCCAGCGTTCACAGTGAGGCCTGTCCCAGGCCTGTTGTGCCGACAACGCCAGACCATTGGCCAGCAACACGGTGTTGGCGGGCTGGTTGAGCCAGCGCCGCAACGTCGGGTCATCATCAAGACGGTTCTGTTGGCGTAGCGGGTGTTCATCGTCACGTGCGATGCGTAGAACTTTCACCAGTTCGCGTTGTTCGCTCCGCAGCAGCCGATAACCCTGCTGGACCCAGATCGGCAAACGCCAGACATCCACCAGCGCCAGACAGATTTCCAGCAGACGCACGCCGAATAATTGCTTTTCGACATTGCGTGCCGACTCGCCTTTATGGATGACCCGCAGCTCCCATTCTTCCAGCAGCTGCGGATGGGTCAATGCCATGGGCCACAGTGGCGAAAGAAACAGCAGGCTGCCCCAGTGAATGTCCTGCCACAACCGCGCCAGGCGACCGGCAAAAAAACCGTTGGCCTGTTGGGTGGCATGCTGACTGATCAACTGAAGCTGGCGCAGTGCAGCAGGGATCTGCGATTGCGGTTCGGCGGGCAAGCGCTCGAGCAACTCTTCGGTGCGTTTTAAACCGAGGCGATTGATTGCCACTTCAAGATTTTCAGCTGGCGTACTCATGCTGCCATGGGTGTGGCGATTGGCTTCGCGAATCACACTCAAGGCCAGGGCCGGACTGTCTTGCATCATTTCGGCAATCTCGCGCAGCGAGCTGCGGCTATCGCGGATGGCTTTGCAGACGCGGTCATGACTGGCTTGCGGAACCGGCAGGCGCACACCATCGAGCAGCTTGACCCAGCCTTCGAGGGTGGTCGGTTTTGGCATTGGGACGTTCGTTTCGTTAGCCATGTCTGGACGCTGCTTTACCTATCCCTGCGTGGGCCAAATTGGCTTTTCGCCTTAACGGGCTATAGTCTGGCGCAGTTTTGCCGATAAGGAGAAGAAGAGATTTTTTAACTTCCGAATATGACCTTGAACCCGACTCAGTAAGTGCTCTCCTACCTATGGCTAAAATTATCGGCATCATCGTCGTATTCGCGAGCGTGCTCGGCGGATACGTGCTTTCCCACGGCAAGATTGCCGCTCTCATTCAGCCTTTCGAGGTGATGATTATCGGTGGCGCGGCCCTTGGTGCATTCCTGCAAGCCAACCCCGGTCATATGACGATGCATGTGCTCAAGAAATCCTTGGGCATGTTCAGTTCGCGTTTCAACCACACCTTTTACCTGGAAGTGTTGGGGCTGATTTACGAGATCCTCAACAAGAGCCGTCGCGAAGGCATGATGGCGATCGAAGGCGACATCGAAGATGCTGCCGCGAGCCCGATCTTCGCCAAGTACCCGGCAGTCCTGAAAGATGACCGCATGACCGCGTACATCTGCGATTACCTGCGCATCATGTCTTCCGGCAACATGGCTCCCCATGAGCTGGAAGGCTTGTTCGACATGGAACTGACCAGCCTCAAGGAAGACCTGGACCACCCCTCCCACGCGGTTAACGGCATCGCCGATGCCATGCCGGGTTTCGGTATCGTTGCGGCGGTATTGGGTATTGTGGTGACCATGGCTTCGCTGGGTGAAAGCGACCAGAAAATGATTGGCTTGCACGTAGGTGCGGCGCTGGTAGGTACCTTCTTCGGTATTCTCGCGGCCTATGGATTCTTTGGCCCGCTGGCCCATGCGCTGGGCCACGACGCCAAGGAAGAACTGAACGTCTACGAAGCCATCAAGGCCTCGCTGGTGGCTTCGGCTTCCGGCATGCCGCCATCGCTGGCAGTGGAATTCGGTCGCAAGGTTCTGTACCCCGCGCACCGTCCTAGCTTCGCTGAGCTGGAACAAGCGGTTCGCGGTCGCTAAGTCATGGAAAATAACCAGCCGATCATCATCAAGCGTGTCAAAAAGTACGCGGGCGGGCATCACGGGGGCTCCTGGAAAATCGCCTTCGCGGACTTCGCGACGGCGATGATGGCGTTCTTCCTGGTGTTGTGGCTGTTGTCCACGGCAACGCCGGAACAGAAGATTGCCATTGCCGGTTACTTCAAGGACCCGGTCGGTTTCAGCGAAAGCGGCACGCCATACATCATCGATCTGGGCGGCTCGCCGACCCTGGCGCCGGACAACACCCTCAACCCCGAGGTGAAATCCCAGCCTCAGCCAGACAAGGTGACTATCGACGCCGAACAGGTCGAAGGCATGGCCGAGCAGGTCGAGAAAGAGCGCCTGGAATTGCTGCTGCAAGAGTTGCAGAACAAGGTCGAAGAAAACCCGCAACTGCAGAAGTTTAAGGATCAGATCCTCTTCGAGATCACACAGGATGGTTTGCGCATCCAGATCGTGGACGCCGAAAACCGCCCGATGTTCGACTCCGGCAGTGCGCGTCTGAAACCATATTTCGAAGACATTCTGCTGGCCATGGCCGACACCATCAAAGCGGTGCCGAACAAGATCAGCATCAGCGGCCACACCGATGCCAAGCCGTACTCGGGCACCGGCGATTTCGGCAACTGGGAACTCTCGGCCAATCGCGCGAACGCGGCTCGCCGGGCATTGATCGCCGGCAGCTATCCGGACGCTCAAGTAGCGCGAGTCGTGGGTTATGCCTCGTCGGCGCTGTTCGATCGGGAAAACCCGTTCAACCCGGTCAACCGCCGCATCGACATCGTCGTGCTGACCAAAAAAGCCCAGCGTGCCATCGAAGGTTCGCAAGGTGCCGAACCGGCTCCAGAATCAACGCCGACGCAAGGGCAAGGTGGCCCGGGCGAAGTGCCCACGCCACCAGCCGACCCGAATGCCTTGCCGGCGGATAAGGAACCGCTGCCGGCTCATGAACTTCGGGAGCGGTTGAATCTGTTTGATGATCCGGTGCCGAAACCGGGTGAGCCGCTTAAGTAGTGATCCATGAAAAAGCCGACAGCGATGTCGGCTTTTTTGTGCCTGCATGCTGACATCCACATCAGTATTCGCTGCCCCTTCGGTCGCAGACGTAATTTTCTGAAACGCCGGAAGGTTCGGATGGGATATCAAGATGCATCCTACATAAATCCCTTTTTCCCCTTGCTAACGTACTCGGCAGTTTGCGTTTGTTCACGCCGGGGATGGCATGGGCATCGCGATTTGTATCTTCATTCGGCTTAAGGACGAGCCACGGAAAAGCAAAAGGATAAGCGCATGTTCGCCCCCGCCAATGCTGCTCACTTCACGTTACTGATCCCGACTGTTCCTAACGATTTCAAAGTCCTCACCTTTGAAGGCACTGAAACCATTAGTGCCTTGTATGCGATCCGGATCGAACTGGTCAGTGAACACCCTGCCTTCGATCTGGAAAGCCTGCTCAGTCAGCCCGCTTTTCTCCAGTTCGGCCTTAACGGGGACGGGCTTCACGGTCGTATCGAAGATGTGTTCAGGGGGGATGCCGGCAAGCGTCTGACCCGTTATCACCTGACCCTCGTACCGACGCTGCACTACCTGCAGTTCAGCCACAATCAGCGGATTTTCCAGAAGCTGACGGTGCCGCAAATCATCGCTCAGGTACTCAAGGGCCACGGCGTTCAGGCTAATGCATTTACCTTCCATGTCAGCACCAGCCCCGAGCGCGAATACTGCACCCAATACGGGGAAAGTGACTTCGAACTGATTCAGCGGCTATGCGCCGAGGACGGCATCGCGTGGCACCATCAGCATTCACCAGACGGCCATGTACTGGTGTTCACCGACGATCAGACCTGGTTCCCCAAACTGGGTGCAACCCCCTATCTGCAAGACTCCGGCATGGTGGCGGAGCACCCGGTCGTCAGCCAGTTCTCCACGCGTTTCAGCACCCGCCCCAGCACCACCACCTATCGGTACTATGACTTCCAACGCCCTAGTCTATTGCTGGAAAGTTGCTTCACCGCTGAGTTTCACCCGGAGCTTGAAGACTACCGCTATCCGGTCTTTATCGAAAACGAAAAGCGTGGCAAACAGCTGGCCCGGCAGGCGCTGGAACGGCACCGTACCGATTACCAATTGGTCGAAGGTAAAAGCGATCAGCCAAGCCTGCGCAGCGGTCACTTCGTCGACCTGACGGAACACCCGGATAAAACTTGCAACGATTTGTGGCTGCTGCTCAGTGTGTCGCATGCCGGAAAGCAACCCCAGTCACTGGAAGAGGTGATCACCAGCGACACTAACCCCGAGGACGGCTTCACCCAAGGCTATCGCAACCGCTTCAGCGTCATTCCATGGGATGTGTTTTACCGGCCGCCGCTACCTGCGCCAAGACCGACGCTGGTCAGCCAGACCGCCCGTGTCACCGGGCCCGCCGGCGAGGAGATCTATTGCGATGAGTATGGTCGCGTCAAAGTCGAGTTCCCTTGGGACCGGGCCGAACTCAACAGCGAAAAAAGCAGTTGCTGGCTGCGGGTATCTACCCACTGGGCAGGTAAAAACTTTGGAGCTGTGACCATTCCGCGTATCGGCATGGAAGTCATGGTCACCTTTCTGGACGGCAATCCCGATAACCCGCTCATTACCGGGTGCGTGCCGAACAAGGTCAATGCGGTGCCCTATCCCTTGCCCGAAAACAAGACCAAAACCGTATTACGCAGCCACAGCTCCCCCAACACGGGCGGTTACAACGAACTGTCGATTGAAGATCGCGCCGGGCAGGAACAAATCTACCTGCGCGCCGAACGCGACCTGGAACAGCTGATCCTCAACGACAGCGATACCAAAATTGGCAACGATCGCCGCGAACAGATTATCCGTGATAGCCACAGCCTGATCGGTAACGACCGCTTTGAACAGGTGGACAACAACAGCACTAGCCTGATCAAGGGCGACGAATTGCACACCACCGAAGGCGCGCGCAACACGTTGATCGGCGGCAACGAGGTGATCTCTATCACCGGCAACAGCAGCACAACAGCGGATGGCACGCTGGTGATTCAGGCCGGGCCTCACGCCCATGTCACTGCGGCCAATGTGGTTATCAAGGCTGACCAGAGCCTGACGTGGGAATGTGGTGGTCACTTCATCGTCATTAACTCGAGCGGGATATTCAGCAGTGTGGCCATGGTCGTGGGTGGTTCACCGCTAACTGGCCTACCCGGGCAGGCGGCGCTGTCAGCAGCTCCTCAAATCGCTGAAACTGTGGTTATCGATACCCTTCCCATGGAAGCCCTACTCAAACAGAACCTCGTCTTTCGCGAAGCCGATTCCGGTGTTTGCCCGGTATGCAACGTCGCCCAGGAATCCCAGGAAGCAGAGAGGGGTGAAGCATGACCCCGGTCATCCCGAACAAAGGACTGCTCCTGCTTGATGGCGCCCAGTACGAAGGCGCTATCGATTGGCTTAACGAGTACTACGGCGCAGATTCTCCTCAGCCGCTATTCAAGGGGACCGCTTATGAGCCGATCAGCGCCGCGGGGCCTTTTCTGCTGAACGCCTCGCTTGGTAGCGCATCGTATGCCGCGTGGTGGGGCGGCTCTGACTTGCAACAGGGTGTTTGGCTGGCTTCTCCACGGAGCGCCCAACAATGGCTACCTATCCTGCAACGTCGGTTGCGCATTTTTGATGAACAGCAGCGAGAGCTGTGGCTGCGCCTGGCGGATGGCTCGGTTCTGCGACGCGCCTGGTTGGCCGGCGTGCAATGGCCAACAGGCTTTTGGTTTGGTGTGGAAAGCGTCTGGCTACGCCATGGCAACGCGCCAGTGTGCGCTTGGGAGAACGAAGCGCCTGAATATGATTCAGCACCGGCCCATAAAGGTCTGGCCGCGCAAATCACCCTGCCTGAGCCGCTTCTGCAGGCACTGAGCCTCCCAGCCAACCCGGAGAAAGAAGCATGAGTGTCCAGAATAGAATCCGTGTTGGAACATGTCCGCTGTTCGCTGCCGTTTTACCCCTGCGATACGCCCTCGGCCCAACCGCCGCTGTCGATACCGATGCCTACGACTTGCCGGCATTGAGCGGCTCGTTTCCCGAATTGGGACCTCGTCATCCTGACTTGACCGGACATGCGCTCAATTACACCTCGCGTTTGTTGCGCGACGGTTGGCTCTACGTCTGGGAGAGCAGCCCACCCAAATTGGTGGAGTATCAGGTCGATAAAGCTCAGCTCACCCAGACCCCGCGTGCGGGCAGGGTGATCGACACCCGGGTCAAACCCCATCTGGTGTTAAGAGCTGGCGACCCTGCCGGATTGGTCTGGTCGCCCGTTCGCTGGAGTGAGGCGCAGTATCGGGCCGCCAAAACAGACCCCGCCGTACGCCAGCGCATCATGCGCAGTTTTGTGCCAGGTGTCGCACCGTTCAGTGGCAAGGTCGACACCGTCACCAAGCAGATTGGCGAATACAACGATGCGGCGAGCTACGGCTGGAGCACGGAACCTGGAACGGAACACGCACCCAACTGGCTGAAAGCTCTCAAGCAGATGAGGGCTTGCGAACAGCAGACTTACGCCGTCATTGATGATGCATGGGGCGTGCTACTCGACCTTGCCGCGCTGCTGTGTGTGCGTAAAGAAGCGTTCGACAGTTACCAGGAACATCACGCTGAAGAGTGGGCGATAGCCAGTGTCATCAAGTCACTGAGTGAAGGCGACCGGCAACTGAGCGCACAACTGCCGTCCATTACCCGCTATGACGAACTCCAGCGGACATGGAAAGATCAAGAGATCCAGAATGAGCGATATACCGCTGACATGCGGCATCTGGCCCAGCTCTGGGTAGCGTGGTTCAACACCCTGCAAATGACCGGTCCGTCGAGCATGGACACGGCTTGTGGTCATTTCGACATTACCCAACCGATTACCCGTGAGGCACTGGAATTGCATTTCGCGGCGGCTTGCCTGGGACCGGCCAGCACCAGCGTCGGGGCCGAGGCCATTACCCTCAGTCTTGAAGGTAACAAGGCCGGCAAGCCATGGTTGCTTTGGGCATTGCTCGGGTTGCCGTCACGGCTGAGTGTTAGCGAAATCAAATACCTTGTGGACTTCAGCGATGTGGCCCGAGATAACCAGGCTGCTGTTCAAGAAGGCGCCAGCAAACTTGCCAGGGTCTTTGGTTATACCGATGCGCTGAACAAGACCGCCGACAAACTGAAGCAACACAAGCCGGCCTCAAGCGTTGAGGCCCTATTTCTGTCTCTTGCCCCGGTGGCTGGGTTGCAATTGCATCAGGGTGAAAAGGGCACTGGTGCGGCGGGGCGTTTGTACATGGCGGCAGCGCTGGCCCGCAGCGACCAGCGCATCCAGACATCGGGCGTCACGCCGCGTCAGGTGGGCGAGTGGTACAGCGATTTGATGGGGACTCGCCAGTCAATGCCTGCGCATTTGAGTGTTACACCGCTGACCAGCGGGGTGGCTGACGGTATCCCGTTCATGCATTTGGTCCCAGCCAGCACCAAGCTGCCACCGTTGCCGGTGAATCTGGCGTCGAGTGTTGAATTGAGCAGTGTGTTTGATTTGAAAAGTGCGCTGAACAAGGCGCCGATCAAGTCGATTGTAACGCTGGTGGCGGGGGTGAATTTTGTTTGGGCGAGTAGTACGTTTTTTGACGACATTACAACCAAAAACCTTACTGGGATGATTGGTAGTGCAGTAGGTGTCGCTGCTGCAACCGCAGCCGTACTTCAGCGAGTCGCAGAGGTTGACTGGGTTTCGGCTGTTCGTCAAAGCGGTAGTACCTCTATTTCATCTCGTCTCCTTTTGGTTAAAGCGTTGGGTCGCGCCGCCAATGCTGCTCTGGCACAAAGTGCTTTTCTTGCCTTCGACGTCGTGCTCTATGGGATAGATGCCTTTGAGGCCTACAAGGCGGGCGACTTCGACACCATGGTCGCGAACTTGACCGTGGTTGGCGCTTCGCTGGCCAGTATCAAAATCCAGGTCCAGGCCTTCCGTGCACTAAGAGTTGCCCGGGCTGCTGTGATAGCCGGGGATGTGGCGACTATTGCCAGGGGACTCAATGTAGTGCCTCACTTGGGGGCGAAAATACTAGGCCTTGCGGTTGTAATTTTGGGCGGGGTCATCGCCCGTCTTTATACCGCCGACTCGCCGCTGGAAAAATGGGTGAAAAACAGCCGCTTTGGTATCCGTCCGCACGACGCTTGGGCCCACAGCTATAGCCTGTCCATGGATGAGCTGTACCCCGTCCTGTTTCCCATAAGTTTTGATGCCTTCCGACTGTCAGAGATGAACCCTTATCAAGGCCAAGTCACTTCCACGTATCTGATGCTAAAACTGCCGGGGGAAAACGTGCCGTTGACCGATGCAATGATTCACTTCAAGGGCATCGAAATTTGGGGCGATACGCTCGGCTATCACAGCGACCAAATCAAAAAGGTCGAATGGACGGGCAAAGACTTTGCCCGACATAGCGGCACCCGTATCTCTATACCTGCTGGCCTCACCCCTTACCGCCGTGTGTACCATGAGGATGGTGTACGGGACTTGCGGTGTATCGAGGGCGAGTTGATTTATTCCCCACAAGACGGACTGACGCTGCCAGCTGTCAAAATCAAGGAGCGAGCATGGGTATGAATACACCAGAACACCCGCGCTACAGCGCTACTCCCACGGTCATGCTTGAAGCGGACAAACCAACGGGTGAACAGCCGATGGAGCTGTTTATTACCGATGAGCACACCGAGTATTACTTGTCGCTATTAGGTGACGAGAGCATTCGTGGGCAATTAACAGGTTTAGGGGGCTGGGTTTTCACACTTATATTGTGTGTGGCTGTGATTTGTATATTGGGTGGGAAATGGGAAGGAGCGTATATGATTTTGGGAAGCGGAATTCCTTTGGTTGTATTGCCATTCCTATGGGAAACCCTTCGTCCTTTACCTCTGCCCATTTTGTTTAACCGCCGCACCAGTGAAGTGTATTTCGATCATGATGGCGATCTTTACCATGCTCCATGGGAGGGTATTTCAGCCGTGGCCAATGAGTTTCAGCTCGTGGGCACCCAAATCGGTGGCATGCAAAACGCTTCACTGGAAATTCGCATGTGGAAATTTGAAGAGCCGGAAACGGCTGTGATGGTGAGTCTAGGTGCCCCCTTTGGTAAATCATTGTCGATGCAAAAAGGTTTTTGGGAATACATCCGTTCTTACATGAATAATGGCCCTTATTTCGACGAGAACGGTAATCACAGTGAGTCGGATGCATTCGTAAAAAGCCAGCTATCCGTGCGACCCAAAATGAGCGACAGCTTCAAGCAGACACTGGCGCAGTTAAAACAGGCGAAGAAGGATGCGGGTGGGGAAAACTACTTAGGCGCCAGCGATGTTGTAAAACTGATACTCGAGCCACTGCTTTATCCGCAGGACCGAATTCAAGAACTCACCTACAGTCTTGCCAAACGTCGCTCTCGCAACCTGTGGCCGAAAGTTGTCACTGAACGACTGAAGGCCAATGGCCCCATCACACGCCTTGTTGATCTGGAGCACGAGCAAGGTGTTGGCGTATCGAAGCGAGTTGATCAATACCCACAATGCGACTGAGCCACCGGCGATAAAAATCAAGGAACGAGGACTCTTCGGAGAATGGTGTAGGACGGCTCCGAGTCCCATAAACCGGGTTTTAATTTCGCCGGAACCTCGCCTATAGTTCGTCCGTCACCGACGAATCGGTGATCGACTTTAGCCGGTCGTAACAGATGATGCACAAGCGCCTGTATAATCGCGGCGCTTTTTGCTGCCTGGCATCTGCATGTCTATGGTGGCTGTGCGTGGGACGCCTTCGGGTGTGCCGGGTTCATCTGTCCGGTCGGCTAACCCGCGTACAGCTACCACCCAATTCGTTTAGCCGCGAAAGGGGTGGGAGTTTCACTTATCAGATGAGATAGAAACATGACCCAGTACCACCCTCTGCAAGGCAACTTCAGCGTCGGCCCGACGCTATACATCGACACCGAAGCCAAAGTTTCGGATCTCCTCGAAACCGCCACTCACCGAATCAAAGCGGCCCGCAATCTGCTCAATAGCGTCACCTGCCTGTGCATCAAAAACGCCGAAGGTCACGACTTGGAGCATTTCGCCAATGCTGCACACATATTGATTCAGGATGGCTGCGACGCCTTGGATGCGCTGGGCTGGAAGCTGGAAAAAACCGTACGCTGAAATCAGAAAGCCGCGATATTCGCGGCTTTTTTGTGTCTGCGGGAAACTACTGATCATTTTCGTGGCATTACGAAAATGATCCAGGCTACTTAATAGCTGCTTTCCGGCAAGCTAGCGATGATCGACCGATAACTGTTCATCCGCTGCTGTTGCACGCGGCCTTCTTCAAGAGCCTTGAGCAAGGCGCAACCCGGCTCGCGGTCGTGCTTGCAGTCGCGGAAGCGGCAGGTGCCGATCAGGTCGTTGAACTCGATGAAGCCGGCTTCGACGTCGGCACGGCTGACGTGACCCAGGCCGAATTCGCGGATACCCGGGGAGTCGATCAACTCACCGCCACCGGGGAAGTGGAACAGTCGCGCGGTGGTGGTGGTGTGGGTGCCTTGGCCCGACAGCTCGGACAGCGGGCCGACACGGGTGTCGACTTCCGGCAGCAGGCTGTTGACCAGCGACGACTTGCCGACACCGGACTGGCCGACGAATACGCTGATGTGCCCGTCCAGTTGCTTCTGCAGCTGCTCCATGCCATTGCCGTGGTGGGCCGACACTTCCAGCACCGGGTAACCCAGCGTGCGGTAAACCGCCAGCAAGGCATTCAGCGCCGGGGCGTTCTGTTCGTCGATCAGGTCGAACTTGTTCAGCAGCAGCAACGGCCGAATCCCGGCGTGTTCCGCGGCGACCAGGTAGCGGTCGATCAGGTTGGCGTGAGGCTCGGGCAGCGGCGCGAAGACGATCACGATCAGGTCGACGTTGGCCGCCACCGGCTTGAGCTGGCCACGGCTGTCGGGACGGCAGAGTTCGGTTTTACGCGGCAGTTGCGCCACGATCACACCGATGCCCTGGTTGCCGGCACGCCATACCACCTGATCGCCGGTCACCAGCGCTGGCAGGTTGGCGCGCAAATGGCAGCGGAACACCTGGCCGGCCAATTCGCCATCGAGGGCCTCGACTTCGACCTGCACACCGAAGTGTGCGATCACCAGGCCCGTCTGTTCCGGGCCCAGGTCGCCACCTTCGAGTGCCTCGACAGCCGAGGACTCGCGTTTGGCGGCGCGGGCAGCGCGCTCGCCCTGAATCTTTTCGATGCGCCAGTTTTGACGACGATTGAGTTGGCGTTTGGCCATGGGTGTTCCGTATCGAGAATGCAGCGATTAGGTAAAACGGCCGCGAGTTTAGCACGCCCGGTGGCCTCCCTAGGCTAAACTGCGCACCTACGCCGAGGAGCCGACTCATGCAAAACCCGCTGAACCTGATCTGGATCGACCTGGAAATGACCGGTCTGAACCCTGATACCGACGTCATCATCGAGATGGCCACTATCGTTACCGACAGCGATTTGAACACCCTGGCCGAAGGCCCGGTGATCGCCATCCATCACAGCGACGAAATCCTCGCCGGCATGGACGAGTGGAATACCCGCCAGCACGGCGGCTCGGGGCTGACCCAGCGGGTTCGCGAGAGCCGTATCAGCATGGCCGAGGCTGAGGCCCAGACCATCGCCTTCCTGGAAAAATGGGTGCCGAGGGGCAAGTCGCCGATCTGTGGCAACAGCATCTGCCAGGACCGTCGCTTCCTTTATAACCACATGAAGTCGCTGGAAAGCTACTTCCACTACCGCAACCTCGACGTGTCGACCCTCAAAGAGCTGGCCGCGCGCTGGGCACCGGACGTACGCGACAGCTTCAAAAAGGGCAGCACCCACCTGGCCCTGGACGACATCCGCGAATCGATCGCCGAGCTGCAGCACTACCGCAAGAACTTCATCAAGTTCTGATTGGGTGGTCGCGGGCCATTGTGGCGAGGGGCTTGCCCCCGTTGGGTCGCGCAGCGACCCCCTCTGTCTGCAATCCCGTTTCTTCAGGCACATTGCGCTTGCGGTTTTCACGACTGCTGCGCAGCCGAACGGGGGCAAGCCCCCTCGCCACAGGTCTGTGTGAATACTTCGGCGCCCTCTTTTGGTGCTTCGGTGAAGTGAGTAGACTGCGCGCCTTTCTGCCAGGACCGCCACCATGTTGCTGATGCTCTATCTGATCGCCATCACTGCCGAAGCCATGACGGGCGCCCTGTCTGCGGGCCGTCGCGGCATGGACTGGTTTGGCGTGGTGCTGATTGCATGTGTCACGGCACTGGGCGGCGGTTCGGTACGCGACGTGCTGCTTGGCCATTACCCGCTTACTTGGGTCAAACACCCGGAATACCTGGTGTTGACCTCCGTCGCGGCGATGCTGACGATCTTCATCGCCCGCTGGATGCGTCATCTGCGTTCGCTGTTTCTGGTGCTCGACGCGGTGGGGCTGGTGGCGTTCACCCTGATCGGCTGCATGACGGCCCTGGAAATGGGCCACGGCATGCTGGTGGCCTCGGTCAGCGGCGTGATCACCGGCGTATTTGGCGGCATCCTGCGGGACATCTTCTGCAACGACATCCCGCTGATCTTCCGCCGCGAACTCTACGCCAGCGTCTCGTTTGCCGCCGCATGGTGCTATCTGCTTTGTATCTACCTGCAATTACCCGGTGAACAGGCGATTTTGATTACCCTGTTCGGCGGCTTCCTGCTGCGCTTGCTGGCGATCCGTTTTCACTGGGAAATGCCCAAGTTTGTTTATAACGACGAGGCCTGACACGTCTCTGTAGCAGCTGCCGTAGGCTGCGTTCGAGGCCGCAGGACTCGCGTGCGGAATGACGACTGCTGCGCAGCCGAACGCAACCTGCGGCAGCTGCTACAGGAGTCCATGTTGTTTCAGGGCCCATTCGACATGCTCGCGCACCAACTCCGACGGATAATCCCGCCGTGCCTTCAGCGCTTCCAGCACCGGAATGCTCGACGGCGCATTACCCAACCCGACCGCCAGGTTGCGCAACCAGCGCTCATAACCCGCGCGCCTGAGTGGTGAACCTTCGGTGCTGCTGAGAAATTTTGCTTCGTCCCACATGAACAGTTCGGCCAGTTCGGCGTTGTCCAGATTGTGCCGGGGTTTGAAATCGCTTTCGCCGGAAGGTCGGGCAAAGCGGTTCCACGGGCAGACGATCTGACAGTCATCGCAACCAAATACCCGATTGCCGATCAGCGGCCGCAAATCTTCAGGGATCGCACTCTTCAGTTCGATGGTCAGGTATGAAATGCAGCGTCGGGCATCCAGCACATAGGGGCCGACGAAGGCGTTGGTCGGGCAAATGTCCAGGCAGGCGGTGCAGCGGCCGCAGTGTTCGGTGGCGTGAGGCGGGTCGACCGGCAGCGGCAGGTCGACGAACAGTTCGCTGAGGAAGAAGTAACTGCCGGCCTTGCGATTCAAGACCAGCGTGTTTTTGCCGATCCAGCCCAGGCCAGCCTGCTCTGCGATGGCTTTTTCCAGCACCGGGGCGCTGTCGACAAAGGCGCGGTAGCCAAACGGGCCGATCACCGCCTGAATTTTTTCCGCCAGTTGTTGCACGCGTTTACGGATCAATTTGTGGTAATCGCGGCCCAACGCATAACGCGACACGTAGGCTTTTTCCGGTTGGGCCAGGCGTTTGGCCATTTCGGTGTCACCCGGCAGGTAGTCCATGCGCAGGGAAACGACCCGCAAGGTGCCCGGCACCAGTTCTTCGGGGTGCGAACGTTTGCTGCCGTGGGCGCCCATATACTCCATTTCGCCGTGGTAGCCGGCCGCGAGCCAGCGCTCCAGGTGCTGCTCATGCTCGGCCAGGTCGAGGCCGCTGATGCCGACTTGCTGAAAGCCCAGCTCGCGGCCCCAGTCCTTGATGGATTGGGCGAGGGCGGGCAGGTCTGTGGTAATAGCGGGCATGAGACGAGAGAAACCGGAGCTGAGGTGCGTATAATTCTGCCAGACATCGGAGCCTGAAGACGCATGCCGCACACTAAAGATGAATTACCCGACGCGCTGTATAGCGCCGCGCAAGTCCGAGGGCTCGATGCGAGCCTGATTGCGGCCGGTACACCGGGCTTCGAATTGATGCAACGTGCAGCGCGAGCGACCTGGCGCGCGCTGGTCCGTCATTGGCCGACTGCGCATGAATTGAGCGTGGTGGCCGGCCACGGCAATAATGCCGGCGACGGTTATCTGGTGGCCGTGCTGGCTCGACGTGCCGGTTGGCACGTGCGGGTGTTGGCCGCCGGTGATCCCGGGCGTTTGCAGGGCGACGCCGCATCAGCCCACGCCGAGGCAGTCGCCGAAGGCGTCGCGATTCAAGACTGGAATGCGCATTCAGAATTGCGTGGCATTGTGCTGGATGCCTTGCTCGGCACCGGCCTGACCGGTGAAGTGCGCGAGCCATACGCCAGTGTCATTGGCGCGATCAACGCCAGTGGGCTGCCGGTCGCAGCGGTGGATATCCCCTCTGGGCTGTGTGCCGATACGGGGCGCCAGCTCGGCGTTGCGGTTCGAGCGGACCTCACGGTGACGTTCATCGGTTTGAAGCTGGGCCTGTTCACCGGTGACGCTGCGGATGTGGTGGGCGATTTGGTCTTCAATGATCTGCAAGCTGCCCCTGAGACGTTTATCGGGGCCCCGGTCAGTGCCCGTCGCCTGACGGCCGATAATGTGCCGCGTCTGCCCCCTCGTGCTCCAACATCCCACAAAGGCAAATTTGGCCACGTATTACTGATCGGCGGTGATCGCGGTTTTGGCGGGGCCATCCTGCTCAGCGCTCAAAGCGCCCTGCGCAGCGGCGCCGGCATGGTGTCGCTGGCCACTCGCAGTGAGCATGTTCCCGCTGCATTGGCGCGAGTGCCTGAAGCGATGGTGCTTGGCATTTCGTCGGCCAATCAATTGATGGGGCTGCTTGAGAAGGTCACGGTGCTGGTCGTCGGCCCGGGGCTGGGGCAGGCCGCCTGGGGGCGCAGTCTGTTGTCGGCCGCGGCCAATGCGCCGCTGCCGCAAGTCTGGGACGCCGACGCATTGAACCTGTTGGCCGAAGGGGGCGTGAATGTGCCCGCCCATTGTGTTATCACGCCGCACCCTGGCGAGGCAGCGCGATTGTTGGGGCTGTCGACTGCCGAAGTTCAAGCCGATCGTCCGGCCGCTGCCCATGCATTGAGCCAAAAATATACAGCTGTCGTGGTGCTCAAAGGCGCCGGCAGTTTGATCGCCAGCCCCGACGGGCGTCTGGCGCTGTGTCATCAGGGCCACCCAGCCATGGCGTCCGCCGGTTTGGGCGATGTGCTGGCCGGGCTGGTCGGCGCTTTGCTCGCTCAGGGTATGGAGGCGTATGACGCAGCCTGCCTGGCGGTCTGGCTGCACGCCAATGCCGGTGAGCAACAAGGTAAATTCGGCCGTGGGCTGGCGGCCAGTGATCTGATTCCAGCCATTCGTCAGTTGTTGGAGGAGCAAGCACCGTGTCTGAAGTAACCCTGTACCTGGCTGATGAAGAGGCGATGACCGCATTGGGTGCGCGCATCGCACAAACCACTGGAGGGCACGGTCTGATTTTTCTCGAAGGGGATTTGGGGACGGGGAAAACCACGCTGTCCCGGGGCATCATCCGTGGCCTGGGACATGCAGGCGCGGTAAAAAGTCCGACGTTCACCTTGGTCGAGCCTTATGAGATAGGAGAGATCCGTGCCTTCCATTTCGACCTGTATCGACTGGTCGATCCGGAGGAGCTGGAGTTCCTTGGTATCCGCGATTATTTCGAAGACGACGCGCTGTGCCTGATCGAATGGCCCCAGAAGGGTGCAGGCTTTTTGCCAAAGCCCGACCTGACCATTACCATTAGCCCGCAAGACAGCGGGCGTTCGCTGAAAATTTCGCCACAGGGCTCGCGTGGCGAGTTGTGGTGTGCCGCTTTGGCATTGGAATCCAATTAGATGATGGGGTTAGGTATGCGCTTTCGCGCGTTGGTTGCTGCCGTAGGATTGTTGTTTCTGGCGGTGACCGTCGACGCTGTGGCCGAGACGAAGGTCAACAGTGTTCGCCTGTGGCGGGCGCCGGACAACACGCGACTGGTGTTTGACCTGACAGGGCCTGTCCAGCACAGCGTCTTTACCCTGACCGCACCGGATCGTCTGGTGATCGACATCAATGGCGCATCCCTGGGGGCGCCGCTGAACGTCAATACCTCGAATACTCCGATCACCGCAATGCGCTCGGCTCAACGAACGCCGACCGACCTGCGGGTGGTCATCGACCTGAAAAAAGCCGTCACACCAAAAAGCTTCACCCTGGCGCCGAATGCCCAGTATGGCAATCGCCTGGTCGTCGATCTGTTCGACAATGCGGCCGATGCCGCGCCGCCGCCTGCGCCAGCGCCTTCTGTGGCGACGTTGCCTGCGGTCCCTGTCGCACCCGCCGAACCTTCGATCAAATTGCCGCCCGCCCCGGCTGGCAAGCGCGACATCATTGTGGTGATCGATGCCGGCCACGGTGGTGAGGACCCGGGTGCCTCGGGCTCTCGCGGTCAGCGTGAAAAAGATGTGGTGCTGGCCATCGCCCGTGAACTGCAGCGTCAGGTCAATGGCATGAAAGGCTTCCGCGCCGAATTGACTCGCACCGGCGACTACTTCATTCCGTTGCGCGGCCGTACCGAAATCGCCCGTAAGAAAGGCGCCGATCTATTCGTTTCCATCCACGCTGACGCCGCACCTTCGACCGCCGCATTCGGTGCCTCGGTGTTCGCCTTGTCTGACCGTGGCGCGACGTCGGAAACTGCCCGTTGGCTGGCCGACAGCGAAAACCGTTCCGACTTGATCGGTGGTGCCGGCAACGTCAGCCTCGACGACAAGGACCGCATGCTGGCCGGCGTGCTGCTCGATTTGTCGATGACCGCTTCCCTGACATCCAGCCTGAACGTAGGCCAGAAAGTCTTGAGCAACATCGGTCGCGTCACGCCGCTGCACAAACAGCGCGTGGAGCAAGCCGGGTTCATGGTGCTGAAGTCGCCGGACATCCCGTCGATCCTGGTGGAAACCGGGTTTATCTCCAATGCCAACGAAGCGTCCAAGCTTACTGCCGCGAACCATCAGCAAGCGCTGGCGCGTTCTATCAGCAGCGGCGTGCGGCAGTTCTTCCAGCAGAATCCACCGCCGGGCACCTACATTGCCTGGCTGCGCGATTCCGGCAAAATCGCCCAGGGCCCCCGTGACCATCGCGTGAATCCTGGCGAAACCCTGGCGATGATCGCCGTGCGTTATCAGGTGTCTCCGGCTACCTTGCGTAACGCCAACAACCTCAAGAGCGATGAGCTGAAAATTGGTCAGACATTGACCATTCCCGGCACTGAACTGGCGGCCAAAGAATGAACCAGGTGCTGACCAACGCTGCACGCATCGAGCTGCTCAGCCCGCGGCTGGCGAACCAGATTGCCGCCGGTGAAGTGGTTGAACGCCCGGCCTCGGTGATCAAGGAGTTGCTGGAGAACAGCCTCGACTCCGGTGCCAAGCGCATTGATGTCGATGTGGAGCAGGGCGGCGTCAAGCTGCTGCGGGTTCGCGACGATGGCAGCGGCATTTCCGCCGATGACCTGCCCCTGGCTCTGGCCCGTCACGCCACCAGCAAGATTCGTAATCTGAAAGACCTCGAGCAGGTGATGAGCCTGGGGTTTCGGGGTGAGGCGTTGGCTTCCATCAGCTCCGTGGCGCGCCTGACCCTGACATCCCGCACGCGCGATGCCGATCAGGCCTGGCAAGTGGAAACCGAAGGCCGGGACATGGCGCCGCGCGTGCAACCGGCGGCCCATCCGGTGGGCACTTCGGTGGAAGTGCGCGACTTGTTCTTCAATACCCCGGCGCGCCGCAAATTTCTCAAGACCGAAAAAACCGAGTTCGATCACCTGCAAGAAGTGATCAAGCGTCTGGCGCTGGCGCGGTTCGACGTGGCGTTCCATCTGCGCCACAACGGCAAAACCATCCTCAGCCTGCACGAAGCTCATGATGACGCGGCCCGCGCCCGACGTGTGGCGGCGATCTGCGGGGCGGGTTTTCTGGAGCAGGCACTGCCGATCGAGATCGAGCGCAATGGCCTGCATTTGTGGGGCTGGGTCGGGTTGCCGACCTTCAATCGCAGCCAGGCGGACTTGCAGTATTTCTTCGTCAATGGCCGCGCCGTGCGCGACAAACTGGTGGCTCACGCGGTGCGCCAGGCTTATCGCGACGTGCTGTTCAACGGTCGGCACCCCACGTTCGTGCTGTTTTTCGAAGTCGATCCGGCGGGCGTCGACGTCAACGTGCACCCGACCAAGCACGAAGTACGCTTTCGTGACGGACGCATGGTTCACGATTTCCTCTATGGCACTTTGCACCGCGCCCTCGGCGATGTGCGTCCGGATGACCATTTGGCCGCGCCTGTCGCGACCGCGATGGTGCGGCCCACCGGGCTCGACGCCGGTGAGTTCGGCCCCCAGGGCGAAATGCGTCTGGCGGCCAATGCGCTGCTGGAACAGCCCCAGGCCCAACCGTCGTTCAATACGCCGGCTGGCTCCGGCGCTGGCGCCGGTTATCAATATCAGTACTCGCCGCGGCCTCAATCCGGCGTGCCCGTCGCCGAAGCTCAAGCGGCCTACCGTGAATTCTTCGCGCCGTTACCCGAGGCCAACGCGGTCGCGCTGCCAGCCGGGCAGGACGACGTTCCACCGTTGGGTTACGCATTGGCGCAACTCAAGGGCATCTATATTCTTTCGGAAAACGCCCAGGGCCTGGTGCTGGTGGACATGCACGCCGCCCATGAGCGGATCATGTACGAACGCCTGAAAATCGCCATGGCCAGCGAAGGCCTGAGCGGTCAGCCGCTGTTGGTGCCCGAATCTCTGGCCCTCAGTCAGCGCGAAGCCGATTGCGCTGAGGAACACGTCGCCTGGTTCCAGCGACTGGGCTTTGAATTGCAGCGTCTGGGCCCGGAAACCCTGGCCATCCGGCAAATTCCCGCCTTGTTGAAACAGGCAGAAGCCAATCGGCTGGTCAGCGACGTTCTGGCGGATTTGATGGAATACGGCACCAGCGACCGGATTCAGGCCCACCTGAACGAATTGCTTGGCACCATGGCCTGCCACGGCGCGGTTCGCGCGAATCGGCGCCTGGCCGTGGCGGAAATGAACGGTCTGCTGCGGGACATGGAAAACACCGAACGCAGCGGTCAATGCAACCATGGCCGACCGACCTGGACCCAATTGGGCCTGGACGATCTGGACAAACTGTTTTTGCGCGGTCGTTGATGAGCCAGTTTCCTCCTGCGATTTTCCTGATGGGCCCGACGGCTGCCGGCAAGACCGACCTGGCCATCGAGCTCACCAAGGTTTTGCCCTGCGAGCTGATCAGCGTCGATTCGGCGCTGGTTTACCGTGGCATGGACATTGGCACCGCCAAACCGTCGAAAGAGTTATTGGCCGAATTTCCCCATCGATTGATCGATATTCTGGACCCGGCCGACAGCTATTCGGCTGCTGATTTTCGTCGAGATGCGCTCCAGGCCATGGCCGAGATCACCGCGCGGGGCAAAATTCCGCTGCTGGTAGGCGGCACAATGCTCTATTACAAGGCTTTGCTTGAAGGTCTGGCCGACATGCCGGCGGCCGATCCGCAGGTGCGCGCGCAAATTGAAGAAGAGGCTGCGCGCCTTGGCTGGCAAGCCTTGCACGATCAATTGGCGGTGATCGATCCGCAATCGGCCGCGCGAATTCATCCGAACGATCCGCAGCGCCTCAGTCGCGCACTGGAAGTTTATCGCGTCAGTGGTCAGAGCATGACTGAGCTGCGCTTGCGACAATCTGCGCAAAGTACTGAAGCAGCCGCTTCGGGACTGCAACAATTGCCCTATACTGTCGCGAACTTGGCTATCGCCCCGGCAAATCGTCAGGTACTGCACGAGCGCATTAAACAAAGATTCACAAATATGTTGGAACAGGGATTCATCGACGAGGTCGTAGCCCTGCGAGATAGAGGTGACCTTCATTCGGGGATGCCGTCTATACGTGCTGTAGGTTATCGACAAGTCTGGGATTACCTGGATGGCAAGCTGACGCAAGCCGAGATGCAGGAGCGTGGAATCATTGCCACGCGCCAATTGGCAAAGCGCCAGTTCACCTGGCTACGCAGTTGGGCTGATCTACACTGGCTGGACAGCCTCGATTGCGACAATCTGCCACGCGCCTTGAAATACCTTGGGACCATCTCCATATTGAGCTGAGTCCTTGCAATTGCCGTCTATCCTTGGGGGTGTGACGGCCCCAAGCCATCTGTTTACCTATTTTTTATAGAATCCTTAAAGGAGTGCGGCACATGTCAAAAGGGCATTCGCTACAAGACCCTTACTTGAATACTTTACGTAAAGAAAAAGTGGGGGTTTCCATCTACCTGGTCAACGGGATCAAACTGCAAGGCACGATCGAGTCTTTCGACCAGTTCGTTATCCTGCTGAAAAACACCGTTAGCCAAATGGTTTACAAACACGCTATCTCTACAGTGGTGCCGGTTCGTCCAATTCGTCTGCCTAGCGCAACCGAATCCGAAGCAGGTGACGCTGAGCCAGGTAACGCCTGATAGGAGTCTCCTTTGTTCTTTGAGCGCCACGGTGGTGGTGAGCGGGCAATTCTCGTTCACTTGGATGGTCAGGACCCTGAGGCGCGCGAAGATCCGCAGGAGTTTCAGGAGTTGGCAATTTCGGCTGGCGCCGAGACCGTCGCGTTTTTTAACGTGCCGCGTCATCGGCCAACCGCCAAAACCCTGATCAGCAGCGGCAAGGTCGAAGAGTTACGCGACCTGGTCAGTGCCGAACAGGTCGATCTGGTGATTTTCAATCACATCCTCACGCCCAGTCAGGAACGTAACCTCGAACGTATTTTCGAGTGCCGCGTGATTGACCGCACGGGTTTGATTCTCGATATCTTTGCCCAACGCGCCCGCACCCATGAAGGCAAGCTCCAGGTTGAACTGGCCCAGCTTG
Organism: Pseudomonas sp. Tn43; assembly: GCF_014192635.1. Taxonomy (NCBI): domain Bacteria; kingdom Pseudomonadati; phylum Pseudomonadota; class Gammaproteobacteria; order Pseudomonadales; family Pseudomonadaceae; genus Pseudomonas; species Pseudomonas sp. Tn43. The sequence goes on from NZ_JACHYG010000005.1 coordinate 315,625, forward strand.
AACACATGAGTACGCGGCTGGTTCGTGGCTGGACTCACCTTGAGCGGCAGAAGGGCGGTATCGGTCTGCGCGGCCCGGGTGAAACCCAGCTGGAAACCGACCGGCGTCTGTTGCGGATTCGCCTGCGCCAAATCAAGGGGCGCCTGGAAAAGGTCCGCAGCCAGCGCGAGCAATCTCGTCGCGGGCGCAAACGTGCTGATATTCCGACGGTTTCACTGGTGGGTTACACCAACGCCGGCAAATCGACGCTGTTCAACTCGGTCACCGATTCCGACGTCTTCGCCGCCGACCAGCTGTTCGCTACCCTCGACCCGACCTTGCGCCGGCTCGAACTCGACGACCTCGGGCCGATCGTGCTGGCAGACACCGTGGGCTTCATCCGCCACCTGCCGCACAAACTGGTCGAGGCATTTCGGGCTACGCTCGAAGAGTCGAGTAACTCCGACCTGCTGCTGCATGTGATCGATGCGCATGAGCCTGAACGGATGGCCCAGATCGAACAGGTCATGGTGGTACTCGGGGAGATTGGGGCGCAAGACTTGCCGATCCTTGAGGTATACAACAAACTCGATTTGCTCGAAGGTGTTGAGCCGCAGATCCAGCGCGATGCCGATGGCAAACCGCAGCGGGTCTGGTTGTCGGCCAAGGACGGTACCGGTCTTGGCCTGCTCAAGCAGGCCGTGGCCGAACTGTTGGGCAGTGATTTGTTTGTTGGCACCTTGCGCTTGCCGCAACGTTTTGCTCGACTGCGTGCGCAGTTTTTCGAACTGGGTGCGGTGCAAAAAGAAGAACACGACGAAGAAGGCATCAGCTTGCTGGCCGTTCGCTTGCCACGGATCGAACTGAATCGACTCGTGAGCCGCGAAGGTCTGCAACCGATGGAATTCATCGAGCAACACACTTTGCAATAAAAGCCTGAGAAAGCGGTTGTGCCGCGGTGACAGGCATTCTGTAGCATTGGTCGGCGCGCCGTGGGTGCGTCTTTGCTTTATCAGATGGAGAGCGCTATGGCTTGGAATGAGCCGGGTGGCAACTCGAATAATCAGGATCCTTGGGGTGGCAAGCGCCGCAATAACGGCGACCGCAAGGGACCACCGGATCTCGACGAGGCCTTCCGAAAGCTGCAGGAAAGCCTGAACGGGTTGTTCGGTGGTGGTAGAAAACGCGGTGACGAGGGCGGTCGCCCGGGCAAGAGTGGCGGCTTCGGCGGCCTGCTCGGCATCGGCCTGCTCGTGCTGGTGGCTGTGTGGCTGTACAGCGCTGTCTATGTGGTCGACGAACAGGAGCAAGCCGTAGTGCTGCGCTTCGGCAAATACTATGAAACCGTCGGCCCGGGCCTGAACATCTATTTCCCGCCGATCGATCGCAAGTACATGGAAAACGTCACGCGCGAGCGTGCCTATACCAAGCAGGGCCAGATGCTGACCGAAGACGAAAACATCGTCGAAGTGCCGCTGACCGTGCAGTACAAGATCAGCAACCTGCAAGACTTCGTGCTGAACGTCGATCAGCCGGAAATCAGCCTGCAGCATGCGACCGACAGTGCCTTGCGTCACGTGGTGGGTTCTACCGCCATGGATCAGGTGCTGACCGAAGGTCGTGAGTTGATGGCCAGCGAAATCAAGGAGCGTCTGCAACGTTTCCTCGATACTTACCGCACCGGTATCACCGTTACCCAGGTCAACGTACAGAGCGCAGCTGCACCGCGTGAAGTCCAGGAAGCCTTCGATGACGTGATCCGCGCTCGTGAAGACGAGCAGCGTTCGCGAAACCAGGCTGAAACCTACGCCAACGGTGTAGTGCCGGAAGCCCGTGGTCAGGCCCAGCGCATCCTCGAGGATGCCAACGGTTACCGCGACGAGACCGTTTCCCGTGCCAAGGGTGAGGCTGATCGCTTCACCAAACTGGTAGCCGAGTATCGCAAGGCTCCTGAAGTCACCCGCCAGCGTCTGTATCTGGACACCATGCAGGAAATCTTCAGCAACACCAGCAAGGTTCTCGTGACCGGCAACAAGGATGGCCAGAACAATCTGCTGTACTTGCCGCTGGACAAGATGATTGACAGTGGTCGCAGCCCTGGCGCTCCGGTGACGGGTGCGGCAGCCAGCAGCAATGAAGTGAATGCGCGTGCGGCAGCTGATCTGCAGCAACAGCAGGCACGTACCAGGGAGAGTCGCTGATGAGCAATAAATCGCTGATCGCCCTTATTGTCGGCGTCGTGGTGGCGATCGTTGCCTGGAACTGCTTCTACATCGTGGCTCAGACCGAGCGCGCGGTGCTGCTGCAGTTCGGTCGGGTAGTCCAGGCCGATGTTCAGCCGGGCCTGCATGTGAAAGTGCCTTACGTGAACAAGGTGCGCAAGTTCGACGCGCGCCTGATGACACTGGATGCACCGACACAACGTTTCCTGACGCTGGAAAAGAAAGCCGTAATGGTCGATGCCTACGCCAAGTGGCGCGTGAAAGATGCCGAGCGCTTCTACACCGCGACTTCCGGTCTCAAGCAGATTGCCGACGAGCGTCTCTCTCGTCGTCTGGAGTCGGGCCTGCGTGACCAGTTCGGTAAGCGTACCCTGCACGAAGTAGTGTCCGGTGAGCGTGATGCGCTGATGGCTGACATCACCAGTTCGCTGAACAAGATGGCGGAAAAAGAGCTGGGCATCGAAGTTGTCGACGTCCGGGTCAAAACCATCGACCTGCCGAAGGAAGTGAACCGCAGCGTGTTCGAACGTATGAGCACCGAGCGTGAACGCGAGGCTCGCGAGCATCGCGCCAAGGGTAACGAGCTGGCTGAAGGCATCCGTGCCGACGCCGATCGTCAACGCCGCGTACTGCTGGCCGAAGCCTATCGTGAATCTGAAGAGGTTCGCGGTGACGGTGATGCCCAGGCTGCTGCGATCTACTCCAAGGCCTACGGTCAGGATCAGGAGTTCTACGCGTTCTATCGTAGCCTGCGCGCCTACCGTGAAAGCTTCGCGAACAAATCCGACGTCATGGTCCTGGACCCGGGCAGCGACTTCTTCCGTTACCTGGAAAAAGCCAAGCCTTGATACGGCGTTGACCTGAATCATCCCCCGCCTGGCGGCTAAAACCTCGGGCGGGGTGATCCTTTGGGAAAACGTGTGTATGATGCGGCAGCCGGGAAATTCCCGGCTTTTTTGCGTCTGCACGTTTGATTGCTGTTTATGCAGGCAACCGAGTTGAATGACTCGACAGGTTTTTCGAGGAAAGTGGTTGGCGAAGCCGGTTTCAGGCTTTTCGCCCCGTTGTCCATGCGCGCGGTTTGTGTGCATGGGCCGATCATTTTCTGCTTCACTCAAGGCTCGCCCAAAGGCTTGTCGCCCGGATCATAGGGGAATGGCGTAATGGCAACGGTAGACCGCTGGCTGCTGCCAGATGGCATCGAAGAAGTACTGCCACCAGAAGCTGCGCGCATCGAAGTAGCGCGTCGCCAGGTGTTGGATCTGTTCCAGAGCTGGGGTTACGAGTTTGTCGTGACTCCCCATATCGAGTACCTGGAATCCCTGCTGACTGGTGCGGGCTCGGACCTCGATCTGCGTACCTTCAAGGTCATCGACCCGCAGTCGGGTCGGCAGATGGGTTTCCGCGCCGACATCACGCCGCAAGTGGCGCGCATCGATGCGCATACCCTGCGTCGCGAAGGCCCCAGCCGTCTGTGTTATGCCGGCAGCGTGCTGCATGCTCAGCCACGTGCCTTGTCGTCCTCGCGTAGCCCGATTCAACTGGGCGCCGAGTTGTACGGCGACGCCAGCCCGAGCAGCGACGTGGAAGTCATCAGCCTGATGCTGGCCATGCTGCAACTGGCCGATGTGCCGGATGTGCACATGGACCTCGGCCATGTCGGCATCTACCGCGGGCTGGCCCGCGCCGCCGGTTTGTCCGGCGAAGTCGAGCAACAGTTGTTCGATGCGTTGCAACGTAAAGCCATTGATGAGGTCATTACCTTGACCGAAGGCTTGCCTGCCGATCTGTCGGGCATGCTGCGAGCGCTGGTCGATCTGTGTGGTGGCCGTGAAGTGTTGGGTGCTGCCCGCGAGCGACTGGCCGATGCGCCGGCGCCCGTGCTGGCAGCCCTGGACGATCTGCTGGCAATTGCCGAGCGTCTGTCCACGCGTTTCCCGCAGTTACCGCTGTATTTCGACCTGGGCGAGTTGCGCGGCTATCACTACCACACGGGTGTCGTGTTCGCCGTGTTTGTGCCGGGTGTTGGCCAGTCCATTGCTCAGGGCGGTCGTTACGACGACATTGGTGCTGACTTCGGTCGTGCCCGTCCGGCAACCGGTTTCTCTACCGATTTGAAAACCCTGGTGACCCTGGGGCGTGCTGACATCGAGCTACCGTCTGGCGGTATCTGGATGCCTGACAGTACGGATGCAGCACTCTGGCAGCAGGTTTGCCAGTTGCGCAGTGAGGGTCAGCGTGTCGTTCAGGCATTGCCTGGGCAGCTTTTGGCCGCCGCCCGTGAAGCGGACTGCGACCGGCAATTGATTCAGCAGAACGGGCTTTGGCAAGTATTGCCGCTGGCTTCTTGAGTTTTCCTGCCGGCCGCCGCCGGCACCAAGTTTGCGCGAATGAGGACAAGTGTTATGGGTAAGAATGTCGTAGTCCTGGGCACCCAATGGGGTGATGAGGGCAAAGGCAAGATCGTTGATCTGCTGACCGAACATGCTGCCGCCGTAGTGCGCTACCAAGGTGGCCACAACGCTGGTCACACCCTGGTGATCGACGGCGAAAAAACTGTCTTGCACCTGATCCCCTCGGGCGTGCTGCGCGAAGGCGTGCAGTGCCTGATTGGTAACGGCGTGGTGGTTGCCCCCGACGCCCTGCTGCGGGAAATCATCAAGCTGGAAGAGAAAGGCGTACCGGTGCGCGAGCGCCTGCGTATCAGCCCGTCCTGCCCGCTGATCCTGTCCTACCACGTAGCGCTGGATCAGGCCCGTGAAAAGGCCCGTGGCGAGCTGAAGATCGGTACTACCGGTCGCGGCATCGGCCCTGCTTACGAAGACAAGGTTGCCCGTCGCGGTCTGCGCGTAGGTGATCTGCTCAACATGCCGCGCTTTGAAGCCAAGCTGCGTGAACTGGTGGAATACCACAACTTCATGTTGGTCGGTTTCTACAAAGAACCAGCCATTGACTTCGACAAGACCCTGGCCGAGTGCAAAGAATACGCTGAGCTGCTCAAGCCGCTGATGCTGGACGTGACTGCCGAGCTGCACGACCTGCGTCGTGCTGGCAAAGACATCATGTTCGAAGGCGCCCAAGGTTCGTTGCTGGACATCGACCACGGCACCTACCCGTACGTGACCAGCTCTAACACCACCGCTGGCGGCGTTGCTACCGGTTCGGGCGTTGGTCCTATGTTCCTGGACTACATCCTGGGTATCACCAAGGCTTACACCACACGTGTAGGTTCGGGTCCATTCCCGACTGAGCTGTTCGACGAAGTCGGTGCGCATCTGGCTAAACAAGGTCACGAGTTCGGCGCGACTACCGGTCGTGCTCGTCGTTGTGGCTGGTTTGACGCCGTTATCCTGCGTCGCGCTATCGATGTGAACAGCATCTCGGGCATCTGCCTGACCAAGCTGGATGTGCTCGACGGTCTGGAAACCATCAACATCTGCGTCGGCTACAAAGATGCAGAAGGTAAGGACGTTGCCCCGACTGACGCTGACAGCTACATGGGTCTGCAGCCGGTGTACGAAGAAGTGCTGGGCTGGACAGAGTCGACCGTGGGTGCCAAAACTCTGGAAGAGCTGCCAGCTAACGCCCGTGCTTACATCAAGCGCGTTGAAGAGCTGATCGGTGCGCCGATCGACATTATTTCGACGGGCCCGGACCGCAACGAAACCATCGTTCTGCGTCACCCATTCGCTTAATAAGTCGTTGATGTAAAACACAAAGGCCCCTTAATTGGGGCCTTTGTCGTTTATGCCTGTCGAACGGCATGACCTTTGCTGTGAACATTGAAAAAGCATCGTTTCTGACGTGCCATCAATTTGATGGCGTCAAAGCAGAGGGATTTTCAGTGTCGGCCGTTCTCTCACTGTTACAAAGCCGTCTCTTGCGGCCTGTGTTCGTTACCCTTGGTATCGCCCTTTTGGTGCAGGTGCTGGTGGCTGTCGCTCTGACCCGGAGCACAGTGACTGCGCTGGAAGCTGATTTGGGTGTGCGGCTGGGCGCTGACAGCCAAAAACTCTCCGGTGAACTTGAGCAGGCAGGGCGTGAAGTCACGTCGAGCCTGGATAGCTTGTCCACCAGTACCCGTCAGCGCCTGACAGCCGGGCTGTCTTCGCGTCTGAAGGATGAGCAGGCGCAGTTGCGTGCGACGCTGGAGAAGGACCTGAAGGATTCGGCCAACGACATGGCGCAGCTTCTGGCCTCGGTCGCACCCCGCGCCATGTGGGACAGCGACATCCCCACCCTTTCCGAATTCGCTCGCCGCGCCCAGCGCAATCCCAATGTGTTGTTCGTGGTCTACGACGACGCCACGGGCCAGCACCTGACGCGCTACCTCAACCGGGAGAACCCGATCAACAAGGCGCTTCTGGAAAAAGGCCAGGGCGAGCGGGCGCTGGACAAGGTGCTGGATGCGGCGAAGAACGATCCGTCGGTCTACTACCTTGAAGCCTCGATCAACCCCAATGGGGTGGAGATCGGCAAGGTATTGATGGGCGTCTCGACCGCCTCCGTGGAAACCGATGTGGCGGCGCTGGACAAGCGATTCTCGGCGCTGATCGTCAGCAGTGATCAACTGGTGGGTGACAGCCTCAAAGGCGCGGCGGCTGACAGCGCGACGGCGATGCGCGGGCGTCTGCAATCGGCGCAGTCCACCGCCACTGAAATGAAAGCCAATACCACCACGGCCGTGCAGGAAGCTGCCGGGACTTTGCGCTGGCGCATCGGCATGGGCCTGGCGCTGGTAGGTTTTGGTGTGCTGCTGTTGCTCGCGGTGGTGCTGGGTCGTCGAGTGGTCAATCGCTTGAAGCTGCTGATCGCCGCCATGGATGACCTGGCGGCAGGTGAGGGTGATCTGACCAAGCGTGTGCAGATCAACAGCCAGGATGAGATTGGTGACATGGCCTCGGCGGTCAATCGCTTTGTGGATAAGTTGCAGCCGATCGTGCGGGAGGCGGGCGATGTGGCCCAGCGGACCGGCGTCGAAATCGGCGCCATGACCTTGCGCAATGCCGGCGCCGATGCGGCGGCGGGTATGCAGCGCGACGAGGTGGCCGAAAGCTTGCGGGCGTTGTCGCAAATGGCTGACGAAGCCCAGTCTGAAAGCCACGCCATGCAAGCCGCCTTGCAGCAGGTGGTGGGCATTCGTCAGGCCACGGATGAAAACACCCGGACCTCGGCGAAAGTCGGCAGCCTGATTGAAGCGTTGGCTGGGCAGGTCGACACGGGCGCGAAAGTCATCGAACGCCTGGCACAGCAAAGTGAGCAGATTGAAGTGGTGCTGACGGTGATTCACGGGATCGCCGAGCAAACCAACTTGCTGGCATTGAACGCAGCCATCGAGGCGGCGCGTGCTGGTGAGACCGGTCGCGGGTTTGCCGTGGTGGCGGATGAGGTGCGGGCGCTGGCGAGCAAGACTCAAAGCTCGACCGGCGACATTCAGGCCCACATCGTTGCGTTGCAGCAAGGTGCGCGTGAGGCCGTTGCGGCAATCGGGCAGGCCGGGCGTCAGGCCAGCGAAGGTTTGCTGGTATTGCGCGACAGTGCGCGGTTGCAGCAGTCGGTGCAGGCGTCGGTGGAGCAGGTGCATGCGGCAATCGGTCTGGCGACTCAGGCTGCGGCGCATCAGGCGCAAGGTGCACAGGCGGTACGCGGGCGGGTTGAGACCATCCATGCGCAGGCCGAGAAGGCTGCTCAGGCGGTGGTGGAAACCACGGCCAGTGGCAAGGTGCTGGATGGCTTGGCGGCGCAGTTGAAGGCGAGCCTGGGGCAGTTCCGGGCTTAGGTTTTTTTGTCTGCAAGTCTGACGCCTTCGCGGGCAAGCCTCGCTCCTACGGTGTAGTGTCGTTCGCGAAATGTGCGCACGACGCAATTCCTGTAGGAGCGAGGCTTGCCCGCGAAGCTTTTCAGCGACTCTGCGCAGAGGGAGAGTTTGTTAGCAAGAGGCGGCATAACGCTTGATCTCCCGTAGGAGCTGCCGAAGGCTGCGATTTTTTGATCTTGATTGTTGGCGCAACTGAAATCGCTGAAATCAAAAGAGCGCAGCCCGGCAGCTCTTGCAGAGGCCGTGCTGACATTTATGAAGTTTTCGAACGCCAGAAACGCAAAAACCCGCTTTCGCGGGTTTCTGTGAAATTCAAGATCGTGACCTTGAATTTGAATTGGTGCCCAGAAGAAGACTCGAACTTCCACGACCTTGCGGTCACCAGCACCTGAAGCTGGCGTGTCTACCAATTTCACCATCTGGGCATAATCGCTAGCGTTGCCGCTGTTGATGTGGCGCACTATACGGAGAGCATTTTGATCTGTAAACCCCTGATTTAATTTTAATAAACCGGAAGCCTGAAATAAAAAAAACCCGCTTTCGCGGGTTTTTGTGTGAGCCTTGAAATTGATCTAATCTCAAGCTCGAAATTGGTGCCCAGAAGAAGACTCGAACTTCCACGACCTTGCGGTCACCAGCACCTGAAGCTGGCGTGTCTACCAATTTCACCATCTGGGCAGTATCGGCAGCGCGTGTGCGTCGTCGATGGCGCGCACTATACGGAGCGTCTTTTTAACTGTAAACCCCCGGCATAGAAAAAACCTGGAAAATTTCTCCAGTGGTATTCAAATCAGCTTTGCGATGTCGATAAAGGGCTTTAGATGGGCTGTCATAGCCTGAAATTTCCCGTTTCATTACGCCTATGCCAAACTAACCCGCATATAGACAAGGTGAAAACTCTCTAATGGCCGATTGGCAGTCCCTCGATCCCGAGGCCGCTCGTGAAGCGGAAAAATATGAAAACCCTATTCCTAGCCGCGAACTGATCCTTCAGCACCTTGCTGATCGAGGCTCGCCTGCTAACCGCGAGCAACTGGTCGAAGAGTTTGGTCTGACCACAGAAGACCAGATCGAAGCCCTGCGCCGCCGCCTGCGCGCCATGGAGCGCGACGCTCAACTCATCTATACCCGTCGCGGCACCTATGCGCCGGTAGACAAGCTCGACCTGATCCTGGGCCGCATCAGCGGTCACCGCGACGGCTTCGGCTTTCTGGTCCCGGACGACGGCAGTGACGACCTGTTCATGAGCCCGGCGCAAATGCGTCTGGTATTCGATGGCGATCGTGCCCTGGCGCGTGTTTCCGGCCTGGATCGTCGCGGTCGCCGTGAAGGCATGATCGTCGAAGTGGTGTCCCGTGCCCACGAGAGCATCGTCGGTCGTTACTTCGAAGAGGGCGGTATCGGTTTTGTCGTCGCGGACAATCCGAAGATCCAGCAGGAAGTGCTGGTGACGCCGGGCCGCAACGCCAATGCCCAGATCGGTCAGTTCGTCGAAGTGAAGATCACCCATTGGCCGACGCCACGCTTCCAGCCGCAAGGTGACGTGGTCGAAGTCGTGGGTAACTACATGGCGCCGGGCATGGAAATCGATGTCGCCCTGCGCACCTACGATATTCCGCACGTCTGGCCTGAAGCGGTGCTCAAGGAAGCCGCCAAGCTCAAGCCGGAAGTCGAAGAAAAAGACAAAGAGAAGCGCATCGACCTGCGCCATCTGCCGTTCGTGACCATCGACGGTGAAGATGCGCGCGACTTCGATGACGCGGTCTACTGCGAAGCCAAGCCGGGCAAGCTGCGCCTGTTCTCTGGTGGCTGGAAGTTGTACGTGGCGATTGCCGACGTTTCCAGCTACGTGAAAATCGGTTCGGCGCTGGATAACGAATCCCAGGTTCGTGGCAACTCGGTGTACTTCCCCGAGCGCGTCGTGCCGATGCTGCCAGAGCAGCTGTCCAACGGCCTGTGCTCGCTGAACCCGCATGTCGATCGCCTGGCCATGGTCTGCGAGATGACCATCTCCAAATCCGGCGAGATGACCGACTACTGCTTCTACGAAGCGGTGATCCACTCCCATGCGCGCCTGACCTACAACAAGGTCAGCGCCATGCTGGAGACGCCGAAAGCCGCTGAAGCACGTCAGCTTCGTGGTGAATACACCGACGTCCTGCCGCATCTCAAGCAGCTGTATGCGCTGTACAAGGTTCTGCTCGCGGCCCGTCACGTGCGCGGCGCGATCGATTTCGAAACACAGGAAACCCGGATCATCTTCGGCTCCGAGCGCAAGATCGCCGAAATCCGTCCGACCGTTCGCAATGACGCCCACAAGCTGATCGAGGAATGCATGCTGGCCGCCAACGTGGCCACTGCAGAATTCCTCAAGAAGCACGAAATCCCTGCGCTGTATCGCGTCCACGATGGCCCGCCACCGGAGCGTCTGGAAAAACTGCGCGCCTTCCTTGGCGAACTCGGCCTGTCCCTGCACAAAGGCAAGGATGGTCCGTCGCCGAAGGATTACCAGGCGTTGCTGGCCAGCATCAAGGACCGTCCGGATTTCCACCTGATCCAGACTGTCATGCTGCGTTCGTTGAGTCAGGCGGTGTACAGCGCTGATAACCAGGGCCACTTCGGCCTGAATTACGAAGCCTATACCCACTTCACTTCGCCGATTCGTCGCTACCCGGATTTGCTCACGCACCGGGCGATTCGCAGCGTCATCCATTCGAAAATGGACACCCCGCACGTTCGCCGTGCCGGCGCGATGACCATTCCGAAAGCGCGCATCTATCCATACGACGAAGCGATCCTGGAGCAGCTCGGCGAGCAGTGCTCGATGAGCGAACGCCGTGCCGACGAAGCGACCCGCGACGTAGTGAACTGGCTCAAGTGCGAGTTCATGAAGGATCGCGTGGGCGAATCGTTCCCGGGTGTGATCACCGCCGTGACCGGTTTCGGTCTGTTCGTCGAGCTGACTGACATTTACGTCGAGGGTCTGGTGCACGTCACCGCGCTGCCGGGTGATTACTACCACTTCGATCCTGTACATCACCGCCTGGCCGGTGAGCGTACCGGTCGCAGCTTCCGCCTTGGCGACACCGTTGAGGTTCGCGTCATGCGAGTCGACCTTGACGAGCGCAAGATCGACTTCGAGATGGCTGAAAAAACCATCAGCGCGCCGATCGGACGCAAGAAGCGTGGGGCTGAAACTGCTGCTCCGGCTACCAAATCCACCCCAGAACCGGCGTCGGCGAAAACCGGCCGTCGTCCTGCCAAGGAAAAGGCCGTCGAAGCCTATCGCCCGAGCGATGCCGCGGCAAAAAACGCCGAGTTGCGTAAAAGTCGTGAAATGAAGCAGGCGTTGCTGGCTGAAGCGAAAAGCGGTGGTAAAGCGGCGTCTGGGGGAAAGACCGGGCGGTCGGCGCCTGACAAGGCCTCCGGCGGCAAGCCAGCTAAACCGAGCAAACACCGTAAAGGCCCGCCCAAAGCGGGTTCTGCACCCGCCGCCAGAAGCGGCGGGGCGCGTAAACCTAAGGCCAAGTCATGAGTCAGTTGGAAAAAATCTATGGCGTGCACGCTGTAGAAGCGTTGTTGCGTCACCACCCAAAGCGCGTCAAACAGATCTGGCTGGCTGAAGGCCGCAGTGATCCGCGGGTGCAGACGCTGATCGGACTCGCTGCCGAAAATCGCGTAGCGGTCGGTCAGGCTGAACGTCGTGAAATGGATGCGTGGGTGGAAGGCGTGCACCAGGGCGTTGTCGCGGAGGTGAGTCCGAGCCAGGTCTGGGGCGAAGCGATGCTCGACGAATTGCTCGACCGTACCGAAGGCGCACCGCTGTTGCTGGTGCTCGATGGCGTGACCGATCCGCACAACCTTGGCGCTTGCCTGCGCTCGGCCGATGCCGCCGGCGCGCTGGCAGTGATCGTGCCCAAGGACAAGTCAGCCACGCTGACCCCGGTGGTACGAAAAGTCGCTTGTGGTGCCGCGGAAGTGATTCCGCTGGTGGCCGTGACCAACCTGGCGCGCACTCTGGAAAAACTTCAGCAGCGCGGTTTGTGGATTGTCGGTACGGCGGGTGAGGCTGAGGTCAGTATTTATGACCAGGACCTGACCGGCCCGACCATTCTGATCATGGGCGCTGAAGGCAAAGGCATGCGTCGCCTGACCCGCGAGCATTGCGACTACCTGGTGAACCTGCCGATGGCAGGTAGCGTCAGTAGCCTCAACGTGTCCGTGGCAACCGGTGTCTGCCTGTTCGAGGCCCAGCGCCAGCGTGGTGCCAAGGCCAAGGCGGCTGCCAAGAAGTCCTGATTCAGCGGTAAACCCCCCTCCTGTGGGAGCTAGCAGGCTAGCTCCCACAGTGGTTTGTGTTTTGGGCAAATAATCGTGATTGTTCAAATAATCACCAATTGCCTTGCGCCTCTCTCGCCCCTTCTCTACAATTGCGCCCCTTGCTGTGACGGCAGGCACGCATGTGTCTATCGCAAGCAAGTCCATAAGTGTCATTCACTCCTTGTCTGACCGCTTTTGAGCGGCAGGCTACAACCCGTAAGGAGCATTCATGCGTCATTACGAAATCATCTTTTTGGTCCACCCGGATCAAAGCGAGCAAGTCGGCGGCATGGTTGAGCGTTACACCAAGCTGATCGAAGAAGACGGCGGCAAAATCCACCGTCTGGAAGATTGGGGCCGTCGTCAACTGGCCTACGCAATCAACAATGTTCACAAGGCTCACTACGTGATGCTGAACGTTGAATGCACTGGCAAGGCCCTGGCCGAGCTGGAAGACAACTTCCGCTACAACGATGCAGTGATCCGTAACCTGGTCATCCGTCGCGAAGAAGCCGTTACCGGCCAATCCGAGATGCTCAAGGCTGAAGAAAACCGCAGTGAGCGCCGTGAGCGTCGCGACCGTCCTGAGCACTCCGACGCTGATAGCGTTGATGGTGATGACAGCGACGCCAGCGATAACGCTGACGAGTAATCCACGGACCTTTTGAGGAGCCTATTACATGGCACGTTTCTTCCGTCGTCGTAAATTCTGCCGCTTCACCGCTGAAGACGTGAAAGAGATCGATTACAAAGATCTCAACACTCTGAAAGCTTACGTATCCGAGACCGGCAAAATCGTTCCAAGCCGCATCACCGGTACCAAAGCTCGTTATCAGCGTCAGCTGGCCACCGCTATCAAGCGCGCCCGCTTCCTGGCCCTGCTGGCCTACACCGACAGCCACGGCCGCTGAGACCGGGCAGTCGACACGTAGCAAAGGATTGAATGCATGCGCGCCTTAGCTGAGTTCATCATGCGCGGCCGTATGCAGGCCACTCTGGTAGTGGCCGGATGTGCAACGTTGCCGTTGTTGTATTGGTTGGGTGCTGCCGCAGGAAGCCTTGTGCTCCTGCGGCGCGGATTGAAGGACGCCATGGGCGTTCTTGCTCTGGGGCTGCTGCCGGCGTTGATCTGGTGGCTTTACTCCGACGACCCACGGGCACTTCTGGTGCTGCTGGGGTCTTCGAGCCTTGCGTTGGTTTTGCGCGCAAGCGAGTCCTGGAACCGCGTGCTGCTGGTCAGCATAGCGATGGGATTGGTGTTTTCAGTGGTGCTGGGGGCGGCTTTTGCGCCCCAGATCGAGATGCTGGCGCAGGCTTTGATAAAAGTCATGCCGTCGCTACTCGGTGATGCCTACCAGCAATTGTCGGTAGACGAGCAAGCGCGTTTCGCGTCCCTGATTGCACCGGTCCTGACCGGCCTGATTGCGGCTTTGTTGCAAATCGTCAGTGTGCTGAGCCTGATTGTCGGGCGCTACTGGCAGGCGTTGTTGTACAACCCGGGTGGTTTTGGTCGCGAGTTTCGCGCCATCCGAATCCCGCTTTTACCGGCGATGTTACTGCTGGTGTTGATGCTTCTGGGGCCTAACTTAGGCTCGCAGATGGCCATGTTGACACCGTTGTGCAGTGTACCGTTGGTGTTCGCCGGGCTGGCCCTGATTCATGGGCTGGTGGCGCAAAAGCGACTGGCCAAGTTCTGGCTGGTGGGGTTGTACGTCACGCTGTTGCTGTTCATGCAGCTGATCTATCCGTTGCTGGTGGTCTTGGCCATCGTCGACAGCCTGATTGATTTTCGCGGTCGTTCGGCACCCAAAGATGCCGATAGCGCGAACGGTGAAGGTTAAAAGTTAAGAGGATTTTCACATGCAACTGATCCTTCTGGAAAAAGTCACCAACCTGGGCAACCTGGGTGACAAAGTGAACGTTAAGGCTGGTTACGGTCGTAACTACCTGCTGCCTTACGGCAAAGCTACCGCTGCGACCGCTGCCAACCTGGCTGCGTTCGAAGAGCGTCGCGCTGAGCTGGAAAAAGCCGCAGCAGACCGTAAAACTTCGGCTGAAAGCCGTGCCGCCCAACTGGCTGAGCTGGAAGTGACTATCACTGCCACCGCTGGTGACGAAGGCAAGCTGTTCGGTTCGATCGGCACCCACGACATCGCTGATGCACTGACCGCCTCTGGCGTTGAAGTTGCAAAAAGCGAAGTTCGTCTGCCGAACGGCACCATCCGCAACGTAGGCGAATTCGACGTAGCCGTGCACCTGCACGCCGAAGTTGAAGCCACCGTACGCGTTGTCGTGGTAGCAGCTTAAGCAGCACTTGTCGGCTGGCACCCTCGGGTGCTTGCCGGTAACATCGGGCACGATCCTGTTTACAGGTCGTGCCCTTTGTCTTTCTGCCGTTCCTGATTTTCATCATCCCTGCTTTTCCTGACAAACCAAGTGGCCATGAACGATATTTCCGCTCCCGAGCAATACGATCTGCAAACCGCTGCCCTGAAGGTGCCGCCGCATTCCATCGAGGCCGAACAGGCCGTGCTCGGTGGTCTGATGCTGGACAACAACGCCTGGGAACGCGTGCTCGATCAAGTCTCCGACGGCGATTTCTATCGGCATGACCACCGCCTGATCTTCCGGGCCATCGCCAAGCTGGCAGACCAGAACTCCCCGATCGACGTCGTGACCCTTGCCGAGCAACTGGACAAGGAAGGTCAGACCTCGCAAGTCGGTGGCCTCGGTTACCTGGGTGAGCTGGCGAAAAACACACCGTCCGTCGCCAACATCAAGGCCTATGCGCAAATCGTTCGTGCGCGGGCGACGTTACGGCAGTTGATCGGCATCGCCACCGAAATTGCCGACAGCGCCTTCAACCCGGAAGGCCGCACGGCTGAAGAGATTCTCGACGAAGCTGAGCGGCAGATTTTCCAGATCGCCGAGGCCCGGCCCAAAACCGGCGGCCCGGTGAGTGTGAATGACCTGCTCACCAAGGCTATCGACCGCATCGACACCTTGTTCAACACCGACAACGCCATTACCGGCCTGTCCACCGGTTATACCGACCTCGACGAGAAGACCAGTGGCTTGCAGCCTGCCGACCTGATCATCGTCGCCGGCCGTCCGTCCATGGGTAAAACCACCTTCGCAATGAACCTGGTGGAAAACGCCGTGTTGCGCAGCGACAAGTGCGTGCTGGTTTACTCGCTGGAGATGCCAGGCGAATCGCTGGTCATGCGTATGCTGTCGTCCCTTGGGCGTATCGACCAGACCAAAGTCCGAGCCGGTCGTCTGGACGACGACGATTGGCCGCGCCTGACCTCGGCGGTCAACTTGCTGAACGATCGCAAGCTGTTCATCGACGATACGGCCGGTATCAGCCCCTCGGAGATGCGCGCACGGACCCGGCGTCTGGTGCGTGAACACGGCGACATCGCCCTGATCATGATCGACTACCTGCAGTTGATGCAGATTCCAGGTTCCGGTGGCGACAACCGGACCAACGAGATTTCCGAGATCTCCCGTTCCTTGAAAGCCCTCGCCAAGGAATTCAACTGCCCGGTGGTGGCGCTGTCCCAGCTCAACCGCTCCCTGGAACAACGACCGAACAAACGCCCGATCAACTCCGACCTCCGGGAATCCGGAGCGATCGAGCAGGATGCTGACGTGATCATGTTCGTGTACCGGGATGAGGTGTATCACCCGGAAACCGAGCATAAAGGCATTGCCGAGATCATCATCGGCAAACAGCGGAACGGCCCGATTGGCACGTCACGACTGGCGTTCATCGGTAAATACACTCGCTTTGAAAACCTGGCGCCAGGCAGCTACAACTTCGACGACGAGTAAGTTGTGTAGTGCCTGACAGGGCCTCTTCGCGGGCAAGCCTCGCTCCTGCAGACCATGTGTCGTTCGCGCAATCGTGATCCAACGCAAAATCTGCAGGAGCGAGGCTTGCCCGCGAAGGGGGCGACACTAATTTCCGACCATGGCGGTCGGAATTGGTTGTTTTTTGTGCTATATTCCGCGCCCGCGAAATTCAATGAAAGCCAACACCGGTTATCGACATGCAAGCAGCCAAGCCGTTATTTGACTATCCCAAGTACTGGGCCGAATGTTTCGGGCCAGCGCCATTCCTGCCGATGAGCAGGGAGGAGATGGATCAGCTTGGCTGGGATTCCTGCGACATCATCATCGTCACCGGTGATGCCTACGTCGACCACCCTTCGTTCGGCATGGCGATCATTGGCCGACTGCTGGAAGCCCAGGGCTTCCGCGTCGGGATCATTGCGCAGCCGAACTGGCAGTCCAAAGACGACTTCATGAAGCTCGGCGAGCCGAACCTGTTCTTCGGTGTCGCGGCCGGCAACATGGATTCGATGATCAACCGCTACACCGCCGACAAGAAAATCCGTTCGGACGACGCCTACACCCCCGGTGGCCTGGCGGGCAAACGTCCGGACCGCGCGAGCCTGGTTTACAGCCAGCGCTGCAAGGAAGCCTACAAGCATGTGCCGATCGTGCTCGGTGGCATCGAAGCCTCCTTGCGCCGCATCGCTCACTACGATTACTGGCAGGACCGGGTGCGCAACTCGATCCTGATCGACGCCTGCGCCGACATCCTGCTCTACGGCAATGCCGAGCGTGCGATCGTCGAAGTCGCCCAGCGTCTATCGTTCGGTCACAAGATCGAAGACATCACCGATGTGCGCGGCACCGCGTTCATTCGTCGTGATACGCCAAAAGACTGGTTCGAGATCGACTCCACGCGCATCGACCGCCCGGGCAAGGTCGACAAGATCATCAACCCCTACGTGAACACCCAGGACACCCAGGCCTGCGCCATCGAGCAGGAAAAAGGTCCGGTCGAAGACCCGAACGAAGCGAAGGTCGTGCAATTGTTGCCGAACCCGCGCCTCACCCGGGAGAAAACGGTCATCCGTTTGCCGTCAATGGAAAAAGTTCGCGGCGACTCGGTGCTCTACGCCCACGCCAACCGCGTGCTTCACCTGGAAACCAACCCGGGCAACGCCCGTGCGCTGGTGCAGAAGCATGGCGAAGTGGACGTCTGGTTCAACCCGCCTCCGATTCCGATGACCACCGAAGAAATGGACTACGTGTTTGGCATGCCTTACGCACGGGTTCCGCACCCGGCGTATGGCAAGGAAAAGATTCCTGCCTACGACATGATCCGCTTCTCGGTGAATATCATGCGTGGCTGCTTCGGTGGCTGTACGTTCTGCTCGATCACCGAGCACGAAGGCCGGATCATCCAGAACCGTTCCGAAGAGTCGATCATTCGCGAAATCGAAGAGATCCGCGACAAGGTGCCAGGCTTCACCGGAGTGATTTCCGACCTCGGCGGCCCGACTGCGAACATGTACCGCATCGCCTGCAAGAGCCCGGTCATCGAATCCGCGTGCCGCAAGCCGTCCTGCGTGTTCCCGGGCATCTGTGAAAACCTCAACACCGACCATTCGTCGCTGATACAGCTCTATCGTAGCGCCCGTGCCTTGCCAGGTGTGAAGAAGATCCTGATCGCATCCGGCCTGCGTTACGACCTCGCGGTCGAGTCGCCGGAATACGTCAAGGAACTGGTGACTCACCACGTCGGTGGTTACCTGAAGATCGCCCCGGAACATACCGAGGAAGGTCCGCTCAACCAGATGATGAAACCGGGCATCGGCAGCTATGACAAGTTCAAGCGCATGTTCGAGAAGTACACCAAGGAAGCCGGGAAAGAGCAGTACCTGATTCCGTACTTCATCGCCGCTCACCCGGGTACCACCGACGAAGACATGATGAACCTGGCCCTGTGGCTCAAGGGCAACGGTTTCCGTGCCGACCAGGTGCAGGCGTTCTACCCGTCGCCGATGGCCACCGCCACCGCGATGTACCATTCGGGCAAAAACCCGCTGCGCAAAGTCACTTACAAGAGTGACGGCGTGACCATCGTCAAGAGCGAAGAACAGCGTCGTCTGCACAAGGCGTTCTTGCGTTATCACGACCCCAAAGGCTGGCCGATGCTGCGCGAAGCGCTGACCCGCATGGGCCGCGCCGACCTGATCGGGCCGGGCAAGAATCAGTTGATCCCGCTGCATCAGCCGGCGACCGACAGCTACCAGAGCGCCCGTCGCAAGAACTCGACACCGGCTGGCAGCCATAAAGTGGCCGGGGAAAAGACCACCAAAATCCTGACCCAGCACACCGGCCTGCCACCGCGCGCCAGTGATGGCGGTAACCCGTGGGACAAGCGTGAACAGGCCAAGGCAGCGGCATTCGCCCGCAACCAGCAAGCGGCCAAGGAACGCAAGGATGCGGCCAAAGGCAAAGGACCCAAGCCTGCGCGCAAGCCGGTAGTGCCGCGCTAAGTCTGGTTTTGAGCTGAACAGAACGCCAACCTTCGGGTTGGCGTGATCGTTCCCACGCTCCGCGTGGGAATGCCTCAAGGGACGCTCCGCGTCCAGTGACGCGGAGCGTCACGGGCTGCATTCCCACGCAGAGCGTGGGAACGATCAAAAGATTGCAGCCTTCGGCAGCTCCTACATGGAAACGCATATTCCTGCGTAGGAGCTGCCGAAGGCTGCGATCTTTTGATCTTCGCCACAATTATGTGCAAATGCCCCAACGCAAAATCTCCTCCCGCCCGATTTTGGTGCTGTACTGCCTTGAGCAAATCTGTGAAAACGCCAGCCTGCCGGATGGCATAAGTCTTGCGCGCTTTCCTTAACGCTTAAGGCTCGCAGGAGGCACGCCGTGTCGATACATGTCGCATTGCATCATGTCACGCATTACCGCTACGACCGCGCCGTCGAGCTCGGTCCACAGATCGTTCGCCTGCGCCCGGCTGCCCATAGCCGCACGCGGATACTGTCCTATGCACTGAAAGTCTCGCCCGAGCAGCACTTCATCAACTGGCAACAGGACCCCCAGGGCAATTACCTGGCGCGGTTAGTGTTCCCGGAGAAAACCGATGAGCTGCGGATCGAGGTCGACTTGCTGGCCGAGATGGCGGTGTTCAATCCGTTCGACTTCTTCCTCGAGCCCTACGCCGAAAAGATCCCTTTCGCTTACGCCGCGGATGAGCGCAAAGAGCTGGCGCCGTACCTGGAAACCTTGCCCCTGACGCCGAAATTCAAGGCCTATCTGGAGGGCATCGATCGCACGCCGCTACCCAGCGTGGATTTCCTGGTTGCGCTCAACCAGCGCCTCAGCGAAGACATCGGCTATCTGATTCGCATGGAGCCCGGCGTACAGACTCCGGAACACACCCTCGAACAGGCCTCCGGTTCCTGCCGCGACTCGGCGTGGCTGCTGGTGCAGTTATTGCGCAATCTCGGTTTGGCGGCGCGTTTTGTGTCCGGCTACTTGATCCAGCTGACCGCCGATGTCAAAAGCCTTGACGGTCCCTCGGGCACCGAAGTGGATTTCACCGACCTGCACGCCTGGTGCGAAGTCTATTTGCCCGGCGCTGGCTGGATCGGCCTGGATGCGACTTCAGGGCTGTTTGCCGGTGAAGGACACATTCCGTTGGCGTGTAGTCCCGATCCATCCTCTGCGGCACCGATCAGTGGCTTGGTGGAACCGTGCGAGTGCGAATTCACCCACGAAATGTCGGTCGAGCGGATTTGGGAAGCGCCGCGAGTCACGAAGCCCTACACCGAAGACCAATGGCTGGCCATTCAGGCATTGGGCCGGCAGATCGATGCCGACCTGCTCGAAGGCGATGTGCGCCTGACCATGGGCGGTGAGCCAACGTTCGTGTCCATCGATGACCCGGACGGCGCCGAGTGGAACACCGCGGCGCTCGGGCCGGACAAGCGTCGCCTGTCCAGCGAACTGTTCCAGCGCATGCGCAAGCGTTATGCGCCCAAGGGATTGGTGCATTTCGGTCAGGGCAAGTGGTATCCCGGCGAGCAACTGCCGCGCTGGTCGCTGAACAGCTACTGGCGTCGCGACGGCGTGCCAATCTGGCACAACAGCGCGCTGATCGCCGATGAGCAGGAAGACTATGGCGCCGATGGCGAGTTGGCCGGGCGTTTTCTGGCGAGTGTCGCCGAACGCCTGAAAATTCCGACACGCTTTGTGTTCCCGGCCTACGAAGACAATTTCTATTACCTCTGGCGCGAAGGCGCTTTGCCGCAGAACGTCAGCGCCGAAGACTCACGGCTGGAGGAACCGTTGGAGCGGGCGCGCCTGCGTAAAGTCTTCAATCAGGGCCTGGACAAGGTGATCGGCCAGGTCCTGCCGCTGGCGCGTACCGCCAAGGGCGATCAGTGGCAAAGCGGTCGCTGGTATCTGCGGGAAGAACATTGCCGATTGGTGCCAGGGGATTCGCCGCTGGGGTATCGCTTGCCACTCGGTTCGCAGCCCTGGGTGAAGGCAGCGGAGTATCCGTTCATTCACCCTGTCGACCCGAATCAGGATTTCCCTGAGCTGCCAGGCACTGACCAGTTACAGCATCACGCTCAACCACAAACGGCTAACGAGCGTGCGCCAAAGATCGACGAGTCCGCTGACTGGCTGACCCGCACCGCCTTTTGTGCCGAAGCGCGAGAAGGCCGGTTGTACCTGTTCATGCCGCCGCTGGAGCGGGTCGAGGACTATCTGGAGCTGGTCTGCGCCATCGAAGCCACCGCCGAGGAATTGCACTGCCCAGTGTTGCTGGAAGGTTATGAACCGCCAAGCGATCCGCGCCTGAGCAACTTCCGCATTACACCGGATCCGGGCGTGATTGAGGTCAACGTCCAGCCGTCCGCCACTTGGGATGAGTTGGTGGAGCGCACCGAGTTTCTTTATGAAGAGGCGCGCCAGACGCGACTGACCACCGAGAAGTTCATGATCGACGGCCGGCACACCGGCACCGGCGGCGGCAATCATTTCGTACTGGGTGGCGCGACTCCGGCTGACTCACCGTTTCTACGGCGTCCCGATCTGTTGCGTAGCCTGATCAGCTACTGGCACAACCACCCGTCCTTGTCCTATCTGTTTTCCGGATTGTTCATCGGCCCGACGTCTCAGGCACCGAGGGTGGATGAGGCGCGCAACGATTCGCTGTATGAACTGGAGATCGCCTTCGCCCAGATGCCAAAGCCAGGCGAGGAGTGCCCACCATGGCTGGTGGATCGCTTGCTGCGCCATTTGCTGATCGACGTGACCGGCAACACCCACCGTGCCGAGTTTTGCATCGACAAACTCTATTCGCCGGACGGCGCCACCGGACGCCTCGGATTACTGGAGCTGCGAGCCTTTGAAATGCCGCCCCATGCGCGCATGAGCCTGACGCAGCAATTGTTGCTGCGGGCGCTGGTGGCACGGTTCTGGCGCGAGCCTTATGCACCGCCGAAACTGGCACGCTGGGGCACAGCGCTGCATGACAGATTCTTGTTGCCGCATTTTATCGAGCAGGATTTCGCCGACGTCATCGTCGACCTCAATGCCGCCGGTTATCCCGTGCGGGCCGAGTGGTTCGCGGCGCATCTGGAGTTCCGTTTTCCCAAAGTCGGCGACTATGCCGTCAGCGGCATCAAACTGGAGCTGCGGCAGGCGCTCGAGCCCTGGCATGTACTCGGCGAGGAAGGTGCGGCAGGGGGGACGGTGCGTTATGTGGATTCGTCGCTGGAGCGTTTGCAGGTCAAACTCAGCGGCCTGCCGCCTCAGCGATATCTGTTGACGTGCAATGGCATTGCGGTGCCGCTGCAACCCACGGGTCGCGTCGGTGAGTTCGTCGCCGGCGTTCGCTTCAGGGCCTGGCAACCGGCCAACTGCCTGCAGCCGACCATCCCGGTCCACGCGCCACTGGTGTTCGACCTGCTCGACACCTGGATGGGGCGCTCGCTGGGGGGCTGTCAGTACCACGTCGCCCACCCGGGCGGGCGCAACTACGACAGCCTGCCGGTGAACGCCAATGAAGCCGAGAGCCGGCGGATGGCGCGTTTCTTCCGTGTCGGACACACGCCAGGAAAACTTCCTGTACCCAATCTGGAAATTAACGACGAGCTACCGATGACTCTCGATTTACGACGTTTCTAAACCGTACGCGACGCTCGGATTTTTCGTATATCCGGGCGTCATGAGCCTGCGTTAGTCTGACCGTACTTTGCTGTCTGCCGAGCTTTCCATGCCTGACCTGCTTGATCATTACCCGTTCACCGCGGGCACTTATCACGAACTGCTCGACGACAGCGGCGCGGTGCGCCCGCACTGGCGGCGGCTGCTCGATCAATTACAACGCAGCACGCCAGCGCAACGGGTGCAGCGTCAGGCGCTGCTGACCCGGCAGATCCACGAAAACGGCGTGACCTATAACGTCTACGCCGACCCCAAGGGCGCCGACCGGCCATGGGAGCTGGACCTGCTGCCCCATGTGATGGCCGCCGATGAGTGGGAACGGTTATCGGCCGGGATCGCTCAACGGGCGCGCTTGCTCAATGCCGTCCTGGCGGATTTGTACGGCCCTCAGCGCTTGATCGCCGAAGGTCTGCTGCCGGCTGAGCTGGTGTTCGGTCACAACAACTTTCTCTGGCCCTGTCAGGGCATTGCCCCGCCCGACGGGGCCTTTCTGCATCTGTATGCCGTGGATCTGGCGCGCACGCCTGACGGTCGCTGGTGGGTGACGGCGGATCGGACGCAAGCGCCATCCGGTGCCGGTTATGCTCTGGAAAACCGCACCATCGTGTCCCGGGCCTTTCCCGAGCTGTACCGCGATTTGAAGGTGCAGCACCTGGCCGGGTTCTTCCGTACCCTTCAGGAAACTCTGGCCCGTCAGGCGCCGAGCGATGACGAAGCACCACTGGTGGTACTGCTGACGCCGGGGCGTTTCAACGAAAGCTATTTTGAACACCTGTATCTGGCTCGCCAGCTCGGATATCCGTTGGTGGAGGGTGGCGACCTGACCGTGCGGGATGCCACGGTCTACCTCAAAACCTTGAGCGGCCTGCGTCGGGTCCACGCGATCATGCGCCGGCTCGACGATGATTTTTGCGACCCGCTGGAGCTACGCACCGACTCGGCCCTCGGCGTGCCGGGGCTGCTCGAAGCGGTGCGTCAGGGCCGGGTGCTGGTGGCCAACGCCCTTGGCAGCGGCGTGCTGGAGTCGCCGGGTTTGCTGGGGTTCCTGCCGAAGATCAATCAGCATCTGTTCGGCGAAGAGTTGATACTGCCGTCCATCGCGACCTGGTGGTGCGGTGAAGCGCCGGTGCTGGCCCAGGCCCTGGAAAAACTGCCGGAGCTGTTGATCAAGCCGGCGTTCCCGTCGCAAAGTTTTACCCCGGTGTTTGGTCGTGATTTGAATGAAGAGCAGCGCCAGGCCCTGGCCGAGCGGATGCAGGCACGGCCTTACGCCTATGTTGCGCAAGAATTGGCGCAATTGTCCCTGGCGCCGATCTGGCAGGCCGAAGAGGGGCAGTTGCAACCACGGGCCATCGGCATGCGGGTGTATGCGGTGGCCAGTCGGGAGGGTTATCGGGTACTGCCCGGCGGGCTGACCCGGGTTGCCGCCGAGGCCGACGCCGAAGTGGTGTCGATGCAACGCGGCGGTGCCAGCAAGGACACGTGGGTGTTGGGCGATCGCCCGCCCAGCGGTGAGCAATGGAAAGCCCAGCGCAACATCAGCGTGCATGATCTGGTGCGACGCGATCCGTATCTGCCATCTCGGGTGGTCGAGAACCTGTTCTGGTTCGGTCGTTATTGTGAGCGCTGCGATGACAGCGCACGGCTACTGCGCATTATGTTGGCGCGCTATATCGAGGGCGATGATCCGCAAGCCCTGGAGGCAGCAGTCGATCTGGGTGAACGCTTGAATCTGTTGCCGGAAGAGGGCGAGTTGCCGGAGCGCTTGCTGGCGGCGTTGCTAGGCGATGATTGGCCATTCAGCCTGCGCTCCAACCTGCAACGTTTGCAGTGGGCGGCGTCGCAAGTACGCGGCAAGCTCTCGCGAGAGAACTGGCAAGCGCTGGTGGAATTGCAACGTGAGGCCATGGAGCTGGAAACCGAAGAACCGGATTTCGGCGAGTTGCTGGATTTCCTCAACCGATTGGTGATGTCGCTGGCGGCGCTGTCCGGTTTTGCCCTTGACGACATGACCCGGGACGAAGGCTGGCGTTTCCTGATGATCGGGCGCCGTATCGAGCGGCTGCAATTTCTCAGCGCTAGCCTGGCGGCGTTTCTGCGCGGTGCGGGGGCTTTCGATCAGGCCGGCCTGGAATGGCTGCTGGAGCTGGGCAACAGCAGCATCACGTACCGCTCGCGGTATTTGGCGGTGGCACAATTGATCCCGGTGCTGGACCTGTTGTTGCTCGATGAGCAG
Organism: Pseudomonas sp. Tn43; assembly: GCF_014192635.1. Taxonomy (NCBI): domain Bacteria; kingdom Pseudomonadati; phylum Pseudomonadota; class Gammaproteobacteria; order Pseudomonadales; family Pseudomonadaceae; genus Pseudomonas; species Pseudomonas sp. Tn43. The sequence goes on from NZ_JACHYG010000005.1 coordinate 340,259, forward strand.
AACCCTCACGCGGTGTTGTTTCAGTTGAAACTGGTGACCCGCACGTTGAAACGCTTGAACGACGACTTTGGTGCGCCGCGGGAAACCGGTCTGCCACAGTTGTTGGATCGGCTGGCGCGCTTCGATCTGGGTTGCCTGGAAAACTCACTGTTTGGCGAGGCCAGTGTTCGCGCCGCCATAGAAGGATTGGCCGATCTGTTACAGGAGATCGCCGATGCCAGCGGGCAAATATCGGATCGCCTGGCCTTGCGCCATTTCGCCCATGTCGATGATGTCAGCCAGCGCACGGTGTCCGTCTGATGAATGCCCGTTACCAGATTCTCCACGACACCCATTATCACTATGACAGCCCGGTATCCTTGGCCCAGCAGCTGGCGCACCTGTGGCCGCGGGCTTGCGTTTGGCAGCGCTGCACCGAGCAGCAATTGCAGATCAGTCCCGACCCGACTTCACGCCGGGATGAGCTCGACGTGTTCGGTAACCCGCTGACCCGGCTGGCATTCGAGCGGCCGCACGATGAATTGCTGGTCAATGCCAGCCTGACGGTCGAAGTGCTGGGCCGACCCTCGTTGGACTTCAATCAATCGCCGGCCTGGGAAGAGACCTGCAATGCACTGACCTACAACAGTCAGCCGCTCTCTGCTGAATTGCTCGAAGCCTGCCGTTACCGGTTCGAATCGCCCTATGTGCATTTGAAGCGCAGCTTCGTCGAGTTCTCCGAAAGTTGTTTTCCTCCCGGCCGGCCATTGCTGCTGGGGGTTCAGGCGTTGATGGAGAAAATCTTCAGCGAATTCACCTTCGACGCCGAAGCGACCCAAGTGGCAACGCCTTTGGTGGAAGTGCTGGAGAGGCGGCGCGGGGTTTGTCAGGACTTTGCACATTTGATGCTCGCTTGTGTGCGCTCCCGGGGATTAGCGGCGCGGTACATCAGTGGCTACTTGCTGACCCAGCCACCACCGGGCCAGCCACGGCTGATCGGCGCCGATGCGTCTCATGCCTGGGTGTCGGTGTTTTGTCCGGTGCTGGGCTGGGTGGATTTCGACCCGACCAACAATGTGCAACCGGCGCTGGAGCACATCACCCTGGCCTGGGGCCGGGATTTTTCCGATGTGTCGCCGTTGCGTGGAGTGATCCTGGGCGGTGGCAGCCATGATCCCGAGGTTCGGGTAACCGTGATGCCATTGGACTAATAGAGATCCAGTGTGTGCGAGCCTGCTCGCGATGATCGATGTCGGCTGACCTGTCGCTATTGCGAGCAGGCTCCCACATGGGTATGTGCAAGTCAGTGCTGGACGGGGAATTTTCAGATTGGCCTGTGAGGGTCAGCAACAACGTTGCTGACCCTGGACACAGATCCGGTGGGCCTGATCATCGGGCCCTGAGGGTCTCAGACGTCGGGCGCCTGATCTTTCGGTGCTTCAGTTTCGTCTGTCGCCACTTCGCCTTCGGTATCCGGGTTCAGTGCTGCTGCGTCTTCAGCTGTAGCTTTCTTGCGCTGAAGCTTTTCCTCTTTCTTCTGCTCCTTGGCCAAGTCTCTCTGACGTTTGGCGAAGGAATAATTAGGTTTAGCCATGGGCGATCCTCTGGGGTCGAAGGTGAGGTTGAGCGGCGCATATTCTGCCCTGTATCGATGCCGAGCCGTTAGCCGGGTTTTTGCTCGGTCCATTTTGGCAGTACCGAGGGTTGCCAGGCTTCTAGTGCATCGAGCAGGGTTTGCGGCGATTCGCTCATTTGCAGCATGTCACGGTGCGCTTCGCGAACGAAGCCTTCGCCGACGATATGATCAAGAAAAGACGCCAACTTGCTGTAGAAACCGTTCACTTCCAGCAAACCCAGCGGTTTTCCGTGATAGCCGAGCTGGCCCCAGGTCCAGACTTCAAACAGCTCTTCCAGTGTGCCCAGGCCGCCGGGCAGAGCAATGAAGGCATCGCTGAGCTCGGCCATTCGCGCCTTGCGCGCATGCATGCCGTCGACCACTTCCAGGCGAGTCAGGCCGCTGTGGCCGATTTCCTTGTCCTTGAGGCTCTGCGGGATGATCCCGATCACCTCACCGCCGGCCGCCAGTGCGGCATCGGCCACGATCCCCATCAGCCCGACGGCGCCGCCGCCATAAACCAGAGTCAGCTTGCGCTCGGCCAATGTTCGCCCCAAGGCGACAGCGGCTTCACGATAGGCTGGATTGATGCCGGTGCTGGCACCGCAAAATACACAAACAGACGCTAAAGACATGCCTTACTCCACGGTCATCAGGGCCACAGAGTAAGGGTTGGCTTGCCTCGTTCCAAGCGTTAAACCTCGCGTTAGGGTGTTTCACAGGTACCACTGGCGCCGCAGGCGTAGGCGGCGAGCAAACTGCACAAAAAGCTGTTGAAAGACATGACAGGCGCTCCGGATAAGAGATGACGGCCCTGATGATAGGGCCGTGCCAGACGCTTGGCCGGTAGATTGTTTCGATGAGTGTCATAGGTCGAAAGTTGTATACAATTTTTGATTCAGGTCATAGGAACTTGCGAAGATTTCAGGCAGTCTTCTGTCCACTAGAACTTTTATTAACCCTGCCTTGGAGATTCACCATGTTTGCCAAACTTGTTGCGGTATCCCTGCTGACACTGGCCAGCAGTCAATTGATGGCTGCCGAGTGCAAGACAACCATCGACTCCACCGATCAGATGTCCTTCAGCACCAAGGCCATTGAAATCGACAAAAGCTGCAAGACCTTCACCGTTGAACTGACTCACTCCGGCAACCTGCCAAAGAATGTCATGGGCCATAACTGGGTGCTGAGCAAAGAAGCGGACATGCAGCCGATCGCTACCGACGGTCTGGCGGCAGGTATCGACAAGAACTACCTGAAAGACGGTGATGCTCGCATCATCGCTCACACCAAACTCATCGGCGCGAAGGAAACCGACTCGGTGACTTTCGATGTATCCAAGCTCAATGCGGCTGAGAAGTACGGTTTCTTCTGCTCGTTCCCGGGCCACATCTCGATGATGAAAGGTACGGTTACCCTGAAGTGATTAAATTGCGTTCATAAAAAAGCGTCCTGCGAGGGACGCTTTTTTTGTGCCTGACGATAGACCGAGTCATCGTTTTTCGCGGGCAAGCCTCGCTCCTACAGGATTTTTGTCGTGCCCATTACCGGGGTGCGACACAAAATCTGTGGGAGCGTGGCGATGTCCTTAAGGCGCAAACGGCATCACACGCTTGTGATGGGTCTTTTTGTACGTATCGCAAATGATCTTGAACGCTTCTTCACGCACCGGCTCGCCGTGCAGGAAGGCATCGATCTCGGCGTAAGTCACGCCGTGGGACGCTTCGTCCGGTTTGCCCGGCGACAGGTCTTCGAGGTCGGCGGTCGGGATTTTTTCCACCAGCGACTCCGGTGCGCCAAAGCTGCGGGCGATGGCACGGACCTGATTTTTCACCAGGCCGCTCAGCGGTGCGAGGTCGCAGGCGCCATCACCGAATTTGGTGAAGAAACCCATCACCGCTTCTGCCGCATGGTCGGTGCCGATCACCAGGCCATGAGCCGCGCCAGCGATGGTGTATTGCGCAACCATGCGCATCCGCGCCTTGGTATTGCCCAGCACGAAATCCTTCTGCACCGCCTCCTTACCTTCGAAGGCCGCCACTTCGCTGGCCAGGGATTTGACCGCCGGACCGATGTTAACCGTGTGGCGCTCATCAGGTGCAATGAAGTCCATCGAGGCCTGGGCATCATGCTCATCGAACTGGATGCCATAAGGCAGGCGCACCGCGATGAACTTGTAGCTGGCGTCCCCGGTGCGCTCGCGCAGTTCACGCATGGCGCGTTGGGCCAGCAAGCCGGCGGTCAGGGAATCGACACCGCCGCTGATGCCCAGCACCAGCGTCTTGAGCCCGGCATTGACCAGACAGTCCTGAATGAAGGTAATCCGCCGGGCGACTTCAGCCTCGAGGGCGAGTTGATCCGCGAACGGCGGTTGGACCTTGAGCTGTTCAGCAATCTCACGCTGTACGGCTTGCATGAATTCACTCCTTGCTAGATGGGCTTGAAAGGGCGGCAGGTACTTGGAAAACATGTCGCAAATAGGCGACGAAATTCGGGTCGTTGCAATGAGTCTTGCCCGGCTCATCAGAAATCTTGGCCACCGGCTGGCCATTGCAGGCCGTCATTTTAAGCACGATGCTCATGGGTTCGACACCCGCAATGTCGCACGTCAGGTTAGTGCCTATACCGAAGCTGACATTGATCCGACCGCGCAATGCCCGAAAAATCTCCAGAGATTTTGGCAGGGTCAGGCTGTCGGAAAACACCAGGGTTTTGCTCATCGGGTCGATACCCAGCTTGTGGTAGTGGGCAATGGCTTTTTCCGCCCATTGCACCGGGTCACCGGAATCGTGGCGCAAGCCGTCGAAGAGCTTGGCAAAGAACAGGTCGAAATCGCTAAGGAAAGCATCGGAGGTAATGCAGTCGGTCAAGGCGATTCCCAGCAAACCCCGGTATTCACGGACCCAACAGTCGAGGGCGGCAATCTGGCTGTCGATCAGCCGTGGACCGAGTTGCTGGTGGGCCATGATCCATTCGTGAGCCATGGTGCCCAGCGGCTTCATGTTCAGCTCCCGGGACAGGTGCACGTTGCTGGTACCGACGAAGCGACCGGGGAAGTCATGCTTGAGCACGTTCACCACTTCTTCCTGTACACGGTACGAGAAGCGACGGCGAGTACCGAAATCGGCTACCTGCAATTCGGACAATTCATCGCTACTGGCGTTGGAACTCAGCCATTCGAACTTGCGATAGAGCTGCTCGCGAGCCTGTTCCAGAATGATTTCCCGGTAGCGATAACGGTTGCGTACTTCGCTGACCATGGCCAAGAGCGGCACTTCGAACAAAATCACGTGCAGCCACGGCCCGCGCAGACGGATGAACAACTCACCGTTTTCAATGCCGGTGTGGACGTAGCGAAGATTGAAGCGGAACAGACCGAGAAAACGCAGGAAATCCGGCTTCAGAAAACTGATGCGTTCCAGAAAACTCAATTGATCGGCACTCAGGCTCAACTCGGCCAGACGCTCGATCTGGAAACGGATCTCCGCCAGGTACGGGCGCAGATCCTCGCTGTTACGGCAACGAAACTCCCATTCGACTTCCACGTTCGGGTAGTTGTGCAGCACCGCCTGCATCATCGTCAGTTTGTAGAAGTCGGTGTCGAGCAGGTTCTGCACGATGCGATCGGCAAACACACTCTCGCTCATAACGGGGTCTCCAGGCTGGCCGCGGCCCGTGGCAGCGACGTTGCAGCTGTTTCAATGAATGGGCTAGTGGCGCATATCAGCGGCAGGTATTGCCAGCAATTTTTGCATCAGCGCAAATTGCTCTGTAGGAGTTAATTGTTAGATGTGGGGTTGTCGATCTGCTCCAGCATCCACTTCACAAAATCCCGCACCTTGGGCACTTCCGCCGAATGCTCGGGATACGCCAGGTAATAGGCATCGGTGCTGGGCATCGCATGCTTCCAGGGAATGACCAGTTTGCCGTCGGCCAATTCCTCTTCCACCAGAAACTTCGGCAGCAGCGCTACGCCGCAACCGACCTGGGCAGCGCGTATGCACATGTAGAAGGTTTCGAAACGCGGGCCGTGGTAGCTGTGTTCGGTGTGGTAGCCCTGGCTGTCGAACCAGTCGTGCCAGGCCTGAGGCCGGGAAGCGTTTTGCAGCAGGACCAGATCGGTGAGTTGCGTAGGGTCGGTGAACGGCGTGTCCGGCAGGCTGCCCGGCGCGCAGACCGGCACCAGTTCCTCGCCGAACAGCTTCAGGCATTCGGTGCCGGGTCGTGAGCCCTGGCCAAAGTAGAACGCCAGGTCACTGCGACCTTGCAGCAGATCATCCGCCTCCTGTTCGCTGCACAGGTCCAGATGGATCGACGGATGGCGCAGGCGCCAGCCTTTCAGGCGTGGCACCAGCCAGCGTGCACCGAAGGTCGGAGGCGTGGAGACGCGCAAGACTTCGGTATCACCGCCGTAGGAGCGCAGGTAATGGGTCGACATTTCGACCTGTGTGAGGATTTTTCTTACCTCCACCAGGTACAAATCGCCAGCGGGAGTCATTTGCAGGCGTCGGCGCACCCGGCGGAACAACAGGTGTTGCAACAACTCTTCGAGTTGCGCGACCTGTTTGCTCACGGCGCTCTGCGTCAGGTTCAGCTCCTCGGCGGCACGGGTGAAGCTCAAATGCCGGGTCACGGCCTCGAAGCACTGCAGCGCGGTGATCGACGGCAAGTAGCGTTTATTCAGCATGGGTGGTCCTTTTCTTGTTTCTCTGTGCTCTTTTTTACCGGCAGATTCGCAGCATGAATAAACGGAATGATATCTCTCTTAAAGGTCGTTTGTTGGGTAACCTCCGGGGAGCTAAAACTACAGGTCTGATCAGCCGGGTTAATCCGGCTGCACGTTTTCTGTTTTTTGCTTGAGGAGTGACCCATGGTTGCCGCATTGCTTGATCGTCTTGGTGTGAACCCGGCCCTGTACCAGAACGGCAAAGTGCCGGTGCATTCGCCCATCGATGGCAGCCGTATCGCTGCCGTGAACTGGGAAGGCGCCGCTGAAGTCGAGCAGCACATCAGTCGCGCAGATCATGCGTTCGAACTGTGGCGCAAGGTTCCGGCGCCGCGTCGTGGCGAATTGGTGCGCCAATTGGGTGACATCTTGCGCGAGTACAAGGCTGACCTCGGTGAGCTGGTGTCCTGGGAAGCCGGCAAGATCACTCAGGAAGGTCTTGGCGAAGTTCAGGAAATGATCGACATCTGCGACTTCGCGGTCGGTCTGTCCCGTCAGCTGTACGGTTTGACCATCGCCTCCGAGCGTCCTGGCCACCACATGCGCGAAACCTGGCACCCGCTGGGCGTCGTTGGCGTGATCAGTGCGTTCAACTTCCCGGTCGCCGTCTGGGCCTGGAACGCCACGCTGGCGTTGGTCTGCGGTAACCCGGTGATCTGGAAGCCGTCGGAGAAAACCCCGCTGACCGCGTTGGCCTGCCAGGCACTGTTCGATCGCGTACTGAAAAATTTCAGCGACGCCCCGCCGCACCTCAGCCAAGTGATTATCGGCGGTCGCGATGCCGGCGAAGCGCTGGTCGATGACCCGCGTGTCGCGTTGGTCAGCGCTACCGGCAGCACCCGCATGGGCCGCGAAGTTGCACCGAAAATCGCTGCACGTTTTGCCCGCAGCATTCTGGAGCTGGGCGGCAACAACGCGATGATCCTCGGCCCGAGCGCCGATCTGGACATGGCCGTTCGGGCGATTCTGTTCAGCGCCGTCGGCACTGCCGGGCAACGTTGCACCACCTTGCGTCGCCTGATCGCCCATGAGTCGGTGAAGGAAGAAATCGTCACCCGCCTGAAAGCCGCTTATTCCAAAGTACGCATCGGCCATCCGCTGGAAGGCAATCTGATTGGGCCGCTTATCGACAAACACAGCTTCGAAAACATGCAGGACGCGCTGGAGCAAGCCTTGAGCGAAGGCGGCCGGGTGTTCGGCGGCAAGCGCCAGCTGGAAGACAAATTCCCCAACGCTTACTACGTTTCGCCAGCCATCGTCGAAATGCCGGAACAGAGCGATGTGGTGTGCAGCGAAACCTTCGCGCCGATTCTGTACGTGATCGGTTACAACGATTTTGAAGAAGCGCTGCGCCTGAACAACGCCGTGCCACAGGGCCTGTCGTCGTGCATCTTCACCACCGACGTGCGTGAAGCCGAGCGGTTCATGTCGGCGGTGGGCAGCGATTGCGGCATCGCCAACGTCAACATCGGCCCGAGCGGCGCGGAAATCGGCGGTGCGTTTGGCGGCGAGAAGGAAACGGGTGGTGGTCGTGAGTCCGGTTCGGATGCATGGCGCGGGTACATGCGCCGTCAGACCAATACCGTGAACTATTCGCTGGAGTTGCCGTTGGCTCAGGGGATTACATTCGATTAAGCAGCGGCAAGCTACAAGCTTCAAGCTTCAAGCAGACTGGCTTGCAGCTTGTAGCTTGCGTCTTGTAGCTGCTCCGACAGGAGCTTGCAATGCCGTTACGCGAAGAGTGTCTGTGGGAAAAACTGACGCCGCAAAGGCCCGATAATGTGGCGCTCCAGGGCGAGGTGACGGTGGATGTCTGCGTCATCGGTGCCGGTTTCACCGGTTTGTCGGCGGCGGTGCATCTGCTGGAACAAGGTAAAAGTGTCTGTGTGCTGGAAGCGCATCGCGCCGGGCATGGCGGTTCGGGGCGTAACGTCGGACTGGTCAATGCCGGGATGTGGATTCCACCGGATGAAATCGAAGCCGGTTTCGGCGAGGCGATCGGCCGTCAGCTCAACCGCATGCTGGGGGCGGCGCCGTCGCTGGTGTTCAGCCTGGTCGACAAATACAACATCGATTGCCAGTTACGCCGCGAAGGCACGCTGCACATGGCGCACAACGCGCGTGGCGAAGCGGATCTGCGCAGTCGCGAAGAACAATGGAAACGTCGCGGTGCACCGGTGGAACTGTTAACCGGTCAAGCCTGCGAACAAGCCACAGGTACCAAAAAGATCGCCGCCGCCTTGCTCGATCGGCGCGCCGGCACGATCAACCCGATGGCTTACACCACGGGGCTGGCCAACGCGGCCGTCGGCCTTGGCGGTCAGCTGTTCGATCATTCCCCGGTCACCCGACTCGAACGTCAGGGCCAGCGCTGGTCGGTGCAAACCGCCCGGGGTTCGGTGCTGGCCGAGCAGGTGGTCATCGCCTCCAACGCCTACACCGAAGGTGACTGGACGGAGCTGCGGCGCAACTTTTTCCCAGGTTATTACTATCAAGTGGCTTCGGTGCCGCTGACCGAAGATGCCGCGCAGCAAATTCTGCCCGGTGGTCAGGGTTCCTGGGACACCCGGCAGGTGCTCAGCAGTATCCGTCGCGATGCCGAAGGGCGGTTGTTGCTCGGCAGTCTCGGCAATGGCAACCAGAAACCGACCTGGTTTCTGAAAGCCTGGGCCGACCGGGTTCAGCAGCATTACTTTCCGTACCTGAAACCGGTGGAGTGGGAGTGCACCTGGACCGGCTGCATCGCCTTCACGCCGGATCATTTGATGCGCCTGTTCGAACCGGCACCGGGGCTGGTGGCCGTCACCGGCTACAACGGTCGAGGCGTGACCACCGGTACAGTGGTCGGCAAAGCCTTTGCCGACTATCTGTGTAATGGAAATCCCCAGGCCCTGCCGATTCCTTTCGCACCTATGCAGCCATTGGCGGGGGCGGGGCTGAGAAGCTGCCTGTATGAGGCCGGATTTTCGTTGTATCACGCGGGCCAGTGCCTGCGGATCGTCATCTGATTGTTGAAATATGTTGCTGGAAGCGGCGCTTTTCAGCGAAGCGGCTAGCCTGTAATGGTGCGGGTTGTAGCAGTCCCGCACCAGCAGTGTGCAGTTCGGTGACGCGGGCTGTTACAGGCTGGTTGCACATCGTTTGGCGCTGCGGTTGCAATGATGGCGCGTGCGGGTTGCGCCTTTAAAAATAAATGGTTTTACCTCCCGCGGTTTAGACGGTTGCACGCCCAATGAAAATGGGCCCGAAACAGTCGAAAAAACAATAAGGCAGCGACTTTTCCCAGAATAAAAAACCGATGGCACGGCCCTTGCTCTGAGCATTCAGTGAAGTCGCAGTGCCAACTAAAAAAAACCTTGGAGCACCACCTCATGTCCCAGACGTTTTACAAGAAAGGCTTTCTGGCCCTCGCAGTGGCAACTGCGTTGGGTGTTTCTGCGTTTGCTCAGGCTGACATCAAGATCGGCGTAGCGGGTCCAATGACGGGCGCCAACGCGGCATTTGGCGAGCAGTACATGAAGGGTGCGCAGGCAGCGGCTGATGCAGTCAACGCCGCTGGCGGTGTCAACGGGGAAAAAATCGTTCTGGTCAAAGGCGATGACGCCTGCGAACCGAAACAGGCTGTGACGGTCGCCAAGGACCTGACCAACCAGAAAGTCGCTGGCGTAGTCGGTCACTTCTGCTCCTCGTCGACCATTCCGGCCTCCGAGATCTATGACGAAGCCGGCATCATCGCGATCACTCCAGGTTCCACCAACCCGGCGGTTACCGAGCGCGGCCTGAGTGCCATGTTCCGTATGTGCGGGCGTGACGACCAGCAAGGCATCGTGGCCGGCGATTACATCGTCGACGTGCTCAAGGGCAAGAAAGTGGTGGTCCTGCACGACAAGGACACCTACGGCCAAGGTCTGGCGGATGCAACCAAGGCTCAACTGGCCAAGCGCGGTGTAACGCCGGTGCTGTATGAAGGCCTGACCCGTGGCGAAAAAGACTTCAGCACCATCGTGACCAAAATCCGTGGCGCTGGCGCTGACGTTGTCTACTTCGGTGGCCTGCACCCGGAAGCCGGTCCTCTGGTTCGTCAATTGCGTGAGCAAGGCCTCAAAGACGTCAAGTTCATGTCCGACGACGGCATCGTGACCGACGAACTGGTGACCACTGCTGGCGGTCCGCAATTCGTTGACGGCGTGCTGATGACCTTCGGCGCCGACCCACGCCTGCTGCCAGACAGCAAGACTGTCGTGGACGAGTTCCGCAAGAAAGGCACCGAGCCTGAAGGCTACACCCTGTATGCCTATGCTTCGGTCCAGGCCCTGGCTGCCGCCTTTAATGGTGCCAAGAAGAATGATGGCGAAGCGGCGGCCAAATGGCTGAAAGCCAACAAGGTCAAAACCGTGATGGGCGAGAAGGAATGGGACCAGAAGGGCGACCTGAAAGTCTCCGACTACGTGGTTTACCAGTGGGACAAGGATGGCAAATACCACCAGCTGGAAAAACAGAAGTAAGGGCTGACATGATCAGTTGAACCCCACAAGTCCCTGTGGGAGCGAGCCTGCTCGCGAAGACGGACTGACAGACAGCGGCTTTGTTGATCGTTCAACCGTTTTCGCGAGCAGGCTCGCTCCCACACGGAAACAGTGGGGCCAGGCTGATCATGGCTGACATTGCTCCGACGTAAATCTGTATTTTTCCTAGAAGAACCGCACATCACTGGTGTGCAGGTTCTCACTGCGTGAGATTGCGTTATGGATGGTATTTTCCTGCAGCAACTGGTCAACGGCCTGACCCTCGGGTCGGTCTATGGCCTGATCGCCATCGGCTACACAATGGTCTATGGCATCATCGGCATGATCAACTTCGCCCACGGCGAGGTTTACATGATTTCCGCTTACCTCGCGGCAATCAGTCTGGCTCTGCTGGCATACTTCGGTATTGAATCCTTCCCCCTGCTGATGCTTGGCACACTGGTTTTCACCATCATCGTCACGGCGGTGTATGGCTGGGTCATCGAGCGCGTCGCCTACAAACCGCTGCGCAACTCCACCCGACTGGCACCGCTGATCAGCGCCATCGGTATTTCGCTGATCCTGCAAAACTATGCACAGATTTCCCAGGGCGCTCGTCAACAAGGCGTACCGACGTTACTGACCGGTGCATGGCGAGTTGAAGTCGGGACCGGCTTCGTCCAGCTGACCTACACCAAGATCTTCATTCTGGTTGCCGCGTTCGTTGGGATGGCCCTGCTGACCTACGTCATCAAGTACACCAAGCTCGGTCGTATGTGCCGCGCCACCCAGCAAGACCGCAAGATGGCCTCGATCCTGGGGATCAACACCGATCGCGTCATTTCCTACGTGTTCATCATCGGTGCCGCGATGGCAGCCCTGGCTGGCGTGCTGATCACCATGAACTACGGCACATTTGACTTCTACGCGGGCTTCATCATTGGCATCAAGGCGTTCACCGCCGCGGTGCTCGGTGGGATCGGTTCGCTGCCTGGGGCAATGCTCGGCGGGATCATTCTCGGGATCTCCGAGTCGCTGTTCTCCGGATTGGTCAACTCGGACTACAAAGACGTTTTCAGCTTCTCGCTGCTCGTTCTCGTTCTGGTCTTTCGGCCCCAAGGCCTGCTCGGCCGTCCTCTTGTGTCGAAGGTGTAAGCGATGTCTTCAACCACTAAAAAAACCATTGATCTCAAAAGAAGCCTGGTTGACGCGATTCTTGCCGGCCTGGTGGCCTTGATTGTGTTCGGCCCGATTGTCGGCGTAGTTCTGGACGGCTACGGTTTCAACCTGGAAGCGACTCGGGTGGCATGGATTGTCGCCATCGTCATGGCCGGCCGCTTTGCCTTGAGCCTGTTCCTGCAAACCCCCAAGGGCCTGAGAATTCTCGAAGGCTTTGAAAGCACTGGCTCCGGGGTTCATGTACTGCCGCCCGATTACAAATCCCGCTTGCGCTGGATCATCCCGGTGATGATCGTCATCGCCGTGGTGTTCCCGTTTTTCTCCAACTCCTACCTGCTGGGCGTGGTCATCCTCGGGCTGATCTATGTGCTGCTGGGCCTGGGGTTGAACATCGTGGTCGGCCTGGCCGGCCTGCTCGACCTGGGTTATGTGGCGTTTTATGCCATTGGTGCCTACGGCCTGGCACTCGGTTATCAATACCTGGGGCTGGGTTTCTGGACGGTGCTGCCGCTGGCGGCAATCATTGCCGGGTTGGCCGGGTGCATTCTGGGTTTTCCGGTGCTGCGTCTGCACGGTGACTACCTGGCGATCGTGACCTTGGGGTTCGGTGAAATCATCCGGTTGATCCTCAATAACTGGCTGTCCCTGACGGGTGGCCCGAACGGTATGGCGGCACCGTTGCCAACGTTCTTCGGCCTGGAATTCGGCAAGAGAGCGAAGGAAGGAGGCGTTCCGTTTCATGAGTTCTTCGGCATCGCCTATAACCCGGACGTGAAGTACTACTTCATCTACGCGGTGTTGTTCCTGGTGGTACTGGGCGTGCTGTACGTCAAACACCGTCTGACCCGCATGCCGGTCGGTCGCGCGTGGGAAGCCTTGCGCGAAGACGAAATCGCCTGCCGTTCCATGGGCCTGAATCACGTATTGGTCAAGCTGTCGGCGTTCACCATCGGCGCATCGACGGCGGGTCTGGCCGGTGTGTTCTTCGCCACTTATCAGGGTTTCGTCAACCCGACCTCGTTCACCTTCTTCGAATCGGCACTGATCCTCGCCATTGTGGTGCTCGGCGGCATGGGCTCGACCATCGGCGTGGTGATTGCGGCGTTCGTGCTGACCGTCGCCCCGGAACTGCTGCGTGGCTTCGCTGAATATCGCGTGCTGCTGTTCGGCATCCTGATGGTGTTGATGATGATCTGGCGACCGCGCGGCCTGATCCGGATCAGCCGTAGCGGTGTGATCCCACGTAAAGGAGTGGCGCCATGAGCGAAGAAATCGTTCTCTCGGTCGAAAATCTGATGATGCACTTCGGCGGCATCAAAGCCCTCAATAACGTGAGCATGCAAGTCAAACGCAACTCGATTTTTGCGTTGATCGGTCCCAACGGTGCGGGCAAGACCACGGTGTTCAACTGCCTGACCGGCTTCTATAAAGCGTCCGGCGGGCATATCGAACTCAATGCCCATGGCGTGAAAACCGACGTCATCAAAATGCTCGGGGAACCGTTCAAGGCAGTTGATTTCGTTTCGCCAAAAAGCTTGATCAGCCGGCTTCACTACAAGATGTTTGGTGGCACGCACCTGATCAACCGTGCCGGTCTGGCGCGGACTTTCCAGAACATTCGCCTGTTCAAGGAAATGTCGGTGGTGGAAAACCTGCTGGTGGCCCAGCACATGTGGGTCAACCGCAACATGCTGGCCGGCATCCTCAACACCAAGGGTTACCGCAAAGCCGAAAGCGATGCGCTGGACCATGCGTTCTATTGGCTGGAAGTGGTGGACCTGGTGGACTGCGCCAACCGCCTGGCCGGCGAGCTGTCTTATGGTCAGCAACGCCGTCTGGAAATTGCCCGGGCCATGTGCACCCGGCCGCAGATCATCTGTCTCGACGAACCGGCCGCTGGCCTCAACCCTCAGGAAACCGAAGCGCTGAGCGCGATGATCCGGCTGCTGCGCGACGAGCACGATCTGACCGTGGTGCTGATCGAACACGACATGGGCATGGTAATGAGTATTTCCGACCACATCGTGGTGCTGGATCACGGCGTTGTCATCGCCGAGGGCGGGCCTGAAGCGATTCGACACGATCCGAAAGTGATTGCCGCCTACCTGGGCGCCGAAGAAGAGGAAGTGGTATGAGTAAACCTATCCTCGAACTCAAGAATCTGGACGTGTTTTACGGACCGATTCAGGCCCTGAAGAAAGTCTCGTTGCACATCAATGAAGGTGAAACCGTCAGCCTGATCGGCTCCAACGGCGCCGGCAAATCGACCTTGCTGATGTCGATCTTCGGCCAGCCGCGGGCCGCTGACGGGCAAATCATCTATCAGGGTGTGGATATCACGCACAAGTCGTCCCACTACATCGCGTCCAACGGCATCGCTCAATCGCCGGAAGGCAGGCGGGTGTTCCCTGACATGACCGTCGAGGAAAACCTGTTGATGGGCACGATTCCAATCGGTGACCAGTACGTCAAGGAAGACATGCAGCGCATGTTCGAGTTGTTTCCACGGCTTGAAGAGCGGCGTACCCAGCGGGCCATGACCATGTCGGGCGGCGAGCAACAAATGCTCGCCATCGCCCGGGCGCTCATGAGCCGGCCAAAGCTGTTGCTGCTCGATGAGCCGAGCCTGGGGTTGGCGCCGATTGTGGTGAAACAGATCTTCGCGACTCTGCGGGAGCTGGCCAGCACCGGCATGACCATCTTTCTGGTGGAGCAGAACGCCAACCACGCCCTCAAGTTGTCGGACCGGGCGTATGTGATGGTCAACGGCGAGATCCGTCTCAGCGGCACCGGCAAGGAGTTGCTGGTGAACGATGAGGTGCGTAACGCCTACCTTGGCGGCCACTAAACCGAAGAGCCCAAAAAACGCCCTGACCGCTCAACGTCAGGGCGTTTTTTTATGCCCGAATCCCCCGTAGGAGCTACCGAAGGCTGCGATCTTTTGATCTTGCTTTGAGGTGTCTGTGGAAAAGTTCGCAGCCTTCGGCAGCTCCTGCACGGGACCGGGGATTGAGGTCAAGGGAAATTGTGGAAAACAATATTCACGACCTCTCGAAGCGCGACATAAAGCCGCTGCAAATTGCTGTTTTATCACGGTTTTGACTTGTCCCCGTTTGCTGTGGAGCGGGCTGTGAATAACGTGGGAGTAGCTGGCTGAAAGCCTTTGAATCCGTGGCTTGCAGCGATATGGTTGTTTTTTGATCAGGTGTTTTTGCCCGACCGAAACCCAGCTTTGTCAACCTTTTTGTTAGGAACAAACCAGGCATGAATCAAGGTGGACAAGCCTGTGGATAAGTCTGTGGTTAAACTCTGGAAAGAGTCGGCTGAGGGCCGTAATTACTGGCTTGGAGCCATCGTCCGTGTGACCGCCCGGTCGTGCAAATTGCCCGGGATTACACAGCGAGCCCCCGAGGGTCAAGCAAAAAACTTTCCAATCTGCCCGCAAAGCCTTGTGGACTGCGGCTTGCAGCTTTTGTACTTGCCCCCGGAAACTGTGGACCGGCCTGTGGATAAGGTGCGCGTACATGGCTGCAAGCCACAGGCCGTATGGCGTTGCCGGTGTTGATTGTTTTTTGTACGGTTTTTACGATGGTTGCCGCTGTGGACAAGGCCGGGCATGCTGGCAACTGATTTTCTATTCCAAGGGCTGTCGATCAGCCGAAGCAAGGAGAACACGATGTCCAACACCCTGTTTATTACCGGCGCGACTTCCGGTTTTGGTGAAGCCTGCGCCCGTCGTTTTGCCGAAGCCGGCTGGAAACTGGTACTGACAGGTCGTCGTGAAGAACGCCTCAATGCACTGTGCGCCGAGTTGTCGAAACAGACTGAAGTTCATGGCCTGGTACTCGATGTGCGGGATCGCAAGGCCATGGAGGAGGCGATTGCCAACCTGCCGCCGTCCTTCGCCAAGCTGCGCGGGCTGATCAACAACGCCGGCCTGGCCTTGGGCGTGGACCCGGCTCCCAAGTGCGACCTTGATGATTGGGACACCATGGTCGACACCAACATCAAAGGGCTGATGTACAGCACTCGCCTGTTGTTGCCGCGTTTGATCGCTCACGGTCGTGGCGCCAGCATCGTCAACCTTGGTTCCATCGCCGGCAACTACCCGTACCCGGGCAGCCACGTGTATGGCGCGAGCAAGGCGTTCGTCAAACAATTCTCCCTGAACCTGCGCTGTGACCTGCAAGGGACCGGCGTGCGGGTCAGCAATATCGAACCGGGCCTGTGCGAGAGCGAGTTCTCGCTGGTGCGTTTCGCCGGTGATCAGGAGCGTTACAACGCCACTTACGCGGGCGCCGAGCCGATCCAGCCGCAAGACATCGCCGAGACCATTTTCTGGGTCCTCAACGCCCCGGCCCACATCAACATCAACAGCCTTGAACTGATGCCGGTGAGCCAGACCTGGAGCGGGTTTGCGATTGAGCGTAAGGCGTAAGGCCGAGTAACAGCTGTTCGCGGGCAAGCCTCGCTCCTACAGGTTTTGTGTTGAATCGCGATTTTACGAACGACACAAAACCTGTAGGAGCGAGGCTTGCCCGCGAAAGCAATCTCTCAGTCAGCGCAAATACTCGGCCAGCCCGCGATAGCAGGTCGCCAAGTGATAAGGCGTGGTCGAAGGCATGTCCTTGCGGCTTACGTTACCCTGCTCATCGCGACACTCATGCCAGCCGCCGGCATGTAAAAAGCGCTGTTGCAGCGCCTGCAATTGGCGCTGCACAGCGGCTTCGCTGCCCGGGCGCAAGGTCAGGGCGCGCAGGTATTCAGCCTGGGCCCAGATGCGCTGGGTCGCATCACGAAGGGCGTCGTCCAGTTCCAGCATCGCACGCACAGCCCCCGTCTGCTGATCCACCCCCAGTTGCTCGGTAAACGTAAAGGCGCGATCCAGCGACGCATGCAGTTTGGAATCGCGCAGTAACGCTGAGGACTCCAGCAGGAAATACCATTCGAACTGGTGGCCTGGCTCGAACCAGTTATCCACAGCCCCGAGCGGCTTTTCCATCAACACCGCGTGTTGCGGATCGATAAAACGCTTTTGCATGGCTGTGCATAACTCGACGAGCGCGTTCTGCACAGTAACGTCCTCGCGTACCGAAAGAATGGCAAGGAAGGCTTCGGCCAAATGCATCAATGGATTTTGCAGCGGCCCGGCGTTGAGCGAGGACCAATTACGATCCAGGCTGGCTTCGTACAGGCCGTCGCCTGTGGCGAAGCGCTGTGCCAACACTTCCAGCGTGGCGTTAAGCACCGACTCCACCAGCGGTTCGCGAACCTTGTCCCAATAATGGGCGCAGGCGAACAGGATGAAGGCGTGGGTGTAGAGGTCTTTGCGTTGATCCAGCGGCGCACCTTGCGGGTCGATGCTGTAGAACCAGCCGCCATGCTCGGCATCGTGGAAATGCCGTTGCAACGAACGGAACAGCGCCGCCGCACGCTCTTGGGCCTGGGGCACTTGGCCAATCAGGCTGGAAAACAGGTACAACTGCCGCGCGCAAGCCATGGCCCGGTAGCGCTGCGGTGGCAGCGGCTGATGCTCGGCGTCCAGCGCTTCATAAGGCAATGCCATGTCGGCGTTCCAGCCGGGGCCTTGCCAGAGCGGCACAATCACGTTCTCAAAGTGCTGTTGCACCGAGGCGAACAAGGCGGTCAATTCAGGCTGGGAAGCGGAGCGGGAAACATGCGGCATTGGCTGGCGTCGTCACGGCAGGGTTAATTGCGCGACATGTTAGCAGGCCTGAGAGACGTGGTGTCTGTCAGGCCGCCTTCGCGGGCAAGCCTCGCTCCTACAGGGATTGTGGCCGGATTACGTACGATTAATAACGGTAGGAGCGAGGCTTGCCCGCGAAGAGGCCATAACAGACGATAAAGCAGTCAACCGGCGAGCAACCACACCCCAGTCGCCGCCGAAGCCGCACCCGCCAGCCGAACCAATGGCGCGGCGGCCTGAGGCAAGACGCGAACCAGCGCATAACCCGCGGCATGCAACGCTGCGGTCGCTACCACAAACCCCGCTGCATAGGCCCAAGGGCTCGACATCTCCGGCAATTCCAGGCCATGCGCCACGCCATGAAACAGCGCGAATAATGCGGTCGCAACCATTGCCAGGCTCAACGGCGGACGCACCGCCAGGGCGACCGCCAGGCCCAGCGCCAATACCGATGTCGCGATCCCGCTTTCCAGCGCAGGCAAGTTCAACCCTTCAAAGCCCAGCAGTCCGCCGATCAACATAGTGCCCACGAATGTGCAGGGCAGCGCCCAGCGCGCGATGCCTTTCTGCTGCGCCGCCCACAACCCCACGGCAACCATTGCCAACAAATGATCGAGACCACCCATCGGGTGGCTGATGCCGGCGATCAAGCCATTATCGCTGTGGCCTGGATGGGCGAATGCGATGGCCGGCGTCAGCAGCAGGGCCATGGCGCCCAGAATGCGTTTCAGTGTCATGGATATAAGCTTCCTTGTTGATAAGTGTGGTCAGGCTGCAGTCAGCAAGCCCTGGCGTTCGATGAAGGCGATGATCGCTTCCAGGCCCTCACCGGTTTTCTGATTGCTGAAGACGAACGGTTTGCCGTTGCGCATGCGTTGGGTGTCGCTGTCCATCATCTCCAGGGAGGCGCCTACCAGAGGCGCCAGGTCGATCTTGTTGATCACCAGCAAATCGGATTTGCAGATCCCCGGCCCGCCCTTGCGCGGCAGCTTGTCGCCGGCCGAAACGTCGATCACATAAATGGTCAGGTCCGACAATTCCGGGCTGAAGGTCGCCGAGAGGTTGTCGCCACCGGACTCCACCAGAATCAGGTCCAGCCCCGGGAAGCGCCGGTTCAATTGATCCACGGCTTCGAGGTTGATCGAGGCGTCTTCGCGGATCGCCGTGTGCGGGCAGCCACCAGTTTCCACGCCGATGATCCGCTCGGGTGCCAGGGCTTCGTTGCGCACCAGGAAATCGGCGTCTTCGCGGGTGTAGATGTCGTTGGTCACGACGGCGAGGTTGTAGCGGTCGCGCAGGGCCAGGCACAGGGCCAGGGTCAGGGCGGTTTTGCCGGAGCCGACCGGGCCGCCGATGCCGATGCGCAGAGGTTGTGTGTTCATGTGGTTCTCCAAAATAAAAGGCCCAAAATAAAAGGCCCAAAATAAAAGGCCCTAGGAACGGAACAGACGGCTGTATTGACGCTCATGGGCCATGCACGCCAGGGACAGGCCGAAAGCGGCGCTGCCAGAGTGTTCGGGATTGATTCGGGTGGCGTCTTGTTGCGCCTGTTGCAGCAGCGGCAACAATTCGCTGGTCAGGCGCTGTGCGGCTTGCTGGCCCAGGGGCAGGGTTTTCATCAGCACCGCCAACTGGTTTTCCAGCCAGCTCCAGAGCCAGGCGGCCAGCGCATCGTGCGGGCTGATCTGCCAGGCGCGCGCCGCCAGCGCCCAGCCAAGGGCCAGGTGGGGTTCCGGGCATTGGTCGAGAAAGTTTCGGGCCGGCGCATCCAGTTCCGGTAAACCGTTGAGCAATTGCTTCAGCGAATACCCCATCTGCCGGCTTTCCTGATGCAGCTCACGGGTTTCGCGGCTAGCGCGATGTTCTTCGCAGCGTTGCAGCAGTTCGGCCCAGTGCTCTTGGGCCGCAGCAGTGCAATGAGCGAGCAATAGCGGCGCTTCGAAACGCGCCAGGTTCAGCAGCAACTGATCGCTGATCCAGCGTCGCGCGCTGTCGGGATCGTCCACTCGGCCGTTATCCACAGCCATCTCCAGACCCTGGGAATAGCTGTAGCCGCCAATCGGCAGCTGCGGGCTGGCCAGACGCAGCAGCCCCCAGGCCGGGTTCATAAACGCACGCCGAACTGGTGCAGTTTTGGCGGGTAGTTGAAACCCTCGTCACCATGGCGCGAATGGTGATGGCCGCCGCCGTAGGCACCGTGCTCCGGCTGGAACGGCGCTTCGATGTTCTCGGCTTTGGCGCCCAGTTGCTCGAGCATGGCCTTGAGCACGTAATCGTCGAGCAAGCGCAGCCAGCCATCACCGACTTGCAGGGCCACATGGCGGTTGCCCAGGTGATAGGCCGCGCGGGTCAGTTCGAAAGCGTTGGCGCAGGTGACGTGCAGCAGATGTTCGGGACGAGCGCAGACGCGAACCACGCGCCCGTCTTCGGCTTGCAGGCATTCGCCGTCATACAACGGTGGCTGACCGCGCTCCAGAAACAACCCGACGTCTTCATTCTCGGCACTGAAACAGCGCAAGCGGCTTTTGCTCCGGGCTTCGAAAGTCAGGTGCAACTCGGCGGCCCAGACGGGTTGAGGGTCGATTCTGCGATGAATCACCAGCATTGGAAGGCTTCCAGCAATGGACAATGCTCAGGGATAGAGCAAGGGGCTTGCCAATCGGGGGAAGTGTAGGAAATGGCTGTCGGAGTGCAGAGGGATGATTCAGGAAGTGGCGGGCTTTGGCTGGGATTGGTGCGTGCGGGGAAGGTTGTGCGCAAAATTGGTGCGCGCGGTGCTCCAGATCGTTCCCACGCAGAGCGTGGAAGCGATCATCAGTGGGCGTTACTCGGTACTACCGAGCCCTTGCCAATGTTTGAGGCCGATAAAGATAAACCGCAACTGCTGAGTGATTTTCGCCTGAGGCGTCAAATGCTCCGGCAACGCCTGAGCCGGTGGATCGATGATGTCCGGCAAGGTGGCGAATACGCTTTTGACGATCAGATCAGCCATGACGCTCAAACCGGCGATGTCCAGATGCTGCAGTTTCGGCATCAGCGACAAGTCCGACGCCAGGTCCGAGCTGATGTCTTCACGCAAGCGGCCAATGGCCTGGCGCACCGGCAGTGAGCCGCCGTATTGCTCGCGGGCGAGAAACAGGAATTGCGAGCGATTGGCCGTGACCACGTCGAGAAAGATCCGTACCGAGGCATCGATAATGCCACCCATGACGAACTCGTTATGGCGCACCAGGCGGATGGTTTCGCGGAAGGTCTGACCGACTTCGCTCACCAGCACCAGCCCCAGTTCATCCATGTCGGCGAAATGCCGATAAAAACCGGTGGGTACGATCCCGGCGGTTCTGGCCACTTCACGCAGGCTCAGGCTGCCGAATCCTCGGCCGCTTTCCATCAAGTGGCGGGCAGCGTCCATCAGGGCGTTGCGGGTCTGTTGTTTTTGTTCGGCGCGGGGCAGCATCGCAAGGGTGTTTTCTGGAAAAGACAGCGGCGCACTCTAGCAAATCGGCTTCGCTGACGTCGAACGGGAGATCACGCGGGGAAATGCAACGTCTATAAAGTCAAAAGCCCAATCCGGGGATTGGGCTTTTTTTCGAGGCCGCCATAGGCTTAGCTCACAGCGCTGTTGCGTTCGATCACACGGTCACCACCACCTTCAGCCAGGGTTTGACCCTGTGGAGTGCGATCGGAACCGCCTTCAGCGAGCGTTTGGCCTTGTGGGGTGCGATCGGAACCACCTTCAGCCAGGGTCTGGCCCTGTGGGGTGCGATCGGAACCACCTTCAGCCAGGGTCTGGCCCTGTGGGGTGCGATCGGAACCACCTTCAGCCAGGGTCTGGCCTTGTGGAGTACGGCCGGAACCGTCAGCGGCCAGCGTTTGACCTTGTGGCGTGCGATCCGAGCCATCTTGAGTGATCAGGCCTTTTTCCTTCAGGCGATCATTACCCCCTTCGGCCAGGGTCTGACCTTGTGGTGTGCGGTCGGAACCATCGGCGGCAACGGTATGGCTGAACACCGAGTGGTTGTCTTTGACTTGCGGGGCGGCCTGATCGGCGGCCGGCAAAGCAAAAGCGGTGCTGGCTAACATCGAGAGGGTCAGGCTAAGCAGTAATTCGCGTTTCATGATGGTTGCTCCTTGGGAGGGCGATAAAGTGGGTACGAGGGCAATGCTACTATCGATAAGTCGATATAAAAGTTCATAAACGCAATGGTAATAATCAACAGAATTGATTGTTCGGCCGCAGCGCTCTAGAACGGGCGTTTTCGGCGAGCTTTTCTGCACTGAGTTGGGTATTTTCGACCCATGCTCGCCTCGCAGAAGTGCGGGTGCAGTAACGCCAGATGAGGGAGCAGGATGTCCCCGGCCGATTATTTGAGTGTTAAACGCCTATTCGGTTAAACCTGCGGGCCATTTTCCAGTCCTAGATTTCATGGCAGGCCGGTTCTGGCCTAACGTTTCATCCGTGCGTCGCTGTCGGGGCGCTCAGTCGTATTCAGGAGCCCTGTGCAATGGCGCGCGCTCGTAAAATACTTGCCTGGACTTTCGCCAGCCTCGCTGTTCTGTTGGCCGTGCTGGTGCTGATCATCGCGTTCTTCGATTGGAACCGGATCAAGCCGCCCCTCAACGCCAAAGTGTCCGAAGAACTGCATCGTCCGTTCGCCATCAATGGCAATCTTGCGGTGATCTGGCAACGCGAGACTGATGAGGACGGCTGGCGGGCCTGGGTGCCGTGGCCGCATGTGGTGGCTGAGGACCTGACCCTGGGTAATCCGGACTGGTCGAAACAGCCGCAGATGGCCACCCTCAAGCGCGTCGAACTGCGCATTTCGCCGCTGGCCTTGCTGGCGCAGCGGGTAGTGATCCCGCGTATCGATCTGAGCGAACCCAATGCAAATCTGCAACGTCTGGCCGACGGTCGCGCCAACTGGACGTTCACATTCGACCCCAAAGATCCGGACGCCGAGCCTTCGAACTGGGTGCTGGACATCGGAGCCATCGGCTTCGACAAGGGCCACGTCATGCTCGACGACCAGAAGCTGAAAACCCGGCTGGATCTGCTTATAGATCCGTTGGGCAAACCGATTCCGTTCAGCGACATTGTTGGCGACAAAGCGGCAAAAAAAACCCTTGAAAAGGGTGGTTCACCCCAGGATTACGCCTTCGCATGGAAGGTCAAAGGCCAATACCACGGCCAGGCTCTCGCGGGCGAGGGCAAGACCGGCGGTTTGCTCGCGTTACACGACGCCGCCAAGCCGTTCCCGCTTCAGGCGCAAATGAAGATCGCCGACACCCGCGTCGAACTGATCGGTACGCTAACCGATCCATTGAATCTCGGCGCCCTGGATCTGCGCCTGAAACTGGCCGGTGCCAGCCTGGGCAATCTCTATCCGCTGATCGGCGTGACGCTGCCGGATACTCCGCCTTACGCCACCGACGGGCACTTGAT
Organism: Pseudomonas sp. Tn43; assembly: GCF_014192635.1. NCBI lineage: Bacteria > Pseudomonadati > Pseudomonadota > Gammaproteobacteria > Pseudomonadales > Pseudomonadaceae > Pseudomonas > Pseudomonas sp. Tn43. Next base: position 363,413 of record NZ_JACHYG010000005.1, read on the forward strand.
TGCCAAGCTGCAAGAGCCGGGCGGGGCGGTGTACCGCTATGAGGACTTCAACGGTACGATCGGCGAAAGTGACATTCACGGTAACCTGACCTATGTCGCCAGCCAGCCGAGGCCCAAACTCAGCGGGGCGCTGGAGTCCAATCAACTGCTGTTTACCGACCTGGCCCCTTTGATCGGTGCCGATTCCAACGCCAGGCAAGAGGCCCGCGGCGGTGCGAGCAAGCAGCCGGCGGACAAGCTGCTGCCGGTCGAGGAGTTCAGGACTGAACGCTGGCGCGACATGGATGCGGATGTGGAATTCACCGGCAAGCGCATCGTCCACAGCGCAAGACTGCCGTTCAACGACCTTTACGCCCATGTGGTACTGACCGATGGCGTGCTCAATCTGGAGCCCCTGCGTTTCGGCGTGGCGGGCGGCAACCTGGATGCGCAGATTCGTCTGAACGGGCGCACCGAGCCTTTGGAAGGCCGGGCCAGACTGACGGCGCGCAAGTTCAAGCTCAAGCAGCTGTTTCCCACCCTGGAGCGGATGAAAACCAGTTTCGGTGAGCTTAATGGCGACGCTGATCTTAGCGGTCGTGGCAACTCGGTAGCCAAACTGCTGGGGACTGCCGACGGCAATTTGAAGATGCTGATCAACGACGGCGCTATCAGTCGCGAGTTGATGGAGCTGGCGGGGCTCAACGTCGGCAACTATGTGGTGGGCAAGATCTTTGGCGACAGGGAGGTAAGAATCAACTGTGCGGCGGCGGATTTTGAGATCAAAAGCGGTCTGGCGACGACACGGCTTTTTGTTTTCGATACCGAGCCTGCCATTGTCTATGTCGATGGCACCGCGAACATGGCAACCGAGCAACTGGACCTGACCATCAGCCCGGAATCGAAAGGCTGGCGTGTGATTTCATTGCGTTCGCCGCTGTATGTGCGAGGCAAGTTCATCAAGCCGGACGCGGGGGTCAAACCGGTGCCGCTGATGCTGCGGGGGGCCGGCATGGTTGCACTGGGCGTGATTGCCGCGCCGGCGGCGGGCTTGCTGGCGCTGATAGCGCCCAGCGGTGGTGAGCCGAATCAGTGTGCGCCGTTGCTGGAGCAGATGAAGGCCGGCAAGGCGCCGATGACGGTCAAGCCCACCCGGTAACTTTCGGCGTCTGTGAAGACGCCTTCGCGGGCAAGCCTCGCTCCCACAGGTTTTGTGTCGCATGCCGACAATGGGCACGACACATAATCCGTAGGAGCGAGGCTTGCCCGCGAAGGCGGCTTGGCAGGCGCTACAGATCTTTCAGAATATCGGCCTGCTTTGCATCCCGGGTCATGCGCTTACATTGGAATGCGTTCTGCCGGAGCTGCCGAAGGCTGCGATCTTGGCAATAGACCCGACAATCGAGTCTCCTCCTGCAACCACGCAAAAAATGCCCGCACCGGTGGATGCCGTTCACGTCCCGGTACGCACAGTGCGCTGTATCCGGCCCCGTCGACCTGGATGTCCCCTCGATAAGGCAACAGCAAGCCGTTGGCCACACTTTCCGACACCAGGATGTTGCTCGCCAGCACCAGCCCTTGCCCGGCAATGGCGGCTTGCAAGGCGTAATGTTCTTCGTCGTACTCGCGAACCGCCGGTTGCGCGGCCAGCCAGTTTTCGCCGGACTGCGCGCACCAGGCCTCCCAGCCGTGGGCGTACAGCTTGGAATTGTGCCAATGCACGCTGATCAGGGTCGGTACGCGACCGGACGCCAGGGCCACCTGTTCAGGCGAGCCATAAACCCCGAAGGATTCGTCGAACAGGCACAAACCATACAGGTTCGGGTAATCGTCGAGGCTGTAACGCAGCACCAGATCGACGCTGGCGTCCTGATGCAAATCGATCACTTCGCAGTGAGTGTCCAGGCGCAGGTTGATGTTCGGATGGCGGGCGTAAAACCGCCCCAGACGAGGCACCAGCCAGAGGGCGGCGAAGGCGGCCGTGGTGGAAATCGTCAGGTTCGTGCCGCTGCGTTGCGGGCGCAAGGTATCGACGCTTTGCGCCACTTCCAGCAGGGCGCCATGCAGACTGCGGAACAGCCGTTCGCCGCACTCGGTGAGGCGCACCTGCCGCGGCAATCGTTCGAACAGCGGCACGCCGAGCCAGTTTTCCAGGGCGCGGATCTGGTGCGAGACCGCCGTCGGCGTCACGGAGAGCTCTTCGGCGGCGGCCTTGAAACTCAACAGGCGCGAGGCGGATTCGAAGGCGCGCAGAGCGGTCAGCGGCAACGAGGCAAACATTTTGGAACTCCATGGCTGAAATTAATTCATCCGGACTGATTTTTGTTCATTTGAGGAAGAGCAGCTGCAGGCTTCAAGCTGCAAGCCACACGCAGTTTGAGTTTAGTCTTCAGGAGATTGAGATGAGTAATATTCTTGCCATTCATGCCAGCCCCCGTGGTGATCGTTCACATTCGCGGCGTCTGGCCGAGGTGTTTCTTTGCGCCTGGCAAGCCCGCAACCCGCAGTCGCAACTGACTCGCCGTGAAGTCGGTCGGGCGTTGATTCCGGCCGTCAATGAAGCGTTTGTGGCCGCCGCTTTTCAGCCGGAACCCGAGACGCGAACGCTGTCGATGCAGGCCGATCTGGCACTGAGCGATGAATTGGTGGGGGAGTTGCTCGGCCATGATCTGTTGGTGATTTCCACACCTATGTACAACTTCAGCGTGCCCAGCGGCCTCAAGGCCTGGGTCGATCAGATTGTGCGGCTCGGGCTGACGTTCAATCACACCCTGGACAACGGCATCGCGCAATACGAGCCACTGGTGCAGGGCAAAAAGGCGTTGATCGTCACCAGTCGCGGCGGGTTCGGCTTCGGGCCGGGTGGTGAACTTGAAGCGATGAACCATGCCGACCCGTTTTTGCGCACCGCGCTGGGGTTCATTGGCATCACCGACGTCACCGTTGTTGCCGCCGAGGGTGAAGAGTCCGCCGAGCGCACCTTCCAGGTGTCTTTGGTCGAGGCCGAGCAGCGTTTGCTGGCGCTGGCCAGGGAATTCTAAATGGCCTGGTTGTTCCTGCTGATCGCCGCCGGGTTCGAAGTCACTTTCGCCATGGGCATGAAGTATGCCGAAGGCTTCACCCGGCTCTGGCCGTCAGTGATTACCGTGGTGGCGGCGGTCGGCGGAATTTACTTCCTGACTTTGGCCATGCGCGAATTGCCGGTGAGCATCGCCTACCCGATCTGGACCGCCATCGGTTCACTGGGCACTGTGTTTCTGGGCTTTGCGCTGCTGGGCGAAAGCCTGACCGCGCTCAAGCTGGTGTCGGTCGGGCTGATCGTGGCGGGGGTGGTGGGGTTGAAGTAAGCGATGTCATAGACTGGTCGTTGAGTTGCCATCTTGGGTGACGATGTTTGGCTGACGCCTTGCATCCAGCCTTGCTTCACCTCACCAGTCACAAGGATGTTCATCCATGTCGCAAGGTTCCGCCACGCGTTACCCGTTGGTATTGGTCCCGGGGATGCTCGGGTTTATCCGTTTGCTGCTTTATCCCTATTGGTACGGAATCATTCCGGCGCTGCGCCGGGATGGGGCGACTGTGATTGCGGTGCAGGTCTCGCCGCTCAACTCCACCGAGGTGCGTGGCGAGCAATTGTTGGCACGGATCGAGGAGATCCTGCGCGAAACCGGGGCCGAGAAGGTCAACCTGATCGGCCACAGCCAGGGCTCGCTGACCGCCCGCTACGCCGCGGCTAAACGCCCGGATCAAGTGGCTTCAGTGACCTCGGTGGCCGGGCCGAATCATGGCTCGGAGCTGGCGGACCATCTGCACACCCATTATCCGGCTGACAGCGCCAAAGGCCGGCTCCTGAGCTTTTTACTGTGGTTGATCAGCGCGCTGATGTGCCTGCTGGAAACCGGCTATCGCGGGCCGAGACTGCCGGTGGATATCCCGGCTTCGCACCAATCCCTGACCACCGCGGGCGTGGCGTTGTTCAATCAGCGTTATCCACAGGGGCTGCCTGACACCTGGGGCGGGCACGGCCCGGAAGTGGTCAATGGCGTGCGTTATTACTCCTGGTCCGGGACGTTACAACCGGGCAAGACCGATCGCGGGTGCAACCTGTTCGACGGCACCAACCGCAGTTGCCGATTGTTTGCCAGGACCTTCGTGCGTGAAGCGGGGCATTGCGACGGAATGGTCGGGCGTTACAGCTCGCATTTGGGGACGGTGATCGGTGATGAATACCCGATGGATCACTTCGATATCGTCAACCAATCGCTCGGGTTGGTGGGCAAGGGTGCAGAGCCGGTACGGTTGTTTGTCGAGCATGCGGCGCGGTTGAAAGTGGCCGGGGTTTAGCAGTCAAACCGCGTTATCGTTCATCGCGGGCAAGCCACGCTCCCACAGGTTTTGTGTCGGACGCCGGCAATGAGCACAACGCCAAACCTGTGGGAGCGAGGCTTGCCCGCGAAGGCGTCCGGTCAGGCAATACTGACCTTTCGGCCCAGCGCCGTCGTCCAGCGCTCCGACAAAATCACCCCACCCAACGTCAACACCCCACCCACCAGGTGATACAACGCCAACTGCTCATGCAGCACCACCGCCGCAATCAGCGCGGTGATCAACGGCAGCAGATTGAAAAACAGCGTGGTCCGGCTTGGTCCCAGGCGCACGACGGCCTGCATCCACGCCAGCGGCGCAAGCATCGAGGCCAGCAGGCAAGCGTAGAGCACCAGCGGAATGTTGTGCAGGGTCGGGCCGATTTTCGGTGAGGCGAGGAACAGCGGAAACAGCACAACCACCGCGACCAACACCTGCAAATACAACAACACCAGCGGCGGCAAACGCAGCTGCCATTTTTTCAGCAGGGTGCTGTAAATCGCATACGCCAGCGTGGCGATCAGCATCATCGCGTCACCCAGGTTCACCCCGTGTTCCAGCAACGCGCCAAGGCTGCCGGACGACACCACCACCAAAACACCGGCAAACGACAGCACCGCGCCGGCCAGTGCTCCGGCGGTCAGGCGTTGGCCGAGGCTGACAATCGCCATGGCCAGCGACATCAACGGCATCAGCGACAGAATGATCCCCATGTTGGTGGCTGAGGTCAGCGTCGCGGCGAAGTAGGCCAGGCTTTGATAAACCGCCATACCGAGTACGCCGAGGACGGAAATCCTGCCCAGATTCGGGCGGATCAACGGCCAGTGAGCGATCACCGGTTTAAGCATGAAAGGCGTGAACAGCATTGCGGCCAGCAACCAGCGGTAGAAGCCGATTTCGGCGGGAAAGATCGCGCCGACCGCGAGTTTGTTGATCACGGTGTTGCCGGCCCAAATGAAAATGGCCAGCAGGGGATAAGCGTATTGCATCGGAAAAAACCAGAACGTTAATGAAGGGTGATTATCCGCTTGTCTGAATCAATGCCTATACTTCGATCCAGACAACCTGCCTCTGATTCCGGACAGCATGAACAGCAAACACATCGACCTGCTGGATTTCAGCGAGCTGCCGGCCCCGGTCTATTTCCGTTATGCCGACTTCAACACCCATGAATACGCCTCGGCCCACCATCACCCTTGGGGCACTCTCGAGTACTCGGCCAATGGGGTCCTGCACATGGAAATCGGCAGCCGCCGCTTCATGTCGCCGCCGCAATACGCGGTGTGGGTGCCGCCCGGGACCGAGCACAGTTTCTATAGCAATCAGCCGATCAACTATCGCGCGGTCTGCCTTGCGCCGGCGCTGTGCCGCGATCTGCCGCAGCAGGCTTGCACCCTGGCGATCAGCAACATCCTCAAGGCGATCCTGAAAGACTTCGCCGCCCGCGATGTGAAAATTCCCGAGCACGATGCTGACAAGCGTCTGGCTCAAGTGCTGGTGGACCAACTGCAACAGGCGCCGATGCATGAGTGTTATTTGCCTTACGCCAGCAGTCCCGGGTTGCTTGGAATTCTTGAGGCCTTGCAGGCCGAGCTTGGGGATAACCGACCATTGGCGCACTGGGCCGCGCAAATTCACGTCAGCGAACGCACGTTGGCCCGGCAGTTTGTTCGGGAGTTGGGTATGAGTTTCGGTGAGTGGCGGCAACGGTTGCGGTTTCTGGCGGCGATCGAGGCGCTGGACAGCCAGCGCAGCATTCAGGAAATCGCCTTCGACATGGGGTACAGCACCGGCTCGGCATTCATCGCGATGTTTCAGCGTCAGGCCGGGTGCACACCTGAGCAATATCGGCGCAGCCACCTCGATAGCAGGTGAACGTGTACAGGCTTTGTCTACACTCCGAAACAAGGCCGCATCCCTCGATGCGGTAACAAGGAGAACACTCCATGAAGATGTTGCGTGCCCCGTTGTTGATGGTCGGTTTGCTGCTCTGCTCCCAGGGTTTCGCCGCCACTGCCCAGCAGAACAAAATGACCACCTGCAATGCCGACGCTACCGCAAAAAGCCTCAAGGGCGACGAGCGCAAAGCCTTCATGAGCACCTGTCTCAAAGCCGCGCCGGTCGCCGATGCCGCCAAGCCCATGACCCCTCAGCAAGAAAAGATGAAAACCTGCAACGCCACCGCCGCCACCCAGGCCCTCACGGGTGATGCGCGTAAAACCTTCATGAGCGATTGCCTGAAGAACAAATAAACAGGGTGGGAGCGAGCCTGCTCGCGATAGCATCAACTCGGTCCTGCGTGATACCGAGTCGCCTGCATCGCGAGCAGGCTCGCTCCCACAGGTTCGTGTTTGCTCGCTTCGGCGTCGGATCGCTGGCAGACTGCCAATCCTTTTACGTCGTCCGTTTTGAGGCTGTATGTCAGCGTTTTCTCAGCGTCAGGTCTTGTTGCTTATCAGCTGGGTCATCATTTTTGGTGGTTTGCTGCTGGTGCTCCCTCTGCGATTACTGCCCAGCCTGCTGGCCGGGTTGTTGGTGTTCGAACTGGTCAACATGCTCACGCCGCAATTGCAGCGGCTGATCGAAGGCCGCCGTGCGCGCTGGCTGGCGGTGGCGTTGCTGGGGACATTGGTGGTCAGTGTGCTGGCGCTGATCTTTGCCGGTGCGATCAGCTTTCTGCTGCACGAGGCGGAAAACCCTGGCGCTTCTCTCGACAAATTCATGGTCGTGGTCGACCGCGCACGCGGGCAGTTGCCGCCGTTCATCGACGCTTATCTGCCGGCCAGTGCCGCCGAGTTTCGCGTGGCCATCGGTCAGTGGATGAGCAAGCACCTCAGCGATTTGCAATTGGTGGGCAAGGACGCGGCGCACATGTTCGTGACGCTGCTGATCGGTATGGTGCTGGGGGCGATCATTGCCTTGCAGCGAGCGCCGGATGTGACCAAGCGCAAACCGTTGGCCGCGGCACTGTTCGACCGCTTGCACCTGTTGGTCCAGGCATTTCGCAACATCGTTTTCGCCCAGATCAAGATTTCCCTGCTCAACACCTTTTTCACCGGGATTTTCCTCGCGGTGGTCCTGCCGATGTTCGGGATCAAGCTGCCACTGACCAAAACCCTGATCGTGCTGACTTTCCTGCTCGGCCTGTTGCCGGTGATTGGCAACCTGATCTCCAACACCTTGATCACTATTGTCGGTTTGTCGCTGTCGATCTGGGTGGCGGTGGCGGCGCTGGGTTACCTGATTGTTATCCACAAGCTGGAATACTTCCTCAACGCGCGCATCGTCGGCGGGCAGATCAGTGCCAAGTCGTGGGAGTTGCTGCTGGCAATGCTGGTGTTCGAAGCCGCGTTCGGACTGCCTGGGGTGGTGGCGGGGCCGATTTATTACGCGTATTTGAAGAGTGAATTGAAGCTGGCGGGGATGGTTTAACAGCAGCTACAAGCTGCAAGCTGCAAGCTTCAAGTGCTCTTGCTTGAAGCTTGCAGCTTGTAGCTGCTCCTCATCCATAACGCTTGGCCGCCTCGATCGCCAAGCCACTGCCGATGCTGCCGAAGATGTTGCCTTCCACATGCTGCGCATTCGGCAACATGGCCGAGACGCTGTTGCGCAGCGCCGGAATTCCGCTCGAACCGCCGGTGAAGAACACGGTGTCCACCTGATCGACCCGCACGTTAGCGTCCGCCAGCAATTGGGTCACGCTGTTGCGCACTCGCTCCAGCAAACTATCAATGGCTGATTCGAACAGTGCCCGGCTCAGTTCCACACTCAAACCCGGCTCGATCCGGTCCAGTGGCACATGGCGGCTGTCGGCGTGGGTCAGCTGGATCTTGGTTTCTTCCACTTCCATGGCCAGCCAATGCCCGGCGCGCTGGTCGATCAGCTTGAACAGGCGATCGATGCCGCCGGTGTCTTCGATGTCGTAACGCATGCTGCCCAAGGCCAGGGTCGACTTCTGCGAGTACACCGAGTTGATGGTGTGCCAGGTCGCCAGGTTCATGTGGTGGCTGGTGGGCATGTAGGCGCCACTCTTCATCCGGCTGCCATAGCCGAACAGCGGCATCAGGCCTTGCAGGCTTAACTGCTTGTCAAAATCGGTCCCGCCGATGTGCACGCCACCGGTGGCGAGAATGTCGTCGTGACGATTGTCGTGATTGCGGCGCTCAGGCGACAGGCGCACCAGCGAGAAGTCCGAGGTACCACCACCGATGTCCACAATCAGGACAAGCTCTTCTTTTTCGATGGTCGACTCATAGTCGAACGCCGCCGCAATCGGCTCGTACTGGAAAGACACATCCTTGAAACCAATGGCGCGGGCCACATCCACCAGGGTGTTTTCCGCTTCCTGGTCGGCCATTTCATCGTCGTCGACGAAAAATACTGGCCGGCCCAGCACCACTTCCTCGAATTCCCGACCGGCGGCAGCCTCGGCGCGTTTCTTCAACTGGCCGATGAACAGCCCAAGCAGGTCCTTGAACGGCATCGCCGTGCCGAGCACGCTGGTGTCGTGCTTGATCAGTTTGGAACCCAGCAGGCTCTTGAGCGAGCGCATCAGCCGGCCTTCGTAGCCTTCCAGGTATTCGTGCAGCGCCAACCGGCCGTACACCGGGCGGCGTTCTTCCATATTGAAGAAGACCACCGAGGGCAGGGTGATCTTGTCGTCCTCCAGCGCGATCAGCGTTTCCATGCCGGGGCGCAGCCAGCCGACGGTGGAGTTGGACGTGCCGAAGTCGATACCACAGGCACGGGCTGGAGATGCGTTTTTCATGTCTTTCAAGTTCCGGTTAAAAAACGGCCGCGCAGTGTATGTCAGTGCAGCGAAGATTCGAAGGCCGACTATCCGTTAAATCATCGTGATCAACGCTTGAAAGATGGCCAATCACCCCCAAACTTCCCTGCATAGGCTTGGCAACCCCTGGGGCGACTGCAAGAACCGCGCCCTGCTGCCGATAAACTTCTGATGCGCTGCCCGGTCACAAACTTGAGATCGGTCAATCCAAACGCTGCAAACAAGAGCATGCTGTGCCTGGCTGCGCGATTTCGATAATGGATGGTGATTCCCTCGATGGACTTCAAAGACTATTACAAGATTCTCGGCGTGGAGCCGACCGCGGACGATAAGGCGATCAAGGCCGCCTATCGAAAGCTGGCGCGCAAATACCACCCCGACGTCAGCAAGGAAAAGGATGCCGAGGCCAAGTTCAAGGACGCTTCGGAAGCCTATGAAGCGTTGAAAAGCGCCGACAAGCGCGCCGAATACGACGACTTGCGCAAGTACGGTCACCATGGCCAGCCTTTTCAGGGGCCACCGGGTTGGCAGAGCCGCGGTGGGTTTGGTGGTGGTCAGGACGCGGGCGATTTTTCGGACTTCTTCAGTTCGATCTTCGGCAACCGGGGTCCGGGTTTCGGTGGTGGTGGACGGTCGGGCCATAGCGCCGGGCGTCGAGGGCAAGACGTGGAAATGGAATTACCGGTTTTTCTGGAAGAAACCCTCTCGACCGAATCGAAAAAAGTCAGCTTCCAGGTGCCGCATTACAATGCGGCCGGCCAGCATGTCAGCAACACCAGCAAAAGCCTGAACGTGAAGATCCCCGCTGGCGTGACCGACGGCGAGCGCATCCGCCTCAAGGGCCAGGGCGCTCCGGGCATCGGTGGCGGACCCAATGGCGACTTGTACCTGACCATCCGTTTTGCGCCGCACCCCAAGTTCGACGTCGAAGGCGAAAACCTGATCATCACCTTGCCGCTGGCGCCGTGGGAGTTGGCATTGGGTACCGAAGTGGCGGTGCCGACCCTCACCGGCAAAATCAACCTCAAGGTTCCGGCCGGCAGCCAGAATGGCCAGCGCATGCGCGCCAAAGGCCACGGTCTGCTGCACAAGCATGGTCACCGCGGCTATCTGTTCGTGCAGCTCAAGGCCGTGATGCCGAAAAAACTCGACCATGACGTCAAAGAATTGTGGGAGGAACTGGCGAAAAAAGCCGCTTTCAATCCGCGAGAAAATTTTTGATTCCGAGATAGAGATAAGGAGGAGCCAATCATGAGCGAGCCCGTGATCGTTCTATTGGACCTGGCAGAATTCTGTGAGGCGGCCGAACTTTCGGTCGTGCATGTGAGCGAAATCGTCGAGCACGGCATCCTCGAACCTCAGGGAGCACAACCCAAGGATTGGCGCTTCACCGATTATGAGCTGCTGCTGGCCAAGCGCGCTGCCAAGCTGCGGCGCGACCTGGAGCTGGAATGGGAAGGCGTCGCCCTGGCGCTGGACCTGCTGGAAGAAGTCCAGCAACTGCGTGCCGAAAACCGCATGCTCAAGCAGCGGTTGGGGCGGTTGGTGGTCGAATAGCGTGGTGAGGGGGCAAGCCCCCCACCACGGGGCCTCATACCTTTCTGGGCAAGACCACAGTAAACATCGTGCCATCGGCCTCATTGGAGCTGACGTCGATCGTCCCTTGATGGGCCTTGACCACTTCCTTGACGATGAACAGTCCCAGACCCAGGCTGGTGGTCGACCCGTTGAGTTCTTCGTCGGCACTGCGTACCAGCGGATCGAAAATCGTGGAGAGCGCCTCGGGTGCAATCGGCGCACCGTCGTTGTGTACGGTGAGCCGAACGCTGTCCGCTTCGCCCCTGAGGGTCAGCTTGACCGCGTTGTTGTTCGAACCGTGTTGCAAGGCATTGCCGATCAGGTTCTGCAGCATCTGATCGAGCCTTCGGCCATCCCACACACCTTGGGTATCGCCTTCGATGCTCAATTGCGTATCGCATTGCGGATGAGCGGCGCAGGCCTGGGCAATCGCATCACGCGCCGTATCGGCCAGATCCATGGGCGCCGGTTCGATCGGCAGGCTCTTGCCCAAGCGACTGCGGACCAGCTCCAGCAAATCGCTGACCATCACCGCCATGTGGCGGGTGCCCCGCTTGATGTGGAGCGCACAGGTCAATGCGTCGCCCTCAAGGTTGGTTTTACGCATCAGTATTTCGGTGGACATGCTCACCGCTTGCAGCGGTGCGCGCAGGTCATGGCCAAGGATTGCCAGAAAAATGTCCCGGGAATGATTGACCTGCTCGGCATAGGCCGCCGTGGATTCGGCCAGGGCTTCGTCGATCGCTTCGTTGAAACGGATCATGTCCTGGAAATAGGCCAGGTCCGGCGAGTCCAGGCTGTTGACCCACAAGCGGATCACACACGCGCGCAAATGGCGAAACTCGCTGGTCATCTGCACCAGGTCGAAGCCCACGGTATGTCGCAGCTCGCCATGACTGGCGCCGGCTTCGTCCAGGCTCGGGGTTTTCTCCGGACCTTCGCCCCTGGCTTTTGCCTGCTGTTCGCTGGCGGACTGGGGTTTGTTCATATCCCGCGCAGCCGCCAGCAGGATTGCCCGCGAATGGTCGCGCAACGCGGTTCGATCCATATTTGCAGCGGCCGGAGTGATCGATCTGGCGAACTGCTCCCATTCATCGACGATACGGTCTACGTTCTGAACGATGAAATCACTGAGGCGCATGGGCGATTACCTGCGGCGCAAGGGGCGGGAGTGGCATCTTAGCCCTATATCGGTCGAGCAATTGCTCAAGCAGATGCACGGGCGACGCGAGGGAACCCGTGGCGGTAAGTCAAGACGCGGAGCGACGTCCTCAGAGGATGTTCATCGCGTCTTGACTTACCAACAGGGTTTCAGAGAATTTAGAACAGGAAATAGCGCTGCGCCATCGGCAACACATCCGCCGGCTCACACCACAGCAACACCCCGTCGGCCTTGACCTGATAGGTTTGTGGATCCACATCGATGGTTGGCAGGTAATCGTTGTGGATCAAGTCGGTTTTCTGCACGTCACGGCAACCTTTGACCACGGCGATTTTCTTTTTCAGGCCCAACGTTTCGGGCAAACCGGCCTCCTGCGCCGCCTGGCTGATAAACGTCAGGCTGGTGGCGTGCAGCGAGCCGCCGTAACTGGCGAACATCGGGCGGTAGTGCACCGGTTGCGGCGTCGGGATCGAAGCATTGGCATCGCCCATCAAACTCGCCGCAATGGCTCCGCCCTTGAGAATCAACGTCGGTTTGACCCCGAAAAACGCCGGGCGCCAGAGCACCAGGTCCGCCCATTTACCCACTTCCACCGAGCCCACTTCATGGCTGATGCCGTGGGTAATCGCCGGGTTGATGGTGTATTTGGCGATGTAGCGTTTGGCCCGGAAGTTGTCGTTGCCTTCGCCATCCTGTGGCAGCGGGCCGCGCTGCTTTTTCATTTTATCGGCGGTCTGCCAGGTGCGCGTGATGACCTCACCGACGCGGCCCATGGCCTGGCTGTCGGAGCTGATCATCGAGAAGGCGCCGAGGTCGTGGAGGATATCTTCGGCGGCGATGGTTTCGCGGCGGATGCGGCTTTCGGCGAAAGCCACATCTTCGGCAATGCTCGGATCCAGGTGGTGGCAGACCATCAGCATGTCGAGGTGTTCGTCGATGGTGTTGCGGGTGAACGGCCGGGTCGGGTTGGTCGAGCTCGGCAATACGTTGGCAAAACCGCAGGCCTTGATGATGTCCGGGGCATGGCCGCCGCCGGCACCTTCGGTGTGGTAGGTGTGGATGGTGCGGCCCTTGAAGGCGGCGAGGGTGGTTTCGACGAAGCCCGACTCGTTGAGGGTGTCGGTATGGATTGCCACTTGCACGTCGTACTGGTCGGCCACGCTCAGGCAGTTGTCGATGCTCGCCGGGGTGGTGCCCCAGTCTTCATGCAGCTTGAGGCCGATGGCGCCGGCCTTGACCTGTTCGATCAACGGCTCCGGCAGGCTGGCGTTGCCCTTGCCGGTGAAACCGATGTTCATCGGGAATGCATCGGCGGCCTGAAGCATGCGCGCCAGGTGCCAGGGTCCGGAGGTGCAAGTGGTGGCATTGGTGCCGGTGGCCGGGCCGGTGCCGCCGCCGATCATGGTGGTAACGCCGCTCATCAACGCTTCTTCGATCTGTTGCGGGCAAATGAAGTGGATATGGGTGTCGATGCCGCCGGCGGTGAGGATCATGCCTTCACCGGCGATCACTTCAGTGCTGGCGCCGACCGCGATGGTGACGTTCGGCTGGATGTCCGGGTTGCCTGCCTTGCCGATGGCGGCGATGCGCCCATCCTTGAGGCCGACGTCGGCCTTGACGATGCCCCAATGGTCGATGATCAGGGCGTTGGTGATCAGGGTGTCAACGACTTCGGCGGCCAATAACTGGCTCTGGCCCTGGCCGTCGCGGATGACTTTGCCGCCACCGAATTTCACCTCTTCGCCATAAGTGGTGAAGTCCTGTTCCACTTCGATCCACAGCTCGGTGTCGGCCAGACGGACCTTGTCACCGACAGTGGGGCCGAACATGTCGGCGTAGGCTTGTCTTGAGATTTTCATGCGCTTGCCTTGGGATTCAATGATCGTTCCCACACTCTGCGTGGGAATGCCGCCATGGACGCTCTGCGTCCGCCGTTATGTGACGCGGAGCGTCACGGGATGCATTCCCACGGGGAGCGTGGGAACGATCAGTCAGTCGAGATCACCCATGATCCTGCCGGCAAACCCGAACACCCGGCGATGCCCGGCCAGGTCTACCAGCTCGACCTCGCGGCTCTGCCCCGGTTCGAAGCGCACGGCGGTGCCGGCGGGGATGTTCAGGCGCATACCGCGGCTGGCGGTGCGGTTGAAGGTCAGGGCGTCGTTGGTTTCGAAGAAGTGATAATGCGAGCCGACCTGGATCGGCCGGTCACCGCTGTTGGCCACCTTCAGGCTGAGGGTGCGGCGGCCGACGTTGAGTTCGATGTCGCCGGGCTGGACCTGGTATTCACCGGGAATCATCAATGGGCTCCTTGGAGAATCTTGTAATAAAGGGCCGTCGGTTTGTAGCGGCCGTTCGGGTCGCAGGCGTAGTCGGGGATTTCGCCGGCGCGGGTGTAACCCAGGGCTTTGTAAAAGTCTTCGGCCGGGGAACCGGCCTCGGTGTCGAGGTAGAGCATGCCCCGTTTGTGCTGGCGGGCCGCGAGCTCAACGGCATGCATCATCTGTTGGCCCAGGCCGCGACGACGGGCGTGTTCACGCACCAGCAGTTTCTGCACTTCGGCGCGATTCAGCCCATTGGCTTTCTGGCACAACGTCAATTGCACGCTGGCCTGTACCTGTTCGTCCTTGACCACCACCCAGAGCAGCACGGTGCCTTTGTTCAGGTTCTCCTGGACTTCATCGAAATAAGCTCGGGCCTGGGCCGCATCCAGATCTGCCATGAAGCCGACACTGGCGCCGTAGCCGACGGCGTCGAGCAGCAAATCAATCAAACCCTGACGATAGTGCGCAAAGCTTTCAACATTGACGCGGCGCAGTTGGGCGGCGTTCATGGGTATCACTCCTTGTGGGAACCCGGTGGCATTGCGCCCGGGTCGAGGATCAGTTGCATGAAGGTCAGGTCCAGCCAGCGGCCGAACTTGGTGCCCACCTGCGGCATTTGGCCGGTGACGACGAAACCGGCCCGGTCGTGCAGGCGGATCGAGGCGCCGTTACCGCTTTCGATGGCGGCGACCATCACGTGTTTGTTGCAGCCTTTGGCGCGTTCAATCAGGGCGTCCATCAGTTGCGGCCCGAGGCCATTGCCCCGCTGATCGTTGCGCACGTACACCGAGTGCTCGACCGTGTGGCGGAACCCGTCGAACGGGCGCCAGTCACCGAATGAAGCGTAGCCGAGTACGCTGTTGTCGCCGTCGACGATCACCAGCACCGGATAGCCCTGGTCTTGCCGGGCGTTGAACCAGGCCTGGCGGTTGCCCAGGTCCACGGCCTGTTCGTTCCAGATCGCCGTGGTATTGAGTACGGCGTCGTTGTAGATGTCGCGGATCGCTGGCAGGTCGGCGAGCAACGCATCGCGGATGTGGTAAGTCATGGCGCGGCCTCAGGCGATCGGTTGGTGAACGGTGACCAGTTTGGTGCCGTCGGGAAACGTCGCTTCGACCTGGATCTCCGGGATCATTTCCGGGATGCCTTCCATCACTTGTTCACGGCTGAGCAGGGTGGTGCCGTAATGCATCAGCTCGGCCACGGTCTGGCCGTCACGCGCGCCTTCGAGCAACGCCGCGGAAATATAGGCCATGGCCTCCGGGTAATTGAGCTTCACGCCGCGAGCCAAACGCCGCTCGGCCACGAGGCCGGCGGTGAAGATCAGCAGCTTGTCTTTTTCGCGTGGGGTCAGGTCCATCGTTTGGAATCCATAATCGGCAGTTAAAAAGTTCACTCCCCCTATAGGAGCGAGGCTTGCCCGCGAAGAACGATAACGCGGTCCTCCAGTTAAACCGAGGCGCTCCCTTCGCGGGCAAGCCTCGCTCCTACAGGGTGGATTGTGTTCAGGTGCTCCATATTCTGGGCGGGACGGCTTCTCGCCCCAGCAACGCCGGGCGCAACAACCGCCACAAATCAATCAACCAACCACGTGCCAACAGCGCCTCACTGGCCAGGCATCGGGCGACCAAAAGCCCCGGCAATTGCGTCAGATCCCCGCGTACGTCATTGGGCAGCGAGCGGCACTTCTCCAGCAATTCGCTATCGATTTCACCCGTCACCAGCAACGTCGCAAACACCGGTTGGCCGTCCAGCCCTATCGGCGAATCCAGCAAACCATCATTCCCGACAATGCGCTGGCGTTCGTGCCAGAGCAACTGGCCGTCGCGGCGGATATCCAGGTGCGCCTGAAAATGCCCGAGGTCAAAGCGCTCGCCACTGGCCGGGCGACCCAGCGCCACCACGTCCCAGTAGAACAGCTGCGCATTGCCCTCAAGCTCGATGCTCGTGCTGAGCTCTGCCTGAGCATCGCTGAAAATGATCGTCTCTTGCGGCAGCCATTCCAACGTAGCACCGGCGGCCACGCGCAGGTCGAGTTTCTGATAAGCCGGCCCGGCCGCGCGGTACCACTTGGCGGCGCCGGGGCTGGTAATTTGCGCCCAGGCGTCTGGGCCGACGCTGGCCGAGATGTCCAGCCGGTCACCACCGGCAATCCCGCCCGGCGGATGAACGATGATGTGCTGACACACCTGGGGGCCTTCGGCATACAAATGCTTCTGCACCCGCAGCGGGCCTTTGTGGCGGCGCTGCACCGGGCGCGTGCTGTCGCCGAAACGGGCATAGCCCAGTTCCAGCTCGGCATGCCAGCAGGGGGTGAACAGCGTGATGGGGGCCGGTAAATTCATGATTTCAATTAATCGCCAGGAGGCTGCAGGTTAAATCGTAACCAGTCCACGGACACCCTCGGCGTCCATGTTTTCACCGCGACCCTGCTGCACGATCTCGCCCCGGGACATGACCAGGTACTGATCGGCCAGTTCGGCGGCGAAATCGTAGAACTGCTCCACCAGCAGAATCGCCATGTCGCCGCGCGCCGCGAGCTGCTTGATCACCGCACCGATTTCCTTGATCACCGACGGCTGGATGCCTTCGGTGGGTTCGTCGAGGATCAGCAGCCGTGGACGACTGGCCAGTGCTCTGCCAATGGCCAGCTGCTGTTGCTGCCCCCCGGACAAGTCACCGCCACGCCGCTGTTTCATTTGCAGCAACACCGGGAACAGCTCGTAGATGAATGCCGGGACTTCCTTTGCTTCAGCGCCGGGAAAGCGTGAGAGGCCCATCAACAGGTTTTCTTCCACGGTCAGTCGACCAAAGATTTCCCGGCCCTGAGGCACGTAAGCGATGCCGGCATGTACCCGTTGGTGCGGCTTGAACGTGGTGATCGGTTTGCCTTCCCAGTTCACCGCGCCTTCCTTGGCCGGCAGCAACCCCATCAGGCATTTGAGCAGGGTGGTCTTGCCCACGCCATTGCGCCCGAGCAGGCAGGTGACTTCGCCGACCTTCACCTCAAACGTCAGGCCCCGCAGGATGTGGCTACCGCCGTAGTACTGGTGAAGGTTTTTGACCTGTAGCATCGGAACTCCGTTAGTAGGGCTTCAAGCGGCAAGCTTCAAGCTGCAAGTAAGAGCGGGTCGGTGTATGGTTTTGCTTTTTACTTACCGCTTGAAGCTTGCGGCTTGCAGCTGGCCGATTCACCGACCCAAATAGACTTCAATAACTCTCTCGTCGGCCTGCACCTGTTCCAGCGACCCTTCGGCCAGCACGCTGCCTTGGTGCAACACGGTGACGTGGTCGGCAATCGAGCCGACGAAGCCCATGTCGTGTTCCACCACCATCAGCGAATGCTTGCCCGCCAAACTCTTGAACAGCTCGGCGGTGAACTCGGTTTCGGCGTCGGTCATGCCCGCCACCGGTTCGTCGAGCAGCAGCAGTTGCGGGTCTTGCATCAGCAACATGCCGATTTCCAGAAACTGTTTCTGACCGTGGGACAACAACCCTGCCGGGCGATTGACCGAGGCCGTCAGGCGGATGGTTTCCAATACTTCGCTGATGCGATCTTTCTGCTCGCCACTGAGACGAGCCCGCAGGCTGGCCCATACCGACTTGTCGGTCTTCTGCGCCAACTCCAGGTTCTCGAACACGCTCAAAGCTTCGAACACCGTCGGCTTCTGGAACTTGCGGCCAATACCGGCCTGGGCAATCTGCACTTCACTCAACTGCGTCAGATCCAGGGTTTCACCGAACCAGGCTTTGCCATGAGTTGGGCGAGTCTTGCCGGTGATCACGTCCATCAACGTGGTTTTGCCCGCGCCGTTGGGGCCGATGATGCAGCGCAATTCACCGACGCCGATGTACAGGTTCAGATCGTTCAGTGCCTTGAACCCATCGAAGCTGACGCTGATGTCTTCCAGGGTCAGGAGGGTGCCGTGGCGAGTGTTCAGGCCAGGGCCGACGCGTTGGCCGAGGCCGATGGCATCGCGGCTGCTGCCGGCGTCCCTGTTGGGCTCCAGCGGCGGAAAGAACGCCGGCTCAAGCATGAATTCAGCCGTTGCAGTCACTCTCATTGCTCACCCCTTTTGTTCAGCAACCCGATCACGCCTTTGGGCAGGTACAACGTCACCACGATGAACAGCGCACCGAGGAAAAACAGCCAGTACTCCGGAAACGCCACGGTGAACCAACTCTTCATCCCGTTGACCACACCCGCGCCGAGCAGAGGACCGATCAACGTGCCGCGACCACCGAGGGCTACCCAAACGGCGGCTTCGATGGAGTTGGTCGGCGACATTTCACTCGGGTTGATGATCCCGACTTGCGGCACATACAGCGCACCGGCCAGGCCGCACAATACCGCGCTCAACACCCAGACAAACAACTTGAAGCCGCGTGGATCGTAGCCGCAGAACATCAGGCGATTTTCCGCATCGCGCAACGCGGTCAGCACCCGGCCGAACTTGCTTTGCGCCAGCCGCCAGCCGATGAACAGGCTCGCCACCAGCAGCAACACCGTGGCGAAAAACAGCACAGCACGCGTGCCCGGTTCGGTGATGCCAAACCCGAGAATGGTGCGGAAGTTGGTGAAGCCGTTGTTGCCGCCAAACCCGGTTTCGTTGCGGAAAAACAGCAACATCCCGGCGAAGGTCAAGGCCTGGGTCATGATCGAGAAATACACGCCCTTGATCCGTGAACGGAAGGCGAAAAAACCGAACACCAACGCCAGCAGTCCAGGCGCTAACACAACAAGACACATGGCCCAGAGGAAGCTGCTGGTGCCGGTCCAGTACCACGGCAATTCGGTCCACGACAGAAACGTCATGAACGCCGGCAAGCCATCGCCCGAGGCCTGGCGCATCAGGTACATGCCCATCGCATAACCGCCGAGGGCGAAGAACAGACCGTGACCCAAGGACAGCAGGCCGGCGTAACCCCAGACCAGATCGAGCGCCAGGGCGACGATGGCGTAGCAAAGGATTTTGCCCACCAGGGTCAGCGTATAAGCCGAGACATGAAAAGTGCTGTCCGCCGGCAACAACGACAGCAATGGCAACGCCATCAGCAGAACGAGGATTACCGCACCGACAGCAATCGTGACTTTGGGGCCGGCCTTTTGTGTGGCCGTGAGCATCAGGGGCTGGTTCATCAGTCGATCACCCGTCCTTTCAGTGCGAAGAGGCCTTGCGGACGTTTCTGAATGAACAGAATGATCAGCGCGAGGATCAGGATTTTGCCCAGCACCGCACCGATCTGCGGTTCGAGAATTTTGTTGGCGATGCCCAGACCGAAGGCGGCCAATACGCTACCGGCTAATTGGCCGACACCGCCGAGCACCACCACCAGGAACGAGTCGATGATGTAGCTTTGGCCGAGGTCCGGGCCGACGTTGCCGATCTGGCTGAGGGCTACTCCGCCCAGGCCCGCAATGCCAGAGCCTAGGCCGAAGGCGAGCATGTCCACACGCCCGGTCGGTACGCCGCAGCAGGCAGCCATGTTGCGGTTTTGAGTGACGGCACGCACGTTCAAACCGAGGCGCGTCCTGTTCAGCAGCAGCCAGGTCAGCACCACCACAAACAAGGCGAACGCGATGATCACGATACGGTTGTACGGCAGCACCAGGTTCGGCAGCACCTGAATCCCGCCCGACAACCACGCCGGGTTGGCCACTTCAACGTTCTGCGCGCCGAACACCAGGCGCACCAACTGAATCAGCATCAGGCTGATGCCCCACGTGGCGAGCAGGGTTTCCAATGGGCGGCCATAGAGGTGACGAATCACCGTGCGCTCCAGCGCCATGCCAATCCCGGCGGTGACAAAAAACGCTACCGGCAAAGCCATCAGCGGGTAAAACTCGATGGCCTGCGGAGCGAAGCGCTGGAACATCAGCTGCACCACGTAAGTCGAGTAAGCGCCGAGCATCAGCATCTCGCCGTGGGCCATGTTGATCACGCCGAGCAGGCCGAAGGTGATCGCCAACCCGAGGGCCGCCAGCAGCAGAATCGAACCGAGGGACATGCCGCTGAAGGCCTGGCCGAGCATCTCGCCGATCAGCAATTTGCGTTTGACCTGGGCCAGGCTGGTTTCGGCGGCGGTGCGCACATTGGCATCGGCCTCGACGCCGGGTTCGAGCAACCCTTCCAGGCGGGTGCGGGCCAGCGGATCGCCGGTTTCACCGAGCAAGCGCACAGCGGCGAGGCGCACGGCCGGATCGGTATCGACCAGTTGCAGGTTGGCCAGCGCCAGGCTCAGGGCAGCGTGAACGCTTTCGTCTTTTTCGCCCGCCAGCTGCTGGTCGAGGAATTTCAGCTGTGCCGGTTTGGCGCTTTTCTGCAATTGCTGCGCGGCGGCCAAGCGGATTTTGGCGTCGGCGGCGAGCAATTGGTGGCTGGCCAAAGCGGTGTCGATCAGACCGCGCAGGCGATTGTTCAGGCGCAGGGTTTTTGCTTGGCCATCGACCGTCAATTCGCCTTGTTGCAAGGCGTTGATCAGTTCGATACGAACCGGATCGGGCTGCGCGGCCCAGGTTTCCAGAAGTTTGGCTTGCTGCACGGGATTGGCCGCGACGAAATCTTCGGCGTCGCCGGCGTGGGTGGCCATCGGTAGTAACAGCGCGACGGCGAGGATCAAGCGGTAAAGGGCAGTGGGCATAACGAGTGTCCTGTATTGATCGTTCCCACGCTCCGCGTGGGAATGCAGCCCGGGACGCTCCGCGTCCCAAAGCGGACGCAGAGCGTCCGTTGAGGCATTCCCACGCAGAGCGTGGGAACGATCAGGCTAAGCGGGGTGAATCAGTTGCTCTTCACCGCATAGTCCGGCTTCTTGTCGTTGCCCTGAATGAATGGGCTCCACGGCTGGGCGCGGATCGGCCCTTCGGTCTGCCACACCACGTTGAACTGACCGTCGGCCTGAATCTCGCCGATCATCACCGGCTTGTGCAGGTGGTGGTTGGTCTTGTCCATGGTCAAGGTGTAACCGGACGGCGCGGCGAAAGTCTGGCCGGCCAGGGCTTCACGGACTTTGTCGACGTCGATGGACTTGGCTTTCTCGGCGGCTTGCGCCCACATGTGGATGCCGACGTAGGTGGCTTCCATCGGGTCGTTGGTCACCGCTTTGTCGGCGCCCGGCAGGTTGTGTTTCTTGGCATAGGCTTTCCAGTCGGCGACGAATTTGTTGTTCTGCGGGTTCTCGACCGACTGGAAGTAGTTCCACGCCGCGAGGTTGCCCACCAGCGGTTTGGTGTCGATGCCACGCAATTCTTCTTCGCCCACGGAGAAGGCCACGACCGGAACCTCGGTGGCTTTCAGGCCCTGGTTGGCCAACTCTTTATAGAACGGCACATTGGAGTCGCCGTTGACGGTGGAGATGACGGCGGTCTTGCCACCGGCGGAGAATTTTTTGATGTTGGCGACGATGGTTTGATAGTCGCTATGGCCGAACGGGGTGTAGACCTCTTCGATGTCCTTGTCCGCCACACCTTTGGCGTGCAGGAACGAGCGCAGGATTTTGTTGGTGGTGCGCGGGTAGACGTAGTCGGTGCCGAGCAGGAAGTAACGCTTGGCGCTGCCACCTTCTTCGCTCATCAGGTATTCCACCGCCGGAATCGCCTGCTGGTTTGGCGCTGCGCCGGTGTAGAACACGTTCGGCGACATTTCTTCGCCTTCGTACTGCACCGGGTAGAACAGCAGGCCGTTGAGCTCTTCGAACACCGGCAGTACCGATTTGCGCGACACCGATGTCCAGCAACCGAACACCACCGCCACTTTGTCCTGAGTCAGTAACTGCCGGCCCTTTTCGGCGAACAGCGGCCAGTTCGATGCCGGGTCGACCACCACCGGCTCCAGCATCTTGCCGTTCACACCGCCCTTGGCGTTAATTTCGTCGATGGTCATCAACGCCATGTCTTTGAGGGAGGTTTCGGAGATCGCCATGGTCCCGGACAACGAATGCAGAATACCGACCTTGATGGTCTCGGCGGCCTGGACCGTCCAGGCCATGCCCATCGCGGCAATGCTTGCCGATAGTGTGAAAGCCTTGATCAAACTGCGACGCTTCATTGTGCGATCTCCATGAACGTTAAAGTTTTTTATGGTTGGCAGATGCGGACGACTGAAGGGTCTTTAGCAAGGGCTGTGCCCGGTCGGGGAAGGGCAAGCAAATGTCGTAGTAGAGCGGTTGCGCGGGTTTGGCGGCGCACCACGAAGGATCGCGTTTGGCGCATGGGTGCAACGAGGTGCGCCACATTGGGGCGTAGGTGTCGTGTGCTGGCGAAATCGCTGGCCAGGACACTTGCATTACCGTAGGAGCTGTCGAGTGAAACGAGGCTGCGATCTTTTGATCTTAAAAAATCAAAGTCAAAAGATCGCAGCCTCGTTTCACTCGACAGCTCCTACAGAAGGCGTAGAGAAGAGGTTAGCGGCGGCGCATCAGGCCGATGAAGAACAACCCGCCAATCGCGGCAGTGGCGACGCCGATGGGCAAGTCTTCCGGGGCGATCAGGGTGCGGGCGGCCACATCGACCCAGACGAGGAACAGGCTGCCCAGCAACACGCACACCGGCAGCAATCGCCGATGCTCGGCCCCGACCAACCGCCGCGCGATGTGCGGCACCATCAGCCCGACGAAGCCGATAGACCCACTGATCGACACCAACACTCCGGTCATCAGTGAGGCAATCAAAAACACCCACAAACGCACGGTGCGAGCATTCAGCCCAAGGGTCACAGCCGTCTGTTCGCCGGCCATCAGCGCATTCAACGGCCGGGCCATCCCCAGCAGCAACACCAACCCAAGCAACACACTCGCCGCCGGCACCGCGAGCAATTCCCAGCGCGCCAACCCGAGACCGCCAAGCATCCAGAACATCACCGCGGAACTGGCGCGATGGTCGCCCAGAAACAACAGCAGATTGGCAATCGCCATCATCACGAACGACACCGCCACGCCGCACAGCAACAGTCGATCACTGTCGAGCCGGCCATTGCGATTGGCGATCATCAGCACCACCAGCATGCTCAGCAGCGCGCCGATAAACGCCGCAATCGGCAAGGTCAGCAGGCCTGCGATTTCACCGACATGCAGCACCACGATCACCGCGCCGAGGGTCGCGCCGGAGGTCACACCGAGCAGGTGCGGGTCCGCCAGCGGATTGCGCGTCACCGCTTGCAGCACCGCGCCGATCAACGCCAGGCCAGCGCCCACCAGCGCGCCGAGCAACATGCGCGGCACGCGGATCAGCCAGACGATGTGTTCCTGGCCGGCCGTCCAGTCCGGAACACCGAAACCAGAAATCTTGTGCAGCAGAATCCGCCACACCAACTCCACGGGCACCCGCGCCGGGCCGAAACCCAGCGACACCACGCACGACACCAGCAACAGTGCGCCGAGGGCAATCAGCAACCAGGCATAGCGACGATCGATCATTCGCCGTGGAAACCCTTGGCCAGGCTTTCGACCGCCAGCACGTTGTCGATCCCCGGCGTGGCCTGCACGTAAGGGATGACGATGAAGCGCTGGTTCTTGATCGCGTCCACCGATTGCAGGGCCTTATTGTTCAGCAGGAATTGCTCCTTCTGCTGTGCGGTGACTTCGCCGTAATCAACGATCACGATCACCTGCGGATTGCGCTCGACCACGTTTTCCCAGTTGACCCGGGTCCAGCTCGCCTCGACGTCGTCGAGAATATTGCGCCCGCCGGCAGCGTCGATCAGCGCCTGCGGCATCCCTAGACGACCGGAAGTCATGGCCCGGTCTTCACCACTGTCGTAGAGAAATACCCGTGGCTTGTCCATCGGCAGACCCTTGCGGATGTCGGCGACCTGCGCCTGCATCCGGGCGATCACAGCGTTGGCGCGGTCCTGCACGTCGAAGATTTTCCCGAGATTGCGCAGGTCGTTGTAAGTGTCTTCCAGGCTGGCCGGTGGGCGCGGCATGACGAAGGCGCAGGACTCGGTGAGTTCGTACACGTTGATGCCCAGCGGCTGCAGGGTTTGCGGGGTGAGATCACCGCCGACGCGCATGCCGTAATCCCAACCGGCGAAGAAGAAATCGACGTTGGCGTTGAGCAGGGTTTCCACTGACGGGTACTTGGCCGCCAGTTCCGGCAGGCCATCAAGGATGGTCTGCATCTGGGGCGTCACCGACTTCCAGCCCGTCACGCCGCTGTAGCCGGCCATCTGCGGTTTGAGGCCGAGGGCGAGCATCATCTGGGTCATGTTGATGTCATGGCTGACCGCGTGTTTCGGCGCTTGCTTGAACGTCACTTCGCGGTTGCAGCTCTGGACGGTCAGCGGGTATTTCGTGGCTTCGGCGAAAGCGTGGGCACTGCCCAGCAACAGAACGACGCAAAGCAGGGAACGCAAAGTCATGATTGGGTTATCCAGGTGATTCGTGGGTAGCCGTGCAAGGGATGGTCGTCGATCAGGGCGTCGACGCCGAACACGTTGTGCAAAAGCTGGGCGGTCAGGACTTCTTTGGGTGGGCCACTGGCCACAATGTGACCGTGATTGATCACGTACAGCCGGTCGCAAAAAGCTGCCGCCAGATTGAGGTCATGGATGCTCGCCAGCGTGCCGATCTGCAGACGCTTGACCAATTGCAACAGCTCCAGCTGATAGCGCGGGTCGAGGTGATTGGTGGGTTCGTCGAGGATCAGCAATTGCGGTTGTTGGGCCAGGGCGCGGGCGAGGATCACGCGCTGTTTTTCACCACCGGAAAGCGTGGCGAAGGCGTGGTCTTCGAAGCCTTTGAGGCCGACCGATTCGAGGGCATGAGCCACCCGTTTTCGGTCCTCAAGGGTATCGCCATCAAACAACCCTTTGTGCGGCGTACGGCCCATGGCGACCACTTCATCCACGGTCAGGCCGAAGGCGTCGGGGAACTCTTGCAACACCACCGCGATGCGTTGCGCACACCAGCGTGAAGATTGCTTCCAGACATTGTGATGCTCCAGCTTAACCTCGCCGCTTTGCGGTTTGCTGAAGCGATAGGCGCACCGTAACAGGCTGGTCTTGCCGCTGCCGTTGGGGCCGATCAACCCGACGAATTCGCCAGCGGCCACGTGCAACGATGCATCACGCAGCTGGAACTGGTGATGGCAATGGCCGTGGCCCAGGGGTGTCCAGGCGAGGTTCGTGAGGTTCAGCGAGGTCATGCATTTCTCTTGGGAGTTTTGCTGTGGCTGATGACGCCTTCGCGGGCAAGCCTCGCTCCTACAGGGTTTGTGTCGTGCGCAATATTTGTGATCGACACAAATCCTGTAGGAGCGAGGCTTGCCCGCGAAGAGGCCCTATGCTTCAGAGATAAGCGCCAGAAGTCTATAGATCCTTCTAAAACGCGCATCTCGCCTGCTTCATGATGAAGCTGAAGTGGATTCAGTTTGCCGACTCAAACGCGACAGCAGCACCCGATCCAACACCCAGACCACCACCAGCGAAGCCCCCACCAACGGAAACATCACCGCCAACCCGAACATGATGAGCATCGCGGTTTTCCATTTCGGCAGGTCGTGACGCAACGGCGGTACGCCGAATTTGCCCTGTGGCCGGCGTTTCCACCAGATCACCACACCGCTGACGGCACTGAGCAAAATCATCAGGCAGATCAGCAGCACGATGATCTGATTGAACGGGCCGAACATCTTGCCTTCGTGCAGCATCACGCCGACTTCGGTGGCCCGGGCGACGTTGCTGTAATGCTGCCAGCGCACGTCGGCGAGGACGTCGCCGGTGTATTGGTCGACATGCAGGGTGGCGTCATTGCGCGGGTCGTCGGCGAACACCGCGATGGTGAATACACCGGTGGCTGTGGTGGGGAAGGTGATGCTGTAGCCAGGTTCGACCTTGCGCTGCACGGCGATGTCTTGCACGTCTTGCAGGCTGATGGTCGGCGCTGCCGGGCCGGCTTGGGTGGCGGTGTGCGCCATGTGTTCGGCGTGGTCGCCGGACATCGGCATCGGTGTGTTTTCCATGGCCCATGGAATGGTCTGACGGGTGGCGCTGTTGAGGCTGCGGGCCTCGACATCGGATTTGGGCACCTCATTCCACATGGCAATCGGGAAGCGATTCCAGAGGTCGGCGTATTGCTTGCCCCAGAACCCGGTCCAGGTCATGCCGCTGAGCAGCATCACCAGCAACAAGGCAGCGCCCCAGAACCCGGTCACCGCGTGCAGGTCGCGCCAGAGCACTCGGCCGCGACTGTTCATGCGTGGCCAGAGAATCCCGGCGCACTGGCCGCGTGGCCACCACAGAAATACCCCGGAAACCACCAGCACCATGCCCCAACCGGCGGCCAGTTCCACCAGCCGGTCACCGACGGTGCCGATCATCAATTCGCGGTGAATCGAGCGTGCTATCGCTTGCAGATTCTTCTTCGCGTCTTGTTCGCCAAGGATGTCGCCGTGGTACGGATCGATGAACACGTTCAGTTCATGACCTTCATTGATCACCACAAATTGCGCACTGCGTTCGGCGTTGAGCGGCGGCAGGTATTGTTTGATCTGGCCCAGTGGATACGCCTCTTTCACCCGCTTGAGCAGTTCATCGGCGGAGACCGTGTGATGAGCAGGCGGGACATTCAGCAGGCTGCCGTACATCAACGGGTCGAGTTGCGGTTTGAACAGGTAAATGATGCCGGTCAAGGCCAGCATCACCATGAATGGCGCGACGAACAGACCGGCATAGAAATGCCAGCGCCAGGCCAGGTTGTAGAAATTCGGTTTGGGCTGTTTCATTTGTGTGCTCCGCTTGGCGATTCATTTGTCTTGAAAAGATCGCAGCCTCCGGCAGCTCCTACGGGATGTGTTTACACCCGCAATTGCGGCGATATCCTTGGCCCATGTAGGAGCTGCCGAAGGCTGCGATCTTTTGACTTTTCTTGTTAGAAGCTCATATCAACCTTGGTCCAGAGCGTGCGCCCCGGTTCGTTGATGGCTTGCGGATCATTGGCCGGGAACCCGAAACCAGCGTTGCCCGCCAGGTTCAAATGCTCGGCGTACGCCTTGCCGAACAAATTGTCGACGCCGCTGCTGACCTTCCAGTTCTTGTTGATCCGGTACGCGCCGTTGAGCGAGAACACGCCAAAACCCGAGCTCGTGTCGAAGTCTTTGCCGACCACGTTGCCCTTGTCCTGGTCGATGCGGTTCTGCGCCGCCACCACCCGCCACAAGGCGCCGGCGCTCCAGTTGTCTTCGCTGTAGGTCAGGCCGAAACGGGCATCCAGCGGTGGCATCTGCGGCAGGGCACTGCCGTCGCTGCTGTTCTTGCCCCAGGCGTAGGCCAGGGTCGCGTCGGCTTTCCAGTTGGCCGTCAGCTTGTAGGCGGCCCCGAGTTCGCCGCCCATGATGCGCGCGTCGATGTTCTCCGCTTGCGAGGTCATGCCCATCATCCCCGGCGTGTAGTTGAACAGGATGTAGTCGCGCACTTGCCCGACGTAACCCGAGGCCCAGGCTTCAAGGTCTTCGGTCTTGTATTGCAGACCGAAATCGAGCTGGGTGGTTTTCTCCGGTTTGATCGAGTCGAAGGCGTTCACCGAACCGGCGGGGCCGGACTTGGGCGAAAACAGCTCCCAGTAATCCGGGAAGCGCTGGGCGTGACCGAGACCGGCATACAGCGTGGTCGGGCTGTCGGCCAGGTCATGCTCGTAACGGACGAAACCGCTGGGCAGTGTATCGGCGCGGGTGTCGTCGGCCGTCGGGTTGGGGCGGGCCATCATCCCGGAGCCGATGGTTTGCCGATAATCCTTGGCCGACGCGCGATCCAGTCGTGCCCCGGTGACCAACCGATCACGGTCGGCGGCGTACCAGGTCAGTTCGCTGAATACGCCGTAATTATGAAAGTCGGCGTCCTTGTTGCGCGGTACATCCTTGTAGGCGTCGACGCCCATCGCACTGCGTTGACGATGTTCGTTGGTTTGCGCATCCACGCCGCTGATCAGCTGCACATCGGCCCAGCGCCAGGTGGCTTTGATCCGAGCGCCGAGGGTCCGGCGGTCAACGTTGGAGGCCATGGGGCCGGCCATCATCCCGGTGCCGGACGGCGTGCGCAGGGTGTAGTTGTCCATCACGTGGTCGGCGTAGTTGTAGTAGACCTGTGCCTCGACCTTATCCAGCACCTCACCGATGTTTGACTGTTCGAAGCGCAGGCCGAGGCTTTCGCGCAAGAACTGCGAACCGTCCATGCCGCGCCCGGCATAACGGGCTTCGCCATCGCCCTTGCCGGCGGTCAGTTCCAGCAGCGTGTCGGCGCTCGGGGTCCAGCCGACAGCGATGTCGCCGTTCCACTTGTCATAGCGCGAGGGCACGGTGTCGTTGTTGCCGTCCTTGTAGTCGTCGGAATGCGCGGTGTTGCCGATCACGCGCACGTAGCCCAGCGGCCCGCCGGCAGCGGCGTCCACCACTTTGTCGAAGCGCCCGTTGGAACCGGCCAGCACGCTGGCGTTCACCCGGGTGCCGAGTTCGCCGAAGCGCTCCGGCTCGCGGTCGAACAGCACGGTGCCGGCCGATGCGCCGGGGCCCCAGAGCACGGTTTGCGGGCCTTTGATGACGGTGAGTTTGTCGTAGGTTTCCGGCGAAATGTACGAGGTTGGCGCATCCATGCGGCCGGGGCAGGCGCCGAGCATCATGCTGCCGTTGGTAAGGATATTCAGGCGCGAACCGAACATGCCGCGCAGCACCGGATCGCCGTTGGTGCCGCCGTTGCGCACCAGCGCGAAGCCGGGGATGGTCTTCAGATAATCGCCACCGTCGCTGGCCGGCACCGGTTGGCGCGGGTCCTTGGGGTTGGTGACGATGGTCAGCGGCGAACTCGGCGCGATGGCGGTAATCACCGTCGGGCTCAGTTCTTCGGAGTGCCCGGCGTGTTCATCGGCCTGCACCATCGGTGCCAGCAGCAAGCCACAAAGAACGGCCGTGGCGTGCCTTAAGCGAACGTGAGATTCGTTCAAGGTAAAAGAAGCCTGGGCAGCGCCCAAGCGTGTGTCAGCAGAAAATCTTGGCATGACAATGTCCATCGAACAGTCGTAAACGACACGGCCGGCAGCCTGCAAATCTCTGTGGGAGCAAGTTCCTGTGGCGAGGGGGCTCGCCCCCGTTGGGCCGCAAAGCGGGCCCAAAACCTGCGATCGCCGTGTATCAGGTACACGGCGTGCAACGTTTTACGACTGCTACGCGGCCGAACGAGGGCAAGCCCCTTCACCACCCAGCTCGCTCCCACAGGTTGCTATGGCCATGTTGCGGGCCGCGTGAGATCGGAGGTGAGTGTTTACGCGACGATGGGTGGGGCGCGGGTGCGGGCGCCGGGGAAGAAGGTTTGCCGGGCGTGGCCCAGGCGGGTAGCGGGAGTGCTGAAAGTGGTTGTCTGTGGACTGTCGAAGGCGGCGAAGAACTGACCGTCAGTCAGCGCCGGGCAATTGAACAGCAGGCTGCAATAGCCACATTTTTCCCAGAGTGCGTGATGGTCGGCTTTGGGCGGGCAGTGCTCGGCGGCGGGTTGCCCGCCATGCTCCATGGCGGGCATGTCCATCGACATGCTCATGGACATTGAGGCACGTTGATCAATCGGCATCGACTGAGAAATCAGCGGGCCGATAAAGATCATCACCATGGCGAACAGGCTGATCCAGCTGCCGCGCGTCAGGCTCATTGGCTGACGGCGGTGCACGGATGACCTGTTGCCAAGTGGGCGCATGGGCGTTTTCAACGTGGGCGATTACTGAGCGTGCATATGCTCTTGCATGCCATCAGGCGCCTTTTTCTGCACCGCGACCTCGACCGTCACATCGCCGGATTTTTCGAAGTGCATCGTCAGCGGGAAGCGCTTGCCGTCGCTCAGCAGCCCGCGGTCCTTCAGCTCCAGCAGCATCACGTGATACGCCATCGGTGCGAAGTTGACCTTGCCGCCAGCCGGAATCTCGATGCTGGGCACTTGCTGCATTTTCATCAGGTCGTTTTGCTTCACATGCTCGTGCAGTTGGGCAACGCCTGCGACAGGTGAGTCGACGCTCAACAGTCGGTCGGCGGTTTTGCCATTGTTGTGAATCACGAAATACGCCGCGACGGTGGGCGCGTTGGGCGGCAATTCTTGCGACCACGGATGGGCGATCGCAAGTTCGCCAGCCTTGTATTCGTGAGCATTGACAAAACAGGCAGGCAGCAGCAATACAGCCAGAACGATGAGCTTGTTCAACATGGCAGTTCTCCAGAACGATTCAAAACGCAGGTCAATTGCGAGAAGGAATCACACCAGAGGGGACGCGCGGGGGTTGAGACTTGGCCATTGCTGGCGCGGTGCAGGGGTGTCGAGTGTGGCAGGCAGCAGGCTTCGATTGGCCTCGAAACGCGCAAAATACAGCTGCGGCGCATGCCCCGGCAACGCCACCAAAGGCGCAGAGCCCGAGCAGCACCAGCAATGCTGCATGTTGGAATGATCGTCGCTCTGCGGGGCTTTCTGCTCGATGTCGCCCAGGGAGGTCGCTACCAGTTTGGTGCCGTTGGAAGAGCAGAAACTGCCCCACATCAATTGCTCTGCAGGTGATTTCGCCGTCTGCGCCATCGCTCCGGACATCGGCATGGCGAGCATGTTGAACAGCACTGCAAAGCAGGCGATCCAGGCAAATGCTAGCCGTTGTCGGGACATGAGGGCAGATCCGGTTGAGTGGGCGATCAGGCGCGGCTATTTAGCCTGATCAGGGGCGATAAGTAAAAAGGCCGCGTGCGGTGTGGTGTCGCAGCAGACTTTCAAACGAGTGTAGCGGTATCGTTTGGAAATGCCGGATGAGTTGCGGCTAGCCTACAACCCTGTGGCGAGGGGGCTTGCCCCCGTTGGGCCCGCGCAGCGGCCCCAAAACCTGCAACCTGATTTTATCAGCCTGAACCGTGTCTACCTGTTTGCGACTGCTTCGCAGCCGAACGGGGGCAAGCCCCCTCGCCACACAATGATTTATTCGTCCGCTAGATTGCGCTTCGCCAGTGCAGCCAAGACCTCATCCACCGCCCAAAACTCCCGCTCAACCCCCGGCAACACCGGCCGCTTCAACACCAGCACCGGCATTCCACGTTCCCGTGCCACTTCCAGCTTCGGCTCGGTGGCGGCGCTGCCGCTGTTTTTGCTGATCAGCACGTCGATCTGCCGACGCTCGAACAGCTCGCGTTCATCCTCGATCAGAAACGGCCCACGCGCGCCGATCACTTCGCAGCGCTCATTGCCGGGATAAACGTCCAGCGCACGCAACGTCCAGAATTGCTCCGGCGGGATTTCGTGCAGGTGCTGCAGCGGTTCGCGGCCGAGGGTGAACAGCGGTCGGCGGAAGGGTTTGAGTGCTTCGATCAGTTCGGCCCAGTCGCTGACTTCGCGCCAGTCATCTCCGGCTTGTGGTTGCCAGGCCGGACGCCGTAGAGCCCAGCATGCGATGCCGCTCAACTTCGCGGCAGTCGCGGCGTTCTGACTGATTTGCGCTGCGTAAGGATGGGTCGCATCCAGCAGCAGGTCGATGCCTTCAGCCCGAACGAATTGCGCCAGACCTTCAGCGCCGCCATAGCCGCCAACCCGAACCTGGCAGTTCAGGTCCGTCGGCACGCGACCGACACCGGCCAGGCTATAGATGTGTTCCGGGCCCAGCGTCCGGGCAATGGCCAGGGCCTCAGTGACGCCGCCGAGCAACAACACGCGCTTCATTGAAAAACTCCCGCATGGCCGACAATCCCGCCCTGGCGGTCGATGGCGAACACTTCGACCTGAACCTGCGCCGGCACCACGCTGCGGGCAAAGTCCAGCGCGTGCTGACACACCGCGTCGCCGAGGGCGATCCCGGCGGCGCTGGCCATGGCCAATGCCTGTTGACTGGTATTGGCTTGGCGGATCGCCTGTTGCAACGCCTCATCGGCGCCGACCGACGCCGCCCATTCGGCCAGTTGTGGCAGGTCGATGCTTGAATGCCGACTGTGCAAATCCATGTGCCCGGCCGCCAGTTTGCTGATCTTGCCGAAGCCGCCGCACAGGCTGAGTTTATCCACAGGCACTTTGCGCAAGTGCTTGAGCACCGCGCCGACAAAGTCGCCCATTTCGATCAGGGCGATTTCCGGCAAGTCATAGACTCGGCGCATGGTGTCTTCACTGGCGTTGCCGGTGCACGCGGCGATGTGCAGGTAACCGTTGGTTTTGGCGACGTCGATGCCTTGGTGGATCGAGGCGATGTAGGCCGCGCAAGAGAACGGCCGGACGATGCCGCTGGTGCCGAGGATCGACAGGCCGCCGAGAATCCCCAGGCGCGGGTTCATCGTTTTCAGTGCCAGGGCTTCGCCGTCCTCGACGTTCACCGTGACTTCGAAGCCGCCCTGATAATCCAGCTCTTCGGCCAGCCGCATCAGGTGGTCGCTGATCATCTTGCGCGGTACCGGATTGATCGCCGGTTCGCCGACGTTCAGCACCAGCCCGGGCCGTGTGACGGTGCCCACCCCACGACCGGCGCTGAAGCGAATGCCCGGCTCACTGTGCAAGCGCACCTGGGAAAAGAGCAGGGCGCCGTGGGTCACGTCCGGGTCGTCGCCGGCGTCCTTGATCGTTCCGGCTTCGGCGCCGGCGTCCGTCAGCCGACAGAATTCCAGGCGCATCTGCACCCGTTTGCCTTTGGGCAGAATGATCTCGACGGCGTCTGCTTCCGCGCCACTGAGCAGCAGGCGCGCCGCCGCGAGGCTGGTGGCGGTGGCGCAGCTGCCGGTGGTCAGGCCGCTGCGCAGCGGGGCGGGTTGTTCGGCGGTTTCGTCACGCATCGAGGGGCTTCGTCACGTCCAGCAAGGTAATCGGCAGCGCCTGACGCCAGGTATCGAACTCGCCCAGCGGTTGCGCCTGGGCGACATGAATGCGGGTCAATTCACCGCCATGCCGTTCACGCCAGGCCATCAAGGTCACTTCACTTTGCAGGGTGACGGCGTTGGCCACCAGTCGACCGCCGGGTTTGAGTTGCGCCCAGCAAGTATCGAGTACGCCTTCGCGGGTGACGCCGCCACCGATGAAAATCGCGTCCGGGCGTTCCAGCCCATCCAGGGCTTGGGGGGCGCTGCCGCGAATCAATTGCAGACCGGGGACGCCCAAGGCATCGCGGTTGTGCTCGATCAACAGTTGCCGCCCTTCATTCGCTTCGATGGCCAGCGCCCGGCAGCTCGGATGAGCGCGCATCCACTCGATGCTGATCGAACCGCTGCCGGCGCCGACGTCCCACAGCAGTTCGCCGGGAATCGGGGCCAGGCGCGCGAGGGTAATGGCGCGCACATCGCGTTTGGTCAGTTGGCCGTCATGCTTGAAGGCAGAATCTGGCAACCCGGCGAGTCGGGACAGGCGCGGCGTGTTCGGTTCGGCGATGCATTCGATGGCGATCAGGTTCAGATCGGCGGTTGCCGGCTCACTCCAGTCGTTGGCAACACCCTCGATGCGTCGTGCGGCTTCGCCGCCCAGATGTTCCAGCACGGTAAGGCGACTCGGTCCGAAACCACGTTCGCACAGCAATGCCGCGATGGCTGCCGGAGTCTGGCCGTCGTTGCTCAACACCAGCAAGCGCACCCCACTGAACAGATGGGCGTTGAGTGCGGCGATGGGGCGGGCGACCACCGACAGTGTCACCACATCCTGCAATGGCCAGCCCAGGCGAGCGGCCGCCAGTGACACGGAGGACGGGGCGGGCAAAATCAGCATTTCTGCGCCGGGCAGGTGCCGCGCCAGGCTGGCGCCGACGCCAAAAAACATCGGGTCGCCGCTGGCCAGTACACAAACCGGCTCGCCACGCAGCGCCAGCAATGGTTCAAGGGAAAACGGACTGGGCCACAACTGGCGTTCGCCGCGAATGCACACGGGCAGCAAGTCCAGTTGGCGCTGGCCGCCGATGATCCGCGAGGCGTTCATCAGAGCGCGCCGGGCATTCTTGCCCAGGCCCTTGAAGCCGTCTTCACCGATTCCCACAACCGTTAGCCAGGGTGTCATGCCGTTCCTTAAATCCAGGGTGATCTTCAGGGGCGGCATCATAACGCGGCAGCCGGTATCTGACGTGGGTCGGTTGTCGGAGAATGGTTGACCGATAGCGGAAACTAAATGTGGTGCAAAAGCGCTTTTCTCAGGGGGCGTTTTTGCTAGTTTGGACTCAACTTAAATCAGAGTTAATGGACGCTCTGATTTAACAACGAAGCATTTATTGATTAATGAGTTGCCAGGTTGGCAGGAAGAGATATGGATATCAATTCAGATAACACCCGTCGTCATGCAATCGCCGTGAACAATATGTTATTCACAGGCATTGAGAACCAGACAGCCGCCGATAACAATTTTGTAAAGAATTGCGCGCTACTCGCGCAGATCAAGGCGGATGAACGTTACAACAGCAGTACCCAGCCAGGTGAATGGTTCGATCACTTTGCCGGCATTCTCTGGTCATTTGGCTGGAGCCTTGAGGAACAGCCCGTCGTTCTGGTCCAGCGCGAATTTTCCGGAAGCGTGCAACAGGCATGGCGAAAGTTGGCGGCGCCGTTGCTCACTCGTTCCCAACTGGCACAAGTTGAAGCAGGACTTGCAGCGCTGGAAAACGATGCAGCAATCCTGAAAAATTTTACGGCCCTGAGTGGCAAGACGTTCAACTCGAATATTTTGCCGATCAGTTATAACGCCAGCGGCGAGTTGGTCGTAGTGCTCAGTCATATCCGGTTTATCAAGATGGTCCTCAACACCACGTTCCTGTTTTGGCAGATCCATCAGCCGATGTCGCAACTGGATATTCGCGCCAGAAAACTGGTGATCAAGCGCCGAACAATGGAGGCTCATCGAGCGGGCGTTGAGCAGGCGCTTCGCCAGATCCCTTTCACGCTCGAAGAATACGAACTCTGAACAGCGCCAGGCTGGGTGATTTGTAGCCATGGCGGATTCCGACCGGCAGGCATTTTCATGCGCTTGGGCAAAGCAGGCATAATGGCGACCTTTCGCCCATCACAGCGCTGCCAGCCAGCCGGTCACCCCTTTGAACGAACGCCCGATGTCCACCGCTTTACGCCCCTCGGCCTGCCCGGGGTTGCTGCGTATCGTCCAGGCACTGGATGGCGGTATCTGTCGGATCAAATTGAACGGCGGCTCGATCAGCGCTGCCCAGGCTGAAGCGGTGGCCGACGCGGCCGAGCGGTTTGCCGGGGGCGTGATCGAGGCGACTAACCGCGCCAACTTGCAGATTCGCGGGATCGGCGGCGAACAGATGGCACTGATCGATTGCCTGCTCGCCGCTGGATTGGGGCCGCGTACCGCTGCTGGCGACGATGTGCGCAACCTGATGCTCAGCCCGGCCGCCGGGATTGATCGGCATATGCTGTTCGACACGCGCCCGCTGGCTGAACAGATGCTCGCCACCTTGCAAAGCCACGAACGCTTTCACCAGCTCAGCGCCAAGTTTGCCGTGCAACTCGACGGCGGTGAGGCGCTGGCGATGCTCGAACACCCCCATGATCTGTGGTTGTCTGCTGCTGAGCGAGACGGCGAACGGTTGCTGGCATTCGGTCTGGCGGGTTGCCCCACGGACACGCCCGCCGGTTCAGTGTCACTTGAGCAAGGACACGCGTTGGTCGTTGCAGTGCTGGAGTTGTTTCTCGATTTGGCGCGGCCCGATCAAACACGGATGCGTCATGTACTGGCCGAAATCCCGGCCGCGGAATTTCTCGCTCGCCTGGCCGAGCGTGTTCCCTTGACACCGATCACCGATTGGCGGCGTTCATCGAGCCCGGACGCTCTGCACATCGGCGTTCATCCGCAGGCCGGAACCGACTATGTCTATATCGGTGCCGTACCTGCGTTGGGGCGGCTCGATCCCGCCGTGCTCAGAGGCGCGGCGCAGCTGGCGCGCGAGTTCGGCGGCGGGAGCCTGCGCTTCACCCCGTGGCAGAGTCTGTTACTGCCCGATGTTCAAAAGAAGCAAGCGCTCGAAGTGATTCGGCGCGTGGAGCAGCTGGGCCTGTTGTGTGAACCCGATCAGCCCTTGTCACGATTGATCGCCTGCACCGGCTCCGCTGGTTGTGGCAAAGGCCTGGCCGATACCAAGGGCGACGCCTTGCAATTGGCTGCGCTGTTGCAACGCCATGATCAAACGGTGCATGTGTCCGGTTGCCAGCGTTCATGCGCCGCCGCTCATGGGGTGCCGGTCACGTTACTGGCCGTCGCACCCGGTCGCTACAACCTCTATTTTCGCGATGCGGGACAGTCCGGTTTCGGCACCCTGCACGCATGCAATCTTACTATTGAAGCGGTCGGCGCCTTGCTCGACGCCCGCCCACGGAGTTCCCTTGATGCTTGATTACATCCGCGACGGTCAGGAGATTTATCGCAACTCCTTCGCGATCATTCGTGCCGAGGCCAACCTTGCGCGTATTCCGGCCGATCTGGAAAAACTCGCGGTCCGTGTGATCCACGCCTGCGGCATGGTCGACGCTATCGACGGGCTGCAATTTTCCGAAGGCGCGGGCAAGGCTGGGCGTGATGCGCTGGCCGCCGGTGCGCCGATTCTGTGCGACGCGCGGATGGTTTCCGAAGGCGTGACCCGCACGCGTTTGCCTGCGAACAACGAAGTCATCTGCACCCTGCGCGATGAAAGCGTGCCAGAGCTTGCCCGCGAGCTGGGTAACACCCGCTCCGCCGCCGCGCTGGAGCTATGGCGCCCGCACCTGGAAGGCAGCGTGGTGGTGATCGGCAATGCGCCGACCGCGCTGTTTTATCTGTTGGAAATGCTCGACGCCGGCGCACCGAAACCGGCGCTGATCCTTGGCTTCCCGGTGGGCTTCGTCGGCGCCGCCGAATCCAAGGCAGCACTCGCCGCCGATAGCCGTGGCGTGCCCTTCGTCATCATGCAAGGCCGGCTGGGCGGCAGCGCCATGGCCGCCGCCGCCGTCAATGCCCTCGCCACGGAGATCGAATGATGCAGCAACCTGGACGTTTGATCGGCCTGGGCGTCGGCCCCGGTGATCCGGAGCTGATTACCGTTAAAGCCCTGCGCCTGCTGCGTGAATCGCCGGTAGTGGCGTACTTCGTTGCCAAGGGCAAAAAGGGCAATGCCTTCGGCATCATCGAAGCCCATCTGCAGGACGCGCAAACCCTGCTGCCGCTGGTTTACCCGGTGACCACCGAAGCGTTGCCGGCGCCGCTGTCGTACGAACAAGTGATCAGCGACTTCTACGATGCGGCTGGCGAACAACTCGCCGCGCATCTGGACGCGGGTCGTGACGTGGCGGTGATCTGCGAAGGCGATCCGTTCTTCTATGGCTCCTACATGTACCTGCATGATCGCCTGGCCGAACGTTATGAAGCCGAAGTCGTGCCGGGCGTCTGCTCGATGCTCGGCGGCGCGTCGGTACTCGGTGCGCCGCTGGTGTATCGAAATCAGAGCCTGTCGGTATTATCGGGGGTGTTGCCTCACGAAGACCTCAAGCGGCGCCTGGCCGATGCCGATGCCGCAGTGATCATGAAACTGGGGCGTAACTTTCCCAAAGTCCGTCAGGTGCTCGAAGAGCTTGGTCTGGCGCAGCGCGCGCTGTACGTCGAGCGCGCGACCATGGCCAATCAGAAGATCGTGCCGCTGGATCAGGTCGAGCCGATGTCCTCGCCGTATTTCTCACTGATCATCGTTCCCGGTGAAAGGTGGCAAGGCTGATGACTCATTCCGCTCCGGCGATTGTCATTCTCGGCAACGGCAGCCTCGCCACCGCGCGCAAAATTGCGCAGCTATACCCCGGCGCATTGATCCACGGACTGGCCGAACGGGTCGAAGGCGCGGACCGTGTGTATCACGAGTTCGGCGCGACCTTGCGCGAGCTTTATCAACAGGACACGCCGATCATCGCGCTGTGCGCCGCCGGAATCGTGATCCGCACCCTGGCGCCGTTGCTGCTGGAGAAGGGCGCCGAGCCGCCGGTGCTGGCCGTGGCCGAAGACGGCAGCGCCGTGGTGCCGCTGCTGGGTGGCCTGGGTGGGGTGAATGGCATGGCGCGCGAGATTGCCGCTGGCCTCGACGTTGCGGCGGCGATTACCACCAGCGGTGAGCTGCGTTTCGGCACCTGCCTGCTCAATCCACCCGACGGGTATGCCTTGGGCGATCTGGAGCTGGGCAAGCGCTTTGTCTCGGACTTGCTGGCGGGCGAACACGTGCGCATCGAAGGCGCTGCGCCCTGGTTGGCGCAAGCACAGTTACCTCAAGATGCCGAGGCACATTTGTCGATCCATGTCGGCAGCGCCGAACGGTCGCCGACAGCCAATGAACTGTTGATCTACCCGCGCAGTGTGTTGTTGGCGGTGAGCGCCGGGGTGGCGGATTTGCCGCAGACGATTCGCGCGGCACTGCGTCAGGCGCAAGTTGCCGCGCAATCGCTGGCGTGTTTGCTGGCGCCCGCCACGGAAATGGCCAGCCCGACGCTGCGCGAAGCGGCGCTTGAACTGGGTGTGCCGCTGCGTTTTGCCTCCCCTGCCGGCGATGCCAGCGAGATGGCTCGCAGGGCTCTTCCCGGCGCGACGATTATCCCGATCGACGGGCATCTGGCACTGGCAATCGCCGAACAGCCTCTGAACGTTTCGCAGATCGGCCAGCCACGCGGTCGACTGGCGGTGATCGGCCTGGGCCCCGGCGCTGCCGAATTGATGGTGCCAGCGGTGAAGGCTGAATTGGCCAGAGCCACTGATGTGCTCGGTTACGAAACCTATGTGCGCATGGCCGGCCCGTTTCGTCCGGATCAAGTGCTGCATTGCACCGATAACCGCGAAGAGATGCAGCGTGCCCGTCACGCCTTCGAGCTGGCCGCCCAGGGGCGATCAGTGATTGTGGTCTCGTCTGGCGACCCTGGCGTGTTCGCCATGGCCGCCGCCGTGCTCGAAGCCTTGCACGAGTCGAGTGATCCGGCCTGGCACAGCGTCGAGCTGGAGATCTTGCCGGGGGTTTCCGCTTCGCTGGCGACGGCCGCTCAGGCCGGTGCGCCGTTGGGGCATGACTTCTGCGTGATGTCACTGTCGGACAACCTCAAGCCGTGGTCGATCATCGAAAAGCGTCTTGACCTGGCTGCCGAAGCCGATCTGGCGCTGGCCTTCTACAACCCGATCTCCCGCTCGCGGCCATGGCAACTGGGCCGTGCGCTGGAGATCGTCGCACAGCACCGTAGCCCTGAAACCCCGGTGGTTCTGGGGCGTGATATCGGTCGCCCCGGCCAGACGCTGCGGGTCATCACACTCGGCGCGCTCACGCCCGAGCAAGTGGACATGCGCACCATGGTGCTGATCGGCTCGTCCACCACTTGCGTGTTCCCCCGCGCCGAAGGCGGTGACTGGGTGTATACACCGCGCTGGTATGGCAACAAACCCCTCTGCTGAAATCTGGCGGCCCGCCCGGGCCGCCTTCATCACCTCAATCCGGTGACTTCCTTCGATTGTTTCGCCATTTGTGCATGTAAGCCTGTTCGGTTGTTTGCGTGGGATTGTATTACCTGCTATCAGGAATTTTTATTCTGCTTTGTAGGAAGTTCTACTTTGACGCCAGGATTTTTCAGGGTGTGACGGATCATTATTCAGGCAGTTGTTATAAGGAATGGCCTTTAAGGGGTTCTGACTTGTGTGTCATAAATGAATGAATAAAAGTGCGCCGGTCTGTAACACGGAGTGTGGTGTTTGTTTGGTAATTAATTGAATTCCTTGTTGGTTGAGTTGCATCGGGCGGGGCGTTATTTTAAAACTATTGCTGAGCATCGTCCAGGAACACTTGGTGATTGTCGATCCGGACAGCGGGCACAGTGTGATTTTTCGCGAAGTGTATGCAACGGATGTCAACTTGCGCGGCGATGCCTGGCTCGGGTTCGAAGGGCATCGAACTTATGCTGTTTCGACACTGGTGCGGACGTTGGTTGACCGACAAATAAGCCAGAACGGCGCAACGCTGAAAGAACTGCTGAGCGTAGCGAGTACTGAGTTGGATGCCAGCTTGGTGGATTAATCAGGAAAAATTAACCGCAATTTAAAAAAGCGATGTGGCGAGCGCCCTCAACAATCGAAGTTGCTCGAGGCGGGCGTTAGTGCCTGAGTTTCAAGAAATAATCTTAATAGGGACATTATGAGTCAATTAATGCACTTACCCCTTGTTGGACAAGGGTTTGTCAATGCCATCGGTTTATCCGGATTCTCCGGTGATCTTGCTGAGTTTGCGGGAAGTGAGGAACATTCTGCGCTCGAGCGGTATTACAAGGCCGCAAGCGAAAGTGAACAGTTGTCTGAACAATGGGTGCCAGCCAAGTTATTTGAGGAAGCGCTTGTTGCCCTGATCCTTAAAAAAAACGGGCCGATTACCGATACACTTCGCAACGCCAGCGTCGCCACTAAAGCTTACGTGGGCAGGATCGAAAAAACGGTCGCACTGCTTGCCAAAACCAACCCGCCGGTGCCGAAAAACATGCACTTTGTGTGGGTGGGCGGTGCTCTGTTCGGGGATAACCAGCGCGACTATTTCAATATCTGGAAGCAAGTGCTGAGCAAAGACGGACATACCTTCAACCTTTGGTATGACCCTCAAGCACTGATGGCTTTTGATACCAACCGGATCATTACCCAGGCCGCCAAAGCGCACGCCATGGAGTCAGGCGGGACAGAGTTGAGCAGTGCCATCAAACTGGGCGATTTGATCGAGAAGCGCGTAGTGGTGCTACGCCAACAAATGTTTGAGCACATCACGATGGCGCAACAACAGGGCATCAATGCTGACGATGCCCGTATCGATTTGTTGGTGAAGGCTTACGGACAAGACCGGACGGCGCTTGAAGCGGCGAAAGCCCGATACCTTGAGAGTCACCTGGCAATGGCGGGCGAACGGGTTCGAGTGCGCGATGCACGTGCGGCATTTGGTTCGCATTTTCTATGGGACGTCTACGAGCGTGAAGTGTCTTTTCGCGGGAACCTGGCCGCGGCTTCCGATGTGGTGCGATTGCAGGCGATAAGTCTGGAGGCGGGTACTTACAGCGATCTTGACTATTTGCCGCCACTCGTCGATCAGTTGGGTGAAGTAAACATCAAGGCATTCAGCTTCGAACAAAAACTGGGTGTGTTGCAGTTATTGCTGGATAAAAATCCGACGTTGATGCCGGGTCGTGACAAAAGCAGGTACAAAAGTTACGCACATTATTTACCTCCTGAACATCTAGAGGCTCTGACCCGATTTGCCGAAAGCAATCCTGAGGTCGCTGATGTTTTCGCCGCGACGAAAGGGCTCACCGTTCCAGAAAGTGCTGTCCGCCTAGGGGCACCTGTAGGCTCGGAAATGAACGCATTTATCATGGCCCATCCTGAGTCAGGAATGGTTGATTCAATCATGAGGCGAATTCGGAGTAATTACGACATTCTGACCAAGGTTGAGCAGGAACTAATAGCATCCGGAAAACAATGGGATCGTAATGCGGTAATTGATATCGGAGGCAAAATTGTTGGCGCGAATAATGACCGGTTTACCAGTTCGGCATTGGATCGCTTGGCTTATGTCTCCGCTCTAGCGGACTACCATCGCGACGGTATAGACCCACTGGCGCGAAGCACCATCTCAATGACCGGTCCCGGCGCCGCTATTTGGGGGATTGAGGATTTTATGGATGCCCACTGCATTGCGCAAAAGGGCGTCGAGGTAAGGGAAAGGCTTCGACTTGTAGAAATCGGGTACAACCGGGCGACTGAAGAAGAGTTGATCAGTGGCTGGGTGGAAAATGTTAAAGAGCCTGAACAGTGGCTGGAGAAAGAACAGCAAAACTGGCGCGACGGTAAATACAAGGCCCGATACACCGGCAATCTTGCGGAGTTGCTGAAGGCGCAAACCCTGACCTTCAAACAAGGCTGGCCGGTGATCGAAGGCAAACCCGTGTTACTGACATCGGTGCTGCAACAGCTGCTTGATGATCTGGGCGAACCCTTCATGCGCGCGATGAATGACAAGTTGAGCGGCGACATCACGTTCAACGATCGCATTGCCCTCGATTTTGCGATGCGACAGCAAATTCTGGCGCAACCTATCAGCAAACTTCCTGAATCAATAGGCGCCGAGTCGCTTGGCAATGTGAACGAGGCATTGTCGCGTATCGCTGGTGGCAGGTTGCCTGCGGAGCAGTTGAGCCCGTTGCACCGTGTCGTGTTTGGCGGCCTGTTCGGTGCCCTCACTCTGGATCAAGAGGGGTTCGCACCTGCCTGGAAGGAGACGGTCGCCCTTGCCGAAAGCACTCAGGATCGCGGGCTTTTCGCACGTTACGAATTGATCGAGCAGACTCTGTTCAATCGGCGACCGGCGATGTTCGAAGCAGGTCGCAATGCTTCATCCTTGTCCGGGCAGGTGCCGGAAACATCGCAGATACTGAAGGCCCAGGCCCTTGCCGAACCGATGAGCGTGCGGCA
This sequence comes from Pseudomonas sp. Tn43, assembly GCF_014192635.1. Taxonomy (NCBI): domain Bacteria; kingdom Pseudomonadati; phylum Pseudomonadota; class Gammaproteobacteria; order Pseudomonadales; family Pseudomonadaceae; genus Pseudomonas; species Pseudomonas sp. Tn43. The sequence continues at coordinate 406,007 of NZ_JACHYG010000005.1, forward strand.
GTGGGGGGAGCACGTCCACAGGATCGAAACGGCCGCCAGGAAAGAATACCGGGCGTCGATTCTGCAGAGAGGGCATCTGGTCCGTGAACGGTTTTTCCAGGCCGGGGCCGACACCGTCAAACAGTTGCCACAGGATCTGCTCGTACGCGGCAGCGGTGATCCGGGCCGGCGTTGTTATCCGCTGGCGCTGTTCATGGCCGCAGCGCTTGACAGTGGCAGCACGGCAGAGCGGGCCTTGATCGGTAAACTGGCCATTGCCAACCTTACGCCTGACGCCGCTGAAACCCATGCGTTGCTTCATGTTCTGGATGAGTTGCGTGGCATTCCCATGTCGCAGTTCGGCGAAAAAACCGCGGCTGTGGATCTGAGCGCGGCCATGCAGGCGCTGGAAGCGAAAACCTCCACCGGCAGCTTGATGCTCAACACAGGCAATCATTCGATGCTGGTAAGCAAGGTCATGGAGCAGGGTGAGACATCCTATCGATTTTATGACCCCAACTTCGGCCTGTATGCCTTCAGGCGGGCAGAGGATTTGCAGCAAGGCATCAGCAACTTTTTTCAGGATGAAGTGATTGCCAGGCTCTATGGCCTCGGTGAGAAGGCGAACTCGACGTTCGATGTGATCGATCTCAATGGTTCGAGCATTGCCGAAAAATCTTTGCCTTCACGGGTGACCGTCGGCGATCTGCTGAGGCGCGAGCAGATCGCCGGTGGACGGTCAATCGAGCCTTGGCAGCATCACGCGGCATTACGTGCCCGTTCATTGTCGGAAAACGCCCGGCTGGGCGATGGCCTGGCTCGGCTGGACGCCCAGGGTTGGGCGCGGCAGATCGAAAGCGCGACCCTTCGCTTGCAGGCAGAACATCAGTTGAGTCATGACTTTGTGCCGGTCTTCGAGTCATTGAAGACCGATGCGACAGGCAGGCGTGAAATTACCCTGGTCAATGCCACAGACTCCAGTCAAACCCGCAGAGTCGTGACCGATGACCTGCGTCTGGACACCATCAAGTCTCATCTGACGGACGTATACCAGGCACTGTCGGTCAAAGCGCCCCGCCCTGGTGCCATTGATCCGACCGATGCGGGGGGCGTCCATACACTCAACGCCGGATTTGCCATTCAAGCCCTGTTGTTCGCTCTGAAGGATCGGGAATCCTCTGAAGGTGAGACGACGGCATTGACGTCTGCGGTGCGTCTGCATGGCTACCTGTCCTATGCACAACTGACCCATGGCCTCGTGGTGGATGTTGTGGAACTGATCAATCTGGTGCGTATCGCGTTTACCGACAGCCTGTTGGTCGCCAAAACCACCTCGTCGGTGGTGATCAATGCCTTGGGGCATGTAGCCAATGAGGGGGTGGGCAATATTCTTCAACTGGCTGCGGTCGGATTCGATATTTACTTGTTGGCCAATGCCGAGAATGAAGCTCAGATTGCCCAATTCGCAACCCAACTTGCATTCGACTCCGCAGGCCTGGTGGCGGGGCTTGGCGGCCTTGGTGCATCCGTGGTCGGTGCCGGCACCGCGGCTGCGTTTCTGGGAGGGGCAAGTGTCATTCTGGGAGGGCTGGCGGTCGGCATCGGCGCGTTGGTCGAAGGTTTCAGCGGAATACTGGAACGGGCCCGTCAGGTCGGCAAGTATCTGAACCTGATTGAGCAGGGTTACCGCAGCGGCGGTTATTCGCGGATTGACGATGCGCTGAGTATCAGCCCCTATGTCGTGGTCACGCATCTGGACCTCGAGGCACGGCTGCTGCGTTATGGCGGTGTGTTGAATATTTACGCGGCCATTCCCCATTCGTTGCATCCGCCGCAGGGCAATCCGGATCGGTCATTGTCGATCAGCATCCGTGAGTCGCTCGGATATGCCTACGAAAGCGCGATTCCCGATGCCGAAGACTTTGATGCCGTTGTGCTCCCGTGCATGCCGCATTGCTACTTCGGGTTCGACTATAAGGCATTGCCGTTTTCGACAACCCGCCGGGAGGATTTTGAAACGGCGTTGAAACTCGAGAATGACAGTGAAGGGAAGCGCCAGTTCTGGTTCAGTTTCTACAGGTTCCCGACCGAATATATCCTGTATCAACTGACACCCAATTACTCGCAGACGTTGATCAACGTCGTGCTGGATCGCAGAAACCGCTCTCTCCACGTGCCGAAATTGCCAAGAGAGCTGCACAATTACTTGTCCTACGAAATTCTGGGGTGGGGTGGGCAGTGCACGGTGGTACTGACCGAGGGGGTCCGGGCGATCACGCTTTTAACGACCTCGGATGCGCCGTCGATGGCCTGGGCATTGGGTGCAACCTGGTTGAGCGAGGGAGATGTAAAAATTGAAGGGGCCAGTGTGCAGTTGGGCACGATCCGGGTCCATGTCCCAGACAAATCGCCTTTGCTTGTGCAACTGGACAAGCAGTCGTATCAGGTGGACTGGGAGCGGGGGAGTCTGCTGATCTCCGAACTTTCAATCGGCTCTGTCGATGACGTTCGCGCTGTGCAGGCGTCCATCCGCGAGCTAGCGCTTTCCAAGCGCCTGGCGGGTCGCTACACGACTGTCCGAAACTTTCCTGTTCCCTACAGCAACCCCCTGGAACCGGTTTACACAACGGCCCAATACGACGGCAACGAAGACCGTTTTCTGTTTGTCCGTGGCCTGAGTCCGGCTTATCAGAAAGCCGCCTGTCTGGGCGCTATGGTCGACAAGTACGCGTACTACTATGTCCCCGACGAAGTTCTGATCTGGCGCACGGAGGTGACCACCGGAAAGGTCAATCGTATCTACCGATTGATGGATCCGTTACCGGGCTCAAGGATTTCAGCCTTCCAGGAACTGGAAGGAGGGTTGATACGGGTCGTTCAGAACGTTGTGCTGCGAAACGGTGGGGACATGAAGATGACTTACCTGCTCGGTGCAAATGACCTCTCGCTGTTTTCTGTCATCGGCCCATTGACCGAGGGCCAGAAGGCGTTGTTACAACGCAGGAACACGGTCTCCCTTCCGTATTTTTTCTGGGATTACGAATTGATGGTACGCGACGAGAAACTCATGCCTTTCGAGGCGGTGAGTGTCGTGGACTATCGATACGCGCCGCTGACTTCGATCACCTATTGGCATGATGATTCTCGCAATCGCGTCAGTCTCTGGCTGCGAAGGGATGACGGGCTGGTGATTCGGCCGAACCTGCAAGCGGATTCAGGCACTCTGATTTTGCTTAATACCCAGGATGCCGACGGCGATACGTTCCTGTTTTATGATCAGCGCCATCGCAGTATCTACCGACAGCGAGTGACGATGCAGGATGACGAACCATCCGCGCCTGCTGCGAAGATTCTGCCTCATGAGGTGGTCGAGGTGTATTTCCAGGCGCAGCGCCATATTGCGCTCACTCAGGACGGCATGCTGTTTCAGCTGAACAGAACTGATGAATCGCAGCTGGTCGCGCTGAACGAGGACTGGCTGGCTCGAGCCGAGGCGGTGGGTGGCGATTTCGAATGGCACAAGAGCGTTCTGGGGTTTGCCCAAGAGTTGGCCGTCGATGGTTTTGAAGTATTGGGTGTGCGCAATGTCCCCGGCAACGCGTTCCTGCGTGTCTGGTGCCTGGAGCAGCGCTTGTTGATAGCCGACATGAGGCCGAATCAATCCTTACAGTTATTGGCACAGACCCCGGACAAAACGGCTGCATGGCTATGGGATTCGTCCTCGGGACAGGTCTATCGTCAGCCATTCATGGAGCCCGACGCATTTGCGGCAGCCTTCGCCAATGGCACGCGCCTGTTACATCGAGATCGGTTGCCGGCAATGCAGCGGGTGGCTGCGCGATGGGCTTTTACCCGGATTGCACCCGAAGGCACGCGATTGCGTGGCTTGACCCGAGAGCATGTATGGATCGAGTTATCTGAAGATGATGCACCTCGTATCGTCGGTGTAGAGAGTGACTTCTTCCTGGGTCTTGGTACCCGGCAGGCGCGGGAAAACAAGCTGCTTCAGTTGATTGCCGGCCGATTATGCGCGCCCGTTTTGACCGCAGGCAGATTCGATAATCTCTATGCCTGGTATGACACCGCTGGCGAGCGCTTGTACTACTCGACTATAGAGAGCAACGGGTATTGGCCCGCTTTTCTGGGCGTGCGCAATGGCGAAATAGCGCTGTTGTACAACACCGTGACCCGTCAGGTGTTCAGTAACAGAAACGGGGCGTGGCTGGTGCCGGACCATGATGTCTGGATGCATGCCGACACGGTGAGTCGAGCGGCCCAGGTGATGACGATCCAGACCCAGGACAACATCGAGGACTTGCTGATGTTGATTCCGGACGGTGTCACCACCCTGGTGCTGGGGCTCAAAGGCCCGATGACATGCCAAATCTCGCAAGCCGCCTGGTTACGGCTTGACTGCCTGATTATCGACTTCCATTTGCCCACACCTCGACAGCGCCAATTGCTCCTGCAACTGCCGCCTATGGATCATTGGCGGATCACGTTGGCCGAGGGGCATCTGTTGCTGACCGATCCGGATGACGGGCGCAGCCTGATTTTCCGAAATATCGAATCCGCCGGAGCGCAATCACGGAACATGTTTGAACTGCTGGTCAATGTTTCCGGCGATCAGCTGTTCGTTACCCTTGATGAGCTGATGGTGGACTTGAAGGAGGGTATGAGTCTTGATCTGCTGGAACTGCTGATCGTCGAGGCGTAGACCCGGCAACAGGTAATCTGCCTCCGGGTGTATCAAGCGAGGCTGCGATTTTCGCAGCCTTTTTCAGGGGGCCGTGACGCCGGGCACCAAATAACCCTTCACCCCGGTGAAAATGATTTGCGCCGCCAATGCGCAGACAAACAAGCCCATCAACCGGCTGACAATCTGCAGGCCCTGATCGCCAAGAATGCGTTCAATCCGGCTCGACAGATAAAGCACCACGCCAACCGTGAAACTGGCCAAGGCGATACTCAGGATGGCGGTGAGCTTGTCATCCCAGTGCGGCTGGCTCACCCCCATCACCAGCAGAGCACCGATGGTGCCCGGGCCGACGGTCAGCGGAATGGTCAGCGGGACGATGGTCACATCCTGCTGCACATTGTCGGTCTGCACCGCAGATTTACCCTGGGCCATGCCCAGTGCCGAGATGAATAACACACTGCCGGCACCGATGCGGAACGCGTCCACGGTGATGCCGAAAACATTGAAAATCACCCGCCCGAACAGGTACAGCAAAACGCTGGATACCAACGTGGCGACGGCCACCTTCCAGGCCAGGCGTCGCTGTTCCTTGCGCGAGTAACCGCGGGTCAGGCTGATGAAGCAGGACAACACGAAGAACGGGCTGTAGAGCACCAGCATCTTCAAGTAAACGCTGAATAATACGTGGAGCATGATTTCGGCTCGCGGCGGCAGATGGGCAGAGCGGAGTCTATCAGTCGGTTTAATGTTTGGGGGGATGATGTGTGAAAGGGGGGGTGAAGGTAAGTTGTGGGTGAGGAAGTTGTTAGTTGTAGAGTGTTGATATTAATAAGTTACATGTTCTTGTTTGTTGTTTTTTCTTTCTTTGGTTATTGTTGTTTGCGGGTTCAAGAGGAGCCTGTTTTAATTAATAAGGGAATAAGTTGTGAATATTAATAGTGTCGAAGATATTTCTATAGCCGAATGTATTCATCGTTTGAACACTTATGAAGTGGACGGCGCTGAAGTTATCCGTCCTCGCAGTTTTTCGGTGCCGGTTGTCGATGAGCCCGGTAAAGGTTCGATCGTCGGTGAGGGCATCTTGTCCTTTACCGGTAACCTGAGTGAGCAAAATCGGGAAGATGTTCAGCATGCCTTCCTGTTCGCGACGCTGGTCGCAAATAAAAAGTTTTCGCATGAGTATCAGGGCAAGGAGTGGTATTACCAGTTCCTGGAAGTCATGACCCATGCAGGCTGGCTGCCGACCAGCAAGTACTACAACGATTTGAACATCAGCGGTAATACCGTACGGATGGATCAATTGGTGCTGGAGATCCTTGGCAGTGTCGTTGCCGGGCTTGCCGTGCCTGGCTCGGCCTCGGTCCTGATGCTGAAGGTGGCGGGCGATGCAATCACCGCATTGAAAAAGCGTGAAACCGCATTGACCCTGTATGAGCGCAATATGCTGGAGCACGGTGTGGGTGGTATGGCGGCCGGCACCTGCACCGAAGTCAATGGTGAAGTCACCATGGCATTGGGTACCGTTCGCTTCATCCGCAAGAACACTGCAACGCAAGTGCTGTTTATGGATTGGGACTCCCGCGACGTAAAACTGTACCGCGGTGATTCGGTCTTCAGGAAAGTGCCTTCCATTGTCGAGCAGACCCGCGACACGATTCGTACAAAACTTGGCTTGAATGCAAAAACCAAGATCGAAGACTACGAGATCTGATCGAATGTTTTAAAAGGGCGGCGGCTTCTCGGTCGCCCTTTTTTCATTGAGGGTTTGCTATGGCTCAGTCATATGGTTTGTTGACGGTGGGTAACGCCGTTGTTGCTTTGTCGGATGTCGAAAAAATATCGGCTTATGAGGATGTCGTACATTCAAGTCTGCTGGCGCAATTGGTTGCCAACAAAAAAATCGAGAGCATGAAAGTTCAAGACTGGTATGACACCTATGTGGCGGTGCTGGATGATTTCTGGATCCGCAATTTGAAGTTTCGCCAGGACTTTTCTCTCAACGGGCTGAAGGCGTCCACAGCGCTTGAGTGGATCTGGGCTGCAATGGCAAACAGCGGTAGTGAAGATCATGCGCTTGGCGGCTTTTTAGCGTATGCGGCGCGATTGCCGTGTTATGTCCCTGCCATCCAGATATGGCCTGAGCAGCGTTGTGAAGATGAGATGCAAGCACCTCGTTCACCGCTCAAGGTTGTGCGCCTGCTGGCGATTGTGGGACAAAGCCCGACCTCGATCAGCAGCATTTATCTCGAATTCAAAACCCGGCAGGTGTTGGCCCTGAATCCGTGGTCGCAGCATTTTGAGGCCGATGAAGTAGAAGGTCAGGTGTGCGTGCGATACGCACGGGCGAATCTGTCCGAAACCCTCTACGCGTTATCCCGTGAGGCGATTACCCACAAGCTCAGGGATCGATTGGCGGACAACGTGGCGCTACTGGTTGAGAAGGCCGATATGGGGGCGTGATACGTCGGCATCAGAGCGTCGAAGCCGTACGATTCTGCTGATCACGTTGGGCAACCCAATGCTCGATCAGGTCGCGCAGTTGCGACAGTTCCACCGGTTTGGCCATGTGCCCGTCCATGCCCGCCTGGCGCGCGCGCTCTTTGTGTTCAGCGAGGATATGTGCGGTCAACGCCACCACGGGGGTGCGAATCCGCTGGTTGCCGACTTCCCAGGCACGCAGTTGCTGGGTGGCGGAGAAACCGTCGAGGATTGGCATTTCACAGTCCATCAGCACCAGGTCGTAGCGCTGGGCTTTCATCGCCACCAGGGCTTCTTCGCCATTGCTGGCGGTGTCCGGTTGCAGATTGAGCTTGCCCAGCATGCCGCGTATGACCTTGGTCGAGATGGTGTTGTCTTCGGCCACCAGAATGCGGAAATCGCTGGGCACCTTGACCGGAAGTGTCGGGCCGGTGGGCAACTGCTGCGAAACGGAGAGGCCTTTGTTGCGTTGGTTCAGCTCGTCCGCCAGCGTGGTCTTGAGTGTATAGCCCGCCACCGGTTTAGCGAGAATTCGCTTGATCCCGCAGTTGCGCGCGATGATTTTGCTCGGGGCGTTGCTGATGCCGGTGAGCATGATGAGCAGAATGTCATGGTTCAGGCTCGGGTCTTCCTTGATCTTGGCCGCGAGCTGCATGCCGGTCATGCCAGGCATGTTCTGGTCCAGCAGGACCACGTCAAAGTAGTCGCGCAGATGAGCCTTGGTGCGCAGCAGCGCCAAGGCCTCCTTGCCGGACGGCACGGCACTGACATTCAGGCCCCAGGCGCTGCACTGCTGCACCAGCACCTTGCGACAGGTGTCGTTATCGTCCACCACCAGTACCCGTGCACCTTGCAGCGGGCCGTCCAGGTCTGAGGTCGGATGTTCGAGACGGTCTGGGTCCAATGGCAGGGTCAGCCACAAAGTGCTGCCCTGGTTGGCGCCGCTCTTGATGCCGAACTCGCCCTGCATCAAGCGGATCAGCTGACGGGCGATGACCAACCCGAGATTGCCCCCCAGGCTGGTGGCCGAGAGGAAGTGTTTGCTGTGCAGTTCGGCATGCATCAATGCGTCGCGCTCTTGCGCCTCCATGGGCTGGCCGCTGTCTTGCACAGCGATGCGCAGTCGCGGTTTGGCACTGCGTTCGTCCAGGGCGACAACGATCAGGATCTCGCCTTCATCGGTTTTCTTCAGGGCGTTTTCCAGCAGGCTCAGCAGGGTCTGACGCAGGCGCGTCGGATCTCCGCTGATGACGCGGGGTACCTGCGGCTGGATAAAGCTGATCAATTCGACGTTTTGCTGTTCGGCTTTGGCGCGGAAGATGCTCAGGCAATCTTCGATCAGTGCGTTGAGGTCGAACTGCACGTCGTCCAGTTCGATCTGTCCGGACTCGAGTTTGGAGATGTCGAGAATTTCGTTGATCAGTGTCAGCAGCTCGTTGCCGGCGCTATGGATGGTCTGCACGTAGTCACGTTGCTTGACCGACAGCGGTGTGCCCAGTAGCAATTCGGTCATGCCCAGCACCCCATTCATCGGGGTGCGGATCTCGTGGCTGATCTTCGCCAGAAATTCGGCTTTGGCGTTGATTTCGGCGTTGCTGGCGGCCAGGTCGCGACTGACGCTGAAACGGTCTTCGGTGATGCTGCGCTGTCGCTCGCCCAAGGCAATACTCATCAACAGGCCACTGATACAGATAAACACCAGCAGAATAATGATCAGGTTTTGTGGAGCGACCAGGGTCAGCCCCTGCAGGGCCGGCAGAATAATCAATGTGCCGAGGTTGAACACCACCATGGCCGCCACGAACAGGCGCGCCGGGCGATAACCTTTTTGCCAGTGATGGGCGCTGACGAACAGCATGCTCAGACCGGCCAGGGCAACCAGCCCATACGTGATCAGGTTCAGCGGCAGTGTGTTGACGAACAACAACAGCAGGCCACAGACCATGATGAACAGGATGTCCCCCAGCAGCAGCCTGTTTAACGGGTGAGGGCCGAGCGGGGCGAAGAAGCGGTAGGCGAACATCAGGCCGCAAGGCGCGGTCATCAGCAAGGCGAGGTAGGCCCCGGGTGTTTGTACGACGGACCAGTTCGGTAACCATGGTCGGGCCAGGTTCAGCAGCAACACCAGACTGAGCATCAGCAGCCCTTCGCACGCTGCCAGCCAGAGGCTGCTGCGCGAACGGGTGTAGATGTAACGGGTCAGGTTGTGCAGGATCAACATCCCGAGGCAGCCGAAAAGCAAGCCGTAGATCAGCGTCTGGTACTGAGTGGCCGCGGTCATGACCGCCGATTGCAGGGTGATGTAAGGCCGAAACTGGTGTTCGGAGACCAGCCGCAGGTACACGTCGAGGGTTTTGTCACTTTGCGGCAGCGGCAACATGAAGTCGCTGCTGGGAAGGGGAGGCTTGACCTGGAACTGCGTGGTACCGGTATTCAATTGATCGATCAGCTGATCGCCGTCGAGCACATACAGATTGAGATGGGCGACGTCAGGTGCGAACACTCTGAGCAACTGTTCATGCTTGCCGGGGGCGAGCTTGAAACGCAGCCACAGGGCGCCATCGGGCGCGGCCGCGGTGAGGCGATCGAGTTCGGTGGGGCTGAATTGATTGGTGTAGCGGCTGGAGCGGATATCGCTCAGTTGCAGATCGCCCTGTTCGTCGAGCAATACCGCCCATCCACTGCCTTGCGTGGCCTGGGCCGGGAGCATGCAGAGCAAGGTCAGCAGAGTGACGGTCAAGCCTATGGCGATCCTGAGCCAGCGCACGGCGAAATCCCTTCGTAGGTTAATGCCAAAGTATAACTATGCGCGGCGCCGGAATAGTCAGGCAAGGGCCGCAAGCCCTTGCCTGGCCGGATGGATGGCTTATTCCTGATTCTCGCCACGCTCGCGGGCAATGGCGCGGTAGCCAATGTCCTTACGGTAGAAGCAGCCTTCCCAGTCGATTTTAGCCGCCAGTTTGTAAGCCTGCTGTTGAGCTGCATCGACGCTGGTGCCCATGGCGGTAGCGCACAGTACCCGACCCCCGGCGGTCACCACTTGACCGTCCTTGAGCGCAGTACCGGCATGGAAGACTTTGCCTTCCAGTGTCGCCGCTGCATCCAGGCCGTTGATGGCAACGCCTTTGGCATAGTCACCCGGGTAACCGCCAGCGGCCAATACAATACCGACGCTCGGACGTGGATCCCATTGTGCTTCGACCTTGTCCAGGGCTTGTGCCAGCGCCGCTTCGACCAGCAACACCAGGCTCGACTGCAAGCGCAGCATCACCGGTTGGGTCTCAGGATCGCCGAAACGGCAGTTGAACTCGATAACTTTTGGGTTGCCAGCCTTGTCGATCATCAGGCCAGCATAGAGGAAGCCGGTGTAGACGTTCCCTTCCTCGGCCATGCCGCGCACGGTCGGCCAGATCACCAGGTCCATGACCCGCTGATGGACTTCGGCCGTGACGACCGGGGCCGGGGAGTAAGCACCCATGCCACCGGTATTCGGGCCGGTATCGCCGTCGCCGACGCGTTTGTGGTCCTGGCTGGTGGCCATCGGCAATACGTTCTTGCCGTCGACCATGACGATGAAGCTGGCTTCCTCGCCGTCCAGGAATTCTTCGATCACCACACGAGACCCGGCGTCGCCAAATGCGTTGCCTGCCAGCATGTCGCGTACCGCGTCTTCGGCTTCGCCCAGGGTCATGGCCACGATCACGCCTTTACCCGCGGCCAGGCCATCGGCCTTGATCACGATCGGTGCGCCTTTTTCACGCAGATAAGCCAGGGCTGGCTCGATCTCGGTGAAGTTCTGATAGTCGGCGGTCGGGATCTTGTGGCGCGCCAGGAAGTCTTTGGTAAAGGCTTTCGAACCTTCCAGTTGCGCCGCGCCCGCGGTCGGGCCGAAGCAATCCAGGCCACGGGAGCGGAACAGATCGACAACACCGGCTACCAGCGGCACTTCCGGGCCGACGATGGTCAGGGAAACGTTCTTCTCGGCAAAGTCAGCCAGTTGCTCCAGGGCCAGTACGTCGATGGCGACGTTCTCGCACTTGGCTTCAATGGCGGTGCCGGCGTTGCCCGGGGCAACGAAAACTTTTTGCACGCGCGGATCCTGAGCCACTTTCCAGGCCAGGGCGTGTTCACGGCCACCGCTGCCAATGATCAAAACGTTCAAAGAGAGACTCCTTCGGAGAAAGCTGCAAGCTACAAGCAGCAAGCAAGAGCGAATGTTTGGCTCTCAGTTACAGCTTATGGCTCTGAATTAATAAGGCTGCAGCTGCAAGAAGGAGCGACACCAGTCTGCTCTTTCTTGCAGCTTGCAGCTTGAGGCTTGTAGCTGCCGTGTATCAGTGACGGAAGTGGCGCATGCCAGTAAAGACCATGGCGATGCCCGCTTCATCAGCAGCAGCAATCACTTCGTTATCACGCATCGAGCCGCCCGGCTGGATCACCGCAGTGATGCCGACCTTGGCCGCATTGTCCAGACCATCGCGGAACGGGAAAAAGGCGTCGGAGGCCATCACCGAGCCTGCTACCTGCAACCCGGCGTGCTCAGCCTTGATCGCGGCGATACGCGCGGAGTTCACACGGCTCATCTGGCCGGCACCGACACCGATGGTCTGACGGTTCTTGGCGTAGACGATGGCGTTGGATTTAACGTACTTGGCAACTTTCCAGGCGAAGATCAGGTCGTGGATCTCTTGCTCGGTCGGGGCGCGTTTGGACACGACTTTCAAGTCGTCGGCACCGATCATGCCGATGTCGCGGCTCTGCACCAGCAGACCACCGTTGACGCGTTTGTAGTCCCACGCAGCGGCGCGATCAGCCGACCACTCACCGCAGGCCAACAAGCGCACGTTGGCTTTGGCTGCCACGATAGCGCGAGCTTCGTCACTGACGGACGGGGCGATGATCACTTCGACGAACTGACGCTCGACGATGGCTTTGGCGGTTTCTGCATCCAGTTCGCGGTTGAACGCGATAATGCCGCCGAACGCCGATTCAGTGTCGGTGGCGTAGGCCAGTTCGTAGGCCTGACGGATACCGCCTTCAGCGTCCGGGCTCACGGCCACGCCGCACGGGTTGGCGTGCTTGACGATCACGCAGGCCGGTTTGACGAAGCTCTTCACGCATTCCAGCGCGGCGTCGGTGTCGGCCACGTTGTTGAACGACAGCTCTTTGCCTTGCAGTTGGGTTGCAGTAGCGATGCCCACTTCGGCTGGCTTGGCTTCAACGTAGAACGCCGCGCTCTGGTGCGGGTTCTCGCCGTAGCGCATTTCCTGGGCCTTGATGAACTGGCTGTTGAAGGTGCGCGGGAATTCGCTGCGACCTTCAGTGGAGAGGGTTTCAGCCGCCTGGTTCACGGTGCCCATGTAGTTGGCGATCATGCCGTCATAGGCGGCGGTGTGTTCGAAGGCCTTGAGCATCAGGTCGAAACGCTGAGCGTAGGTCAGGCCGCCGGCCTTGAGGTTTTCCAGGACGTTGGCGTAATCGCTGGCATTCACCACAATGGCCACGTCTTTGTGGTTCTTGGCTGCCGAACGGACCATGGTCGGGCCGCCGATGTCGATGTTTTCGATGGCGGTCGGCAGGTCGCAGCCTGGCTTGTTGATGGTGGCTTCGAACGGGTACAGGTTGACCGCAACCAGGTCGATCGGCTTGATGCCGTGCTCATTCATGATGGCGTCGTCGATACCGCGACGACCGAGGATCCCGCCGTGGATTTTCGGGTGCAGGGTTTTAACCCGACCGTCCATCATTTCTGCGAAACCGGTGTAATCCGCGACTTCCACTGCGGCAACACCGTTGTCGCGCAGCAGCTTGAACGTTCCGCCGGTGGAGAGGATCTCGACGCCCAGGGCTTCAAGCTCCTTGGCGAATTCAAGGATCCCGGTCTTGTCGGAAACGCTGATCAAGGCGCGGCGGATCGGCAGGCGGGTAGTCTGGTCGGTCATTTCAATTTCCATCGAAAGCAAGGGAAGTCAGCAAAAAAGGCGACCGGTTCTACGCGGGCGCCTTTCTGGTTTGATTGAATGCTTACAGCAAATCGTACTGCTTGAGTTTCTTGCGCAGGGTGCCCCGGTTCAGCCCGAGCAGCTCACTGGCCTTGGTCTGGTTGCCCTTGACGTAGTTCATCACGCATTCGAGCAGGGGAGCCTCGACTTCGGAAAGCACCAGGTTATACACATCCGTGACGGCAGCGCCCTCAAGGTGGGCGAAATAATTGTGCAGCGCCTTCTCGACACTCCCGCGAAGGGTCTGACCTTCTTCGCTCGGCGTATTGAGGTGCTGTTTCAAATTCACGTTGTCGCTCACGGGTGTTGTTCCACTCACTAAAGTCTCGGTCATCATCGTCATGCGGCCACCCCTTCTCCGTCCCCTGTCAGGCTCTTGTAACGTTCGGCGAAAAAGCCCCGAACGTAGGCGCATTGTGCTTCCGTATCTTCCAAACGATTGAAGTGGGCGCGGAACTCCCTGGCGCCCGGCAAGGTTGCGAGATACCAGCCCACATGCTTGCGAGCTATGCGCACGCCCATGACGTCGCCATAGAAGGCATGCAGCGCAGCCAGATGCTCAAGCAGAATACGTTCCACCTCGATCAGTTCCGGTGCCGGGAGTTTTTCGCCGGTACGCAGATAATGATCGATCTCACGAAAAATCCATGGCTGCCCCTGGGCAGCCCGACCTACCAACAGGCCATCGGCACCGGTCGCGTCGAGCACGTACCGGGCCTTCTCGGGCGAATCGATATCGCCATTGGCGAAGACCGGAATCGACACCGCCTGCTTGATCGCGGCAATGGTGTCGTACTCGGCTTCCCCGGTATACAGATCGGCACGGGTGCGGCCGTGTACCGCCAACGCCGTGATGCCTGCCTGTTCGGCGATCTTCGCCACGGTCAGGCCATTCTTGTTCGCCCGGTCCCAGCCGGTGCGGATCTTCAGGGTAACCGGCACATCGACCGCGGCCACGACGGCCTGCAGGATCTCGGTCACCAATGCTTCATCTTTCAACAGGGCGGAACCGGCGGCCTTGTTGCAGACCTTCTTCGCCGGACAGCCCATGTTGATATCAATAATCTGCGCGCCCAGTTCGACATTGGCCCGGGCCGCATCCGCCAGCATCTGCGCATCGCCACCGGCGATCTGTACCGAGCGGGGCTCGGGATCACCTTCGTGGATCATGCGCATCCGCGATTTGCGGGTATTCCACAAGCTCATGTCGCTGGTGACCATTTCCGAGACTACAAGGCCGGCGCCCAGTCGCTTGCACAGCTGACGAAAGGGCTGATCGGTGACACCCGCCATGGGGGCGAGAATCAAGCCGTTGTGCAATGTATATGGACCGATGCGTACCGCCGACATAGGACTTCCCTGTTGTGGGGCCGGATCATGAGAGTTCGAAAAAGGGTTGGCATGATACCCGCTCTCGATGACTGGATAAAGGCTGAATTGAACAAAATCTGAACAGTAATTTTGTTATTGCCAGCGGTTTGGTAGCGCAAGCAAAGCCGGAAAACAGCTGTCAGGCTGTAACACTCGAGCGTTTTACTCAGGGGAATGGAAGCTCAGGCTGTAATTCACCGCTTTGGCGCCTGGATCAAGAATATCCAGCGCGATGTGGATTGGCGTTTGCGGCGGCATCTCCGCCATCCCTTCGAGATCACCGCTGAGGTACTCGCCAGGTTTGAAGCGACGGCTGGCGATCAGGTGGCCGTTGAGGTCGGCAAAGCGCAGCTCCAGCAGCGGGAAGGGTTGTGAGAAGGGCGCGCGATTGTAGATGATCGCGTCGACCACCAGTGCACCATTGAAGTCCGGGTGGCTGCGGACCACCAGGTTGCTGCTTTTGACTTTTGCGATGTCGACTTTGGACGGCACGGTGCAGCCGATGTGCGGGCACAGTTGCTGGAACCATGGACGGTACTGGTCCTGGCGTGCCAGTTCGTCGAAATGATAAGCGACGTATTGGCCGGCGAGGCCAGCGGCGCCGAGCAAAATCAGCAGCAGCCAGAAAAAGCGCCGGCCCCAGGGAGAACGACGTTTTTGCCAATCCAGTTGCAACGGATCGTCGGTCAGATCCTCCAATACTTCCGCGCGCAGCGCCGGTTCGCTGCGTTCACGTCGCTTGCGCAGGGGTTCGGCAGAGGGCCGGTCATTGTCGACTTCATCGGCAGTCGCCGACAGGCTGGCAAAGGGGATCGGGGCGTCGAGCGGGTCGTGCAGGCGCAGCTGCTGGATCTCGGGTTCGTCGTCCGGATACGTGGGCTCCAGCGACAGTGAAGGTTCGGTGCGCGAATGTTTGCTCGGTTCGATCGCAGGTTCTGGCGTGGGCGCGTCGGCGGTTTTTGCACGGTCGGCGGCCGACTCACTGAAGAGACTGTCGGACCAGGGCTCCTGGTCATGCTCGGTGGTATCGCGGCGAGCGCTGAGGCTGTCTTCGCGCGGCCGAGTGAATTCCATGGTTGGCTGGATTTCCCGCTGTTCGAGCCGGGCGAGCTCTTCGTCCAGATCCAGGCTGTCCAGATCCATTTCTGCAGCGGTCCATTGCTTTTGGCTGATGGCGCGCTGCACGGGCGGTTCGGTGGGCGTCGGTGCAACCGGTTTGACCGTTTCCTTGCCGGCCCGTTGCTCGAGTAACTGCCTGGCGGCGTTGAACACCTGCAAACACGAGCCGCAACGAACTACTCCACGGGCCACGCTCAACTGAGCATGGCTGACGCGGAAGCTGGTTTGGCAATGCGGGCACTGGGTGACGAAGCTATCGGTCATGCGGAAATCCGGTTTATGCAGGCGCTCATTCTAGCGCCGACGGCCAGTAATGCGTACCCAGCCGTCGCGATTGGCAATCGGATCCAGATCGAAGTCCTGAGCGTACGCGGCGGCGACTTCTTCACCTTGTTCGGCGAGGATGCCCGACAGTGCCAAACGACCGCCCGGCTTGACCAGGCTGGACAGTTGCGGAGCCAGCGAAACCAGCGGGCCGGCCAGAATGTTGGCGACCAGCACGTCGGCCTGAACCTGGGGCAGGTCTTGGGGCAGATACAATGCGAAGAGTTCGTCGGCAATGTTGTTGCGCCCGGCATTGTCGCGTGAGGCTTCCAGCGCCTGCACATCGATGTCGGTGCCGACGGCTTGCTTGGCGCCCAGCAACAGGGCGGCAATCGCCAGAATCCCCGAGCCGCAACCGAAGTCGAGCACGTTGCAACCTTTCAGGTCCTGACCGTCGAGCCATTCCAGGCACAGAGCTGTGGTCGGGTGAGTGCCGGTACCGAACGCCAGGCCCGGGTCCAGCAGCAAGTTCACTGCGTCGGGTTCCGGCGCGGCATGCCAGCTCGGGACGATCCACAGGCGCTGACCGAAGCGCATCGGCTGGAAACCGTCCATCCAGCTGCGTTCCCAGTCCTGGTCTTCGATCACTTCGCTGTGGTGTTCGGGCAGCGGACTGCCAGTCAGCAACTCAAGATGGGCCAGCACCGGACCAGGCTCGGTGCCACCTTCGAACAAGGCCAGCAAGTGAGTGTGCGACCACAGCGGCGTGGTATTGAGTTCCGGTTCGAAAATCGGCTGATCTTCGGCGTCCATGAAGGTCACCGACACGGCGCCCACTTCAAGGAAAGCGTCTTCGTAGGTTTCGGCTTGTTCTGGGCTGATGGCGAGACGGACTTGCAGCCAAGGCATGGCGGGCACCTTTGAAAAAATATGGATTGCAGCCTGGCGGGTTGCCAGAAACGCGCAAGTTTACGCGAGCGCGAGGCAGAAGACGACAAGACCGATATATGCGTGCTCTTCGTAGGCGCGAGGCTTGCCCGCGAAGAACGATGACGCGGTAAGTCTGAAACACCGTGGTGCCTGGTTCGCGGGCAAGCCTCGTTCCTACAAAGAGCGCAGAAACAACAAAGCCGCTCGAAAGCGGCTTTGTTGGTATGGATCACAGCTTAGTGCTTTTCGCCAGCCAGCTTGTGTTCCAGGTAGTGGATGTTGACTCCGCCTTCGCAGAAGCCAGCATCGCGGACCAGGTCGCGGTGCAGCGGGATGTTGGTCTTGATCCCGTCGACCACGATTTCGTCCAGCGCATTGCGCATGCGCGCCATGGCTTCGTCACGGGTGGCGCCGTAGGTGATCAGCTTGCCGATCAACGAATCGTAGTTCGGCGGAACGGCATAGCCACTGTACAGGTGCGAATCGACGCGAACGCCGTTGCCGCCTGGCGCGTGGAAATGCTTGACCGTGCCTGGGCTAGGCATGAAGGTTTTCGGGTCTTCGGCGTTGATCCGGCATTCCAGCGCGTGACCGCGGATAACGACGTCATCCTGGGTATACGACAGCTTGTTGCCAGCGGCGATGCTGAGCATCTCCTTGACGATGTCGATGCCGGTGACCATTTCCGATACCGGGTGCTCTACCTGGACACGAGTGTTCATCTCGATGAAGTAGAAGTGGCCGTTCTCGTACAGGAACTCGAACGTGCCGGCGCCACGGTAGCCGATGTCGATGCAAGCCTTGACGCAGCGAGCGAGGACTTCAGCGCGTGCTTTCTCGTCGATGCCCGGTGCCGGCGCTTCTTCGAGAACCTTCTGGTGGCGACGTTGCAGCGAGCAATCGCGGTCGCCCAGATGGATAGCGTGGCCCTGGCCGTCGGAAAGAACCTGAACTTCCACGTGGCGTGGGTTGGTCAGGAATTTTTCCAGGTAGACCATCGGGTTGCCGAACGCTGCGCCCGCTTCGGAGCGGGTCAGTTTCGCCGAGGAGATCAGGTCTTCCTCTTTGTACACCACGCGCATACCACGACCACCACCGCCGCCAGCGGCTTTGATGATCACCGGATAACCGACTTCGCGGCCGATGCCCAGAGCGGTTTCTTCGTCTTCCGGCAACGGGCCGTCGGAACCCGGAACGGTTGGAACGCCGGCGGCGATCATGGCGTGCTTGGCCGATACCTTGTCGCCCATCAGGCGAATGGTCTCGGCTTTCGGGCCAATGAACGCGAAGCCGGAATTCTCGACCTGTTCGGCAAAGTCGGCGTTTTCCGCTAGAAAGCCGTAGCCTGGGTGGATAGCGGTAGCGCCAGTCACTTCAGCGGCGGCGATGATGGCCGGAATGTGCAGGTAAGAGTGCGCGGCCGAGGCCGGGCCGATGCAGACGGATTCGTCTGCCAGGCCCAGGTGCATCAGCTCTTTGTCGGCCTTGGAGTAAACGGCAACAGTCTTGATGCCCATCTCTTTGCAGGCACGCAGGATCCGCAGGGCGATCTCACCGCGGTTGGCGATCAGAACTTTTTCCAACTTCGCAGTCATCAAAGTTTCTCCGCGGTTCAAACGATGGTGAACAGCGGTTGGTCGTACTCAACCGGCTGGCCGTCTTCGACGAGGATGGATTCGATCACACCGCTGGCTTCAGCTTCGATGTGGTTCATCATCTTCATGGCTTCGACGATGCACAGGGTGTCGCCTTTCTTCACGGTCTGGCCGACTTCAACGAAGGAGGGCGAGGACGGCGAGGATTTGCGATAGAAAGTACCGACCATCGGCGAGCGCGCAACGTTGCCGTTCAGCGCAGGCGCAGCCGGGGCTGCAGGAGCAGCGGCGGCAACCGGAGCGGCAGCGACAGGTGCTGGCGCTGGCGCCGGTGCCGGAGCATGCATAGGAGCGGGAGCGTAGTACTGCTGAGCCGGCGTCTTGCTGTGACGGCTGATGCGTACGGACTCTTCGCCTTCCTTGATCTCGAGTTCGTCGATACCGGACTCTTCCAGCAACTCGATCAGTTTCTTAACTTTACGGATATCCATGAATCATCAACTCCCAAGGGTCGGTCAGGGGGCGTTTAACGCTTGTTGTTCAAGCTGTTGCCTGTGTTTCAAGCTGCTCTAGGGCGGCCTCCAGGGCCAGTCGATAACCGCTGGCGCCAAGGCCGCAGATCACTCCCACCGCAACGTCGGAGAAGTAAGAGTGATGGCGGAAAGGTTCGCGTTTGTGCACGTTAGATAAATGCACTTCGATGAATGGGATGCTCACTGCCAGCAGCGCGTCACGTAATGCGACACTTGTATGCGTAAAAGCTGCTGGATTGATCAGGATGAAGTCCACACCTTCGCTGCGGGCAGCGTGGATGCGATCGATCAATTCGTACTCGGCGTTGCTTTGCAGATAGAGCAAATGGTGGCCGGCATTGCGTGCCCGCTGTTCCAGATCCTGATTGATCTGCGCCAGTGTCGTTGCACCGTAGACGCCCGGTTCCCGAGTGCCGAGCAGGTTCAGGTTGGGGCCGTGTAACACCAATAAGGTCGCCATCTGCCGCTCCTTTGTCATCTGTGTGCAATTGTCAGAACCCGGCGACTATGCCGCAAAGCCTTTGTGACTGTCCAGTTCTATGCAATAGCCAGCACGATGGCCGATGTTTACGCGAAATATATGACCGGGCAATTAAATCTGGTCATTTGCTTTCGCAACACGTTCGGCGAAGTTTTTCGCGCTGATTTCGCCAATCACCCGCACATCGACACGTTCGACGCCGTCCTTGCCGAAAAACATCAGCGCCGGAGGACCGAATAGTTGGTAGCGGTCGAGCAGGGCGCGTTGTTCGGCGTTGCTGGCAGTGATGTCGAAACGAATCAATCGATAACCTTTGAGGCGTTCGACGACATTGGCATCGGTGAGCACCTCGTGTTCGATGACTTTGCAGCTGATGCACCAGTCGGCGTACCAATCGAGCAGCAGCGGTGTGCCATCGGCTTTGGCTTCGGCAAGAACGCGGTCCAGTTCGGCTGGCGTGGTGATGGTTTGCCAATTGCCGGCGATTGGCGGTTGACCGTTGCTGGCGACATTGCGCGGTTGGCCAATGGGGTTGAACGGATCGGTCTGGCCACTGAAGGCGCCGTACCAGCAAGCCAGGGCATAAAACAGCAAGAACATCCCCAGCAATTGCCCCAGGCGTTTTCTGGGCGGTTTATAGACAAATTCCAGTGCGCCCATAAACAACCCGACGCCACCGGCGAGCAAGCCGATCAACAGCAAGGTGATCTGGCCCGGCAGTACCCGGCTGAGCAAGGCAATCGCCAGCCCGAGCAACAGCACCCCAATCGCATTTTTCACGTAGATCAGCCATGGTCCGCTTCTCGGCAGCCAGGCCGCGCCGCCGGTTGCTACCAGCAACAGCGGTGCACCCATGCCCAGGCCGAGCATGAACAATTTCAAGCCGCCGCCCAGCGCATCGCCGCTGGCGCTGATGTATAGCAGCGCGCCGGCCAGCGGTGCCGATACACACGGCGAAACCAGCAGGCTCGACACCACGCCCAGCACGGCCGCGCCCCACAATGAGCCGCCTTCGGTACGTCCGGCGATCCGGTCCAGGCGGCTGCTGATGGCATGGGGGAGCTTCAGTTCGAATACACCAAACATGGCCAGGGCAAATACAACGAAAAACATCGCGAACGGCACCAGCACCCAAGCCGACTGCAAGCGCGCCTGAAGATTGAGCTGTGCGCCGAACATTCCCATCAAGGCGCCGAGCAGGGCGAAACAGAGGGCCATCGGCAATACGTAAGCCAGCGACAGGGTGAAACCGCGTAACCCGCCAACCTGTCCGCGCAGGACCACCCCGGAGAGGATCGGCAGCATCGGCAGCACGCAGGGGGTGAAGGTCAGGCCCACTCCTGCAAGAAAAAACAGCGCCAGTTCGCGCCAGCTCCAGGCTGTGGTCGCGGCACCGTCGCCATCAATACTCAGGCGTTCGGTCTCAGGCGGATAACACAGGCCTTTGTCGGCACAGCCCTGATAGGTCACGACCAGCGTAAAGGCGCGTGAGTCGGTGCGTGGCAGTTCTACATCGAGAATGCCGTGGTAAACCTCGACATCGCCGAAGAACTCATCGTGCTTTTGTTCGCCTTTGGGCAATTGCGCCGCGCCCAGGCCAATGTCGGCCGGGTCGGCGCGAAACTGGAAGCGATGGCGGTAGAGGTAGTAACCCTCGGTAGCGACGAAACGCAGTTTGATCGATTGCGGCGTACTTTCTACCAGGCTCAACTTGAACGCTTCGCGCACCGGCAGGAAGTCGGCGCTGTTGTTGACTGAACCCAGGGTGGAACTGGGCCGACTGTCCAGCAACCCGGCGGCGGAGGCCGGCAGGGCGAGTACTAAGAACAGCAGGCAAAGCAAACGGCGCATGACAATCTCGCGTATCGAAAGTGTGGGCATGATAGCGGACGTCGGAAGGGTATGCAGGAAGCATGATCGTTCCCGCGCTCTGCGTGGGAATGCAGCCCGGGACGCTCTGCGTCCCAACAGTGGACGCAGAGCGTCCATTGAGGCGTTCCCACGCAGAGCGTGGGAACGATCATTGGGAAGAGAAACTGTCAGACGCGAAAGGCCTGAACGGCTGTATGCAATCGCCCGCCCAGCACCAACAAATTCTCCCCTTGTTCACGCCCCTCGCCGATGCGCAGCAGATTATCCCCACCCAATTGGTGAATCCGCTCACTGTGATCGCGGATTTCGCTGACAGCGCCGCTCTGTTGGGCGGTGACATCGGCGATGCGCACGGCGGTGTCGGCAATGGTCTGGATCGCCCCGACGATTTTATCCAGTGCCCCGTCGGCTGCCTGGGCCTGATTGGCCGTGGCTTCGGCGTGTTCGACCTGGGCACGCATGCCATCGACCGATTGCCGCGCGGCGGTTTGCAGGCCGGCGATCAGTGTCTGGATCTCGGCCGTCGCCCCGGCGGTGCGTTGCGCCAGTGAGCGAACTTCCTCGGCCACCACGGCAAACCCCCGGCCCATTTCTCCGGCACGGGCCGCTTCGATGGCGGCGTTCAGGGCCAGCAGATTGGTCTGGTCGGCAATCGAGCGGATCACCGTCAGTACACCGCCGATGGTCGCTGACTCCTCGGCCAGATGCTCGATCATTTGTGCGTTGCCTTGCACTTCACCCACCAACGCATGCAGGCCGGTGAGGCTCAGGCCGATCACTTTCTGCCCGTGTTCCACCGCAAGTCCGGCATGGCGGCTGGCATCGGCGGCCTGGCTGGCGTCACCGGCGACTTGTTGAATCGTCGCTTCAAGCTCACCCAAAGAGTCGCGGATCAACGCGGTGTCGCCGGCCTGATGCTCGGCGCCACTGTGCAGGTCATTGCTTAATTCGGCCAACGTTCGGCTGCTGCCGGCGACTTGCTCGGCATTGAGGCGAATGGTGCCGACCAGGTCGACCAGATAGGCGCGCAAGCGATTGAGCGAGGCTTGAATGTCATGCAGCTCGCGGTTGGTCGCGCCCAGTTGAATGTCGCGGCTGAAGTCACCTTCGGCCCAGGTCGACAGCGCCGGGGCAAGGTTGGTCAGGGTTCGGGCCAGGCGTCGCTGCAAGGTATCGATGAGCAATGCGATCAGCAGAATCAGCCCGATCATCACCCCTTGCATCAGCCGCACTTCGCTCTGGATCTGCCCGTGCTGGACGCGCACCACCGGTTCCAGTCCGGCGATGGACTGCTGCACAGCGGTGATTTTCACGTGCGTCGCAGCGCTGAGGTCGGCGCGTTTCTGGATCTGTTCGCGGGTGCGCGCCAGTTCCGAAGGGTAGCGGCTGAGCAGGCTGTTGAGTTCCCGCTTAAGGCCGACGCCAACCTCTTCGGCGACGGTTTTCTCGGTGTTGTCCAACCCCATCATCGCGGCGAAATCATCGGTATTCGATTCGGTGCTGGCGGTCACGCCAAGTAGCGGTAAAGCGTCCAGTTGCGCGGCTTGAGTGCGGATGTTAGCGACTTCCCGCTCGACATCGGCGGCCAGTTCGCTACGACCACTGCTGACCAGTTTGTCCCGGGCCAGTGACAATTTACCCAAATGCTGGGAAGCGACGAGTAAGGGCGTCAGATAGGCCGCGTTGCCGCTGGCGTATTGGCTGAGTTGATCGAGGCTGGCGCTGAGTTCGCGTTCGGCCTGCAGCAGCAGTGCTTGCGGGTCGCCGGCGAGTTTGCCGGCGGCCAGCAGGTCGGTTTTGCCGAATTCAGCCAGATTCGACAGGCTGGGGCGCAAGGTATCGGCCAATGCCGGTGGCAACTCAGCGAGTTCCGCTTGCAAGGCGTCGATGGCCTGGCTGGCGCTGCTCAGGCGCAGGGCATCGCCGCTGGCCAGGTAATCCTCGACGTTGCGCGCTACTTCATTTTGAAACTGCTGAGAAAGGCCCAGATAACGCTCCATCAACAGATAGGGGCGCTCCAGGGCTTTTTGCGACCACCAGAGCGTGGCGCCAAGGGCCACGCACACGGCGACCAGAAGGAGGGTATTGAGGTTGGTCAACAGCTTCAAGCGCATCATGGTCTACCAACGGCAGAATGGTAAGTGCCTGAAGTTATTGCGTTTCTATTACAGAGTTATGACCGAATGGGTCGATTCCGATGAAAAAGTGGCACTTTGCTCTCGCGCGGCTTGTACCCGGTTACGTCCCTCGTTCTTCGCGCGGTACAGCGCCTCGTCGGCCTGGCTGGCCATCAGCAGACTGTCAGAATTTTCGCGCATTTCGACGACGCCGGCACTGAACGTGCACCACAGATCCTGCGGCTGAGCGGGGTAGTGAATTTCGGCAAAGCGCTGACGGATTTCATCGAGCACCTTGCAGGCCGATTCGATATCAGTGTCCGGCATGACGATGGCGAACTCTTCGCCGCCATAACGGCCAATGAAGTCGGTCTTGCGCAACCGCTGCTTGAGGAACAGCGCCAGGCTCTTGATCACTCGGTCGCCCATGGGATGGCCATGACTGTCGTTGACCCGTTTGAAGTGGTCGATGTCGAGCATCGCAAAGCTCAGCGGCTTGCTTTCGCGGCGGGCGCGGAATGAACAGTCTTCGAGCAATTGCAGAATGTGAGTGTGGTTATACAAACCGGTCAGGCTGTCGCGCACCATCCGCGCTTTCAGATTGCGCGCCCGCGCCGCGCGGTTGCGCACGGTGGTGATCAGGTGTCGTGGTTTGATCGGTTTGGTCAGAAAGTCGTCGCCGCCTTCGCTCATGGCGTCGAGTTGTTTGTCCAGATCGTCTTCGGCCGACAGATAAATGATCGGCACGCTGACATAGCGGTCGTTATGGCGGATCACCTTGGCCAGTTCGGTACCGGTGCAGGCCGGCATGTACATGTCGAGGATGATCAGGTCCGGCTGGAAATCCGCCAGTTCGGCCATGGCCTGGATCGGTTCGATCAAGGTCCGCGTCACGATCCCGGCACTGTTGAGCAAGCGCTCGGTGTGCAAGGCTTGGGCGCGGGAGTCATCGATGATCAGCACTTTATAGGGTTCGTACTGGGCGACGCAGGTCAGGACTTCGATTTTTTCCAGCAGGCTCGAGGCTTCGAGCGTGCCGGTGAGAAATTCCTGGCCTCCGGCACGCACGGCGGCGAGGCGGGTCGGGGTATCGGTTTCGTGCAGGCTGAAAAACAACAGCGGCAAGGGCTGATCAAGGCCTTCCTGGGCTTCGGCCGCCAGTTTCAGGCCGATGCCGGCGCCGCTGAAGTCGACGTCCATGACAATCGCCGCCGGCAAGCGTTCGACCAACGAGGAGCGGAACGCGGCGACACTGTCGAGGGATTGGGCACTCAGCCCGAAAAATTCAAGTTGTTTGGCCAGCCGTTCGGCCCGGTCGTGATCTTGCAGCATCACGTAGATCGGCTTGCGCAGTGGCGGCAGGAAGGTTTGTTCGAGCTGATCGCCATGACGCAGGCCGGT
Source organism: Pseudomonas sp. Tn43 (assembly GCF_014192635.1). NCBI lineage: Bacteria > Pseudomonadati > Pseudomonadota > Gammaproteobacteria > Pseudomonadales > Pseudomonadaceae > Pseudomonas > Pseudomonas sp. Tn43. The sequence continues at coordinate 430,848 of NZ_JACHYG010000005.1, forward strand.
GCGGGACAGGCGCTGCATCAGACGATTGAGTTCAGTGATCAGTCCGCTGCTCAGGCGTCCGCGATTGGCATCGACCGCTTCCAGCGACTGGCCGATGTGGCGCGCCAGTTGAGTGTGTTCCGGTTGTTCGAAACGTTCGGCAAAACGCAGCAGGCGCAGATTGGCTTCACTCAGCTCCGACAAGTCGCTAGTGGACCATTCGTTGCGCTGCAGGCGTTGCCATATCTCAAGAATCTGACGTGCCTGATGAATTACCCGCTGGGCAAAATGGTGCTTGAGGCGCTCACGGCTGGGGTCTTCTGGCTCGGTCATATCCTGACTACTAGGTAGGGTGCATGCTGAGATCGACTGGTGGCTCTATGCTAGCACCTCTTTTCGATTGCATGAGTGTCGCAGGTCAATAATCTGCGAAGCGATGTTATTCAGTTTCTGACTCATGAGTTTCGATCAGGGCGTCACTGGCCGATAGAGCCTGATGAATCAGGTGTTTGAGGACATCTCCTGGTCATTTCAAGGCAACTTCCCATGTCTCGGCGAGCCTCGTCTGTCAGGTATTTCTGATTTTTCGGCCAAACGATCCGGTCGGGAATTGCGGCTGATAGGGTTCAGGGATTCCCTTAGTCGCTCGTCTGCAAACCATGACCCAGTGTTTCAAACAACACCCCATAGATGATCAGCGCCTGAACCACAACAGCACGCCCGTTGCTGACTGTGAATGCAAAGAGGTGCGGCTTTATGGCAGCAAGACCCTCGTTACGGACGTGCCGATTCTGACTTGCGCATGCCTCTGGCGTACCTTCCAGCGCGAGGCGGAAGAAATCGTCGCACCTAAAGGCGTATTGATTGCGGACCCCGTTGAGCGCAACCGCGCTATCAATGCTGCGTACGCTCGACTTTGGTTGCACGACTCGCGGTTTCAGTGGGCCGGGTTGGCGGCGTTTGCTTCCAAGCAGGTCGGTTGCGGATTGTTGCATGCGGCGGACAGCGTCGAACGCATCAGTGATGAGCGTGAGACGAGGCAGGTATTACGAGACAGCCGCCGCGAATCCGGATTATTGACGACGGGCAAGATGGCCGAGCAGACAGATGCGTTGCGTAACTATAGAGAAGCCGATGCGCGCAATCCTGTGCCATCTGTGGATTTTCGTTCAGCGGGGGAAGACTTGTCGTTGGTGCAACAGCAATTCCGGCATGTGCACGACATGATGGCGCTGGGCAATACCACGCTGTTTCTGGATGTTTATCCGCTGCATGAGTTTTGTGCGAAGCGTGGGTTGGGGGAGTTGAAGCAGTGTCTGAAGGCGCGGGCGGGCATCTATGGGCATTCAAAGTTTCCGGTGCTTTGGCCGGTGAGGCAGGAAAAGCTCCAGTTCGGAATGGATTATCCCGAAATTTTGCCAGCTTTTGAGGCGATAGAGGCAGGGGACATTTTCAGAAGCGTGGAGTATTTGGCGCTGCATGAGCAGAAAAATATTCTCCAGCCGACAATTTACCAAGATCGTCGATTGGTGGCTTTGCTGCGTGGCAACCACGCTTCCTACGTCACGGGGTTTCCTTCAGGCGTTGCCCAGGCAATTGAGCTGACCCTTACCAGCCAATGCCAGCGCGTCGAGGACGGGCGAACTATCGTTTTTGGCGACAACCCGCTGGCGGACTTGTCGGACCTCAAGCAACGAATGGCATTCGTACTCCGGGCGGCGACGCGCTTTGATCAGATGCTCAGCGATCACAACCGTAGTGCATTAGAGCAATCGATCAACGAGATCGCATCGGGCGGCAGCGGGCTATGAATCTGCGACCACGGTTATTGGGCAGGCGCCGCTGCGCCAACCTTCTGCTTCTGGCTGTTGTAGCTTGGGCCGCCATACATCAGCTAACGCAACCTCTCTGGGATGAGCCGGAAATCGTCCTGAAAATGGGTGGTACCTATGACGATTTACGCAGGAACTCTTCAGCCCCGTTTAGTCCGGAGATACGAGGGCACATCTGGTTTGGCATTCCCAAGGTCGATGCAAAATTGCGATTCGCCGACCCGCAGTTCGGGTTTACCACGCCTGCAGCGCGCTTTTTTACTGTCGACTTTGACGACAATGTCATTTACAGCCTCCGCATGTCCCCCCAGATCGAACCGCTCCTGATTGATGACGCGCTTAAAGTTGTTCTCGACCTGCAAGACCAATGGCGCGCTAAAGGTTGGGTGGCGAAGGGGCTGCGAAACAATCCCACGATCGTCGATACACCTGAGTGGCGGGCCTACCTGCGCAAAGGAATTCTCGCAGGGATAACCTACTGGCAAGCCGACGATAAGTATCAGGTCATGCTGGTACTGGCTCGCTTCGAGGATTACCGAAATCCGACCGAAGAGCGCTACCTCATCACCCTCGCACTTGCCAAACCCTGGATCCCCTTCGCCGAAATCGAAGACCGATATGACGAACCCAGTCACTTCCCCGCCCCGCAACCCGAACAAAAAGGAGCCCCACCATGCCAACTCCCGCCTTCATGACCCTCAAGGGTGAAAGACAAGGCCTGATCAGCGCAGGCGCCTTCACCGAAGCGTCAGTGGGCAACGTCTATCAGTTGGGCCGCGAAGACCAGATCATGATTCAGGCCCTGAGCCATGGCATTTTCGTGCCCAAAGGGGCGGGAGCGGGACGTCGGATGCACAAGCCCTTGATCATCACCAAGGCCATCGACAAAGCGTCGCCGTTGATTAACATCGCTCTGTGTTCCGGGGAGTTGCTCAGCCAGTGCCGTGTCGAGTGGTATCGCACCTCGGCTCACGGAACGCAGGAACATTTCTACACCATGGAGCTTGAAGACGCGGTAATCGTCGGCGCCGAAGTGCTCATGCCTCATTGTCAGGACCCTGGCACCGCTCACCTGACTCAACTGGAAAAGGTCCACTTCAGCTATCGGCGGATCTATTGGCGGCATGAGGTCAGCCGGACCATGGGTTCCGACGAATGGCGTGCCGAGGCGCAGGAATGAGGCTGGTCAATGAAATGCATCTGTCCGCGTGGGAGCGCCAACATGCTTATCCCAGCGAGCAAGCACTGGAGCACGTGCGCCAGGCGTTGCTCGATCGGCAATCCATCGACGGCCTTGATGAATTGCGTGCGGCGTTACTGATCAATATCGACAGCGAGGTGCTGGAGCAGGTCGAGGGTGGCCAGTGGTGGCTGATCCGCACGGAGGTCGACTTGGGCGACTGGGTAATGCCGAGGCCTGCATTCGATCAGGCGGTGATCGAATTGATGAAAAATCCACCGGTTCAACCTTCGCGATCGCCAAGGATCTTTCGCCTCGTTGACAGCGTCACGGCCGAGCCGCTGGCGCAGTTGTCGTACCTGGCCACGATAGATGGGCAGTCTGTGCAGCGTCGAACCGATAGCGAGGGCATCGCCCATCTTTTTGCGCCGGCCGGGGTGCAGCAGATTTCAATGAAGATCATCGGCGTTTAGCGCTGGCATGGTTACTTGAGTTTATTGGCAACGGCTGTCGCAGCTCAGGGCAATATTTTGCGGATAGACGTAACGGCAGGTGCCGGTAAAAGGCACGTTGTTGTATGGTTGTGGTCGAACCGATGAACCCAAGTGATTGAAAGGATACCGCCATGCTGGACTGGAAGAACCGCACAGGCAGCGCGCCTGAGCGTGCCGCTGAACCGAAATCGGCCACCCGCAGTTATTTTGGCGGCCTGTTGTTCAGCCGGGCGCTGGCTACTCTGATTGTTCTTTACCTGTTGGTAGCGATCGCGCTGGGCTGGTACTGGAGCCAGGAGCCGGCGCTGTTCCCGGTTCAGCAGAATGCCCAGGTGGCGGCCGAGAAAGAAGGCAAGCAGATGGTGGTCGGCTACACCACGGTGGAAACCCTCAAGACCGTTGCCAATACCTTGCTGACCAAGCCGGGTGGCTATATTTCCAACGACCGTTTCCCGCCGGGTCTGTGGATGGACAACATGCCGAGCTGGGAATATGGCGTGTTGGTCCAGGTCCGTGACCTGAGTCGTGCGCTGCGTAAAGACTTCGCCCGCTCCCAGTCACAGTCCGCCGAAGACGCCGACCTGGCCAAGGCCGAGCCGCGCTTCAACTTCGACAACAAAAGCTGGGTGCTGCCATCCAGTGAATCGGAGTACCTGGAAGGCATCAACTCCCTGAGCCGTTATCAGGCACGTCTGTCGGGGCCTGACCAGAAAAGTGCGCTGTTCTATGCCCGCGCCGACAACCTGAACAACTGGCTGGGTGATGTCGGAACCCGTCTGGGTTCGCTGTCGCAACGGCTGTCGGCCAGTGTTGGCCGGGTCAAGCTCAATACCGCGCTGAAAACTGAAGTACCGGCGCTCGGTCAAGTGCCGCAGGTGGACGAAGAAGTCGTCGAGACCCCATGGCTACAGATCGATAACGTGTTCTACGAAGCCCGCGGTCAGGCCTGGGCGTTGTCCCACCTGCTGCGTGCCATCGAAGTCGATTTTGCCGATGTGCTGGCGAAGAAAAACGCCACGGTCAGCGTGCGCCAGATCATTCGTGAGCTGGAAGCCTCGCAAGAACCGGTCTGGAGCCCGATGATCCTCAACGGCAGCGGCTTCGGTGTGTTGGCCAACCACTCGCTGGTCATGGCCAATTACATCTCCCGGGCCAATGCCGCGGTGATCGATTTGCGTCAACTGCTCAATCAGGGCTGAGTCATGGTTGATAACTCCATCGATGGCATGCGGGAGGCCGCCCATCGTGCGGCCTCCGATGCCGAACAGATCGCCTGGGTCGACGAGCAGGACAACCTGCTCGGTGCTCTGGTGCGCTCAGACCTGCGCGAACGCGGGCTGATCGGGCGTGGCACCTACATCATGTTGTTCAACTCCGCCGGTGAGTTGTGCGTACACCGGCGCACATTGAGCAAAGCGATCTACCCCGGTTACTGGGACGTGGCGGCCGGTGGCATGGTATTGGCCACCGAAACTTACGCCGAATCGGCGGCCCGAGAGCTGGAAGAAGAGCTGGGCGTGAGCGGTGTGGAACTGACGGCTCATGATCACTTTTTCTTCGAAGACACCGGTAACCGACTCTGGTGCTCGGCGTTTTCGGCGGTATGGGACGGCCCGTTGATCCTGCAACCGGAGGAAGTGCTGGAAGCGTGCTTTATCCCGATCGACCAGGTCATGCTGGAAATCACGCAGAAGCCTTATTGCCCGGACTCTCTGGCAGCTTTGCAGCGTTATCTGAAGGCCCGGCAAACCGACGTCGCAAAGAAGGTATAAATTGGCGCCGATTGGCTCTTAGCAATCGGCGTTTTTGCCGTTACACTGCGCGACCTTTTCAAACTGAACCGGTAATGCTTGTTGTAGAAATGTAGGAGCTGTCGAGTGCAACGAGGCTGCGATCTTTTGATTTTTCTTTTGAATCAAGATCAAAAGATCGCAGCCTCGTTGCACTCGACAGCTCCTACGCTCATACACCGATGTATTACGGTCCAGTAGCGCTGCCCCTGCCTGAGTGGGGCTTCGCGGTCGATGGCTCCCTCCCGGGTTGCCGCGACCAGTCTTTGTCCTCCCAAGAGGATTGCCGGTGGCCAAAAAAGCCGCATCCTTCGCCGCCCTTGGTGGCCTGGTATTTTCCACCGACGCAGGTCGTCATTGCCCGGATTGCAGTAAACCGGTGGATGCCTGCATCTGCAAACAGACCGTTATCCCGGCCGGCGACGGCATTGCCCGCGTGCGTCGCGAAAGCAAGGGCCGTGGCGGCAAGACGGTGACCACTATCACCGGCGTGCCGTTGGCCGAAGACGCGCTCAAGGAGCTGGCCACGACGTTGAAAAAACGTTGCGGGACCGGTGGGGCGTTGAAAGACGGAATCATCGAAATCCAGGGCGATCATGTCGAGCTACTCTTGGCCGAATTGATCAAGCACGGTTTCAAAGCGAAGAAGTCCGGCGGCTAGCAGCCTCTGTGAAAACCACCCTCGGCTTGATCCGGCCCCGATTCAATTCTGGTCTGGCGTCGTCTACATGGTTTTCACAGAGCCTGTTCTGACCGGTTTCTAAACTCAGCGCTGAATGCGAGGTCTATGCCACTTGCATGCAGGCTAATCGTCATTTTCATTCTTTAGACTGCGCCGGCCTGAACCCAGGCGACGCTCTATGACTTCTTTATAGGGGACTTCAATGTCCGTACGACGCACACGCAAAGACGATGGCAGCCAATGGACAGTTGTGGACAGCCGCAGTGTTTACGGGATTCGCCATTGGGGGGCCGGGTATTTCGCGATCAATGACGCCGGTCGCGTCGAAGTTCGTCCGAACGGTCCGACCAGTTCGCCTATCGACCTGTTCGAGCAAGTCGACCAACTGCGCAAAAGCGGTTTGTCCTTGCCGTTGCTGGTGCGTTTCCCTGACATCCTGCAAGACCGCGTGCGCCAGCTGACTGGCGCTTTCGACGCCAATATCGAGCGCCTGGAATACCAGAGCAAGTACACCGCGCTGTACCCGATCAAAGTCAACCAGCAGGAAGCGGTGATCGAAAACATCATCGCCACCCAGAACGTTTCCATCGGTCTGGAAGCCGGCTCCAAGCCTGAGCTGCTGGCGGTACTGGCGCTGGCGCCGAAAGGCGGGACCATCGTCTGCAACGGTTACAAGGACCGCGAGTTCATCCGACTGGCGCTGATGGGCCAGAAACTGGGTCACAACGTGTTCATCGTGATCGAGAAAGAATCCGAAGTCGGTCTGGTCATCGAAGAAGCCGCCTCGCTCAAGGTCAAGCCGCAGGTCGGCCTGCGCGTGCGCCTGTCGTCCCTGGCATCGAGCAAGTGGGCAGACACCGGTGGTGAAAAATCCAAGTTCGGCCTGTCGGCGGCGCAATTGCTGTCGGTGGTCGAGCGTTTCCGCGCCGCCGGCCTGGACCAGGGCATTCGCCTGCTGCACTTTCATATGGGTTCGCAGATCGCCAACCTGGCGGACTACCAACACGGTTTCAAGGAAGCGATCCGTTACTACGGCGAACTGCGCAACCTTGGCCTGCCGGTGGATCACATCGACGTCGGTGGTGGTTTGGGCGTGGACTACGACGGTACGCACTCGCGTAACGCCAGTTCGATCAACTACGACATGGACGATTACGCCGGTGTCGTGGTCGGGATGCTCAAGGAGTTCTGCGATGCGCAGAGCCTACCGCACCCGAACATCTTTTCTGAAAGCGGCCGCTCCCTGACCGCTCACCACGCCATGCTGGTGGTTCAGGTCACCGACGTCGAGAAACACAACGACGACGTGCCGAGGATCGATAACAAGGAAGAACTGCCGGAAACCGTACAGTGGCTGGTCGACCTGCTCGGCCCGACCGACATCGAGATGGTCACCGAAACGTACTGGCGCGCCACGCACTACATGAGCGACGTCGCCACGCAATACGCCGATGGCAAGCTGACCCTGGCGCAAAAAGCCCTGGCCGAGCAATGCTACTTCGCCGTTTGCCGTCGCCTGCACAACTCGTTGAAGGCCCGTCAGCGTTCCCACCGTCAGGTGCTCGACGAACTCAATGACAAGCTGGCCGACAAGTACATCTGCAACTTCTCGGTATTCCAGAGCCTGCCGGATACCTGGGCCATCGGCCAGGTCCTGCCGATTCTGCCGTTGCACCGTCTGGACGAAGAGCCGCTGCGCCGTGCAGTGCTGCAAGACCTGACCTGCGACTCCGACGGCAAGATCAAGCAATACGTCGATGAGCAGAGCATCGAGACCAGCTTGCCGGTACACGGTCTGAACGAAGGTGAAGACTATCTGCTGGGAATCTTCCTGGTGGGTGCCTACCAGGAAATTCTCGGTGATATGCATAACCTGTTTGGTGACACCGACTCGGTGAACATCTACCAGAACGCCGATGGCAGCGTGTACCACGCCGGTATTGAAACCCACGACACCATCGAAGACATGCTGCGTTACGTGCACTTGTCGCCGGAAGAGTTGATGACCCACTATCGCGACAAATGCGCCAGTGCCCGCATCAGCGCCGCCGAGCGCACCCAGTTCCTCGACGCCTTGCGTCTGGGCTTGACCCGTTCGTCTTACCTGTCTTCTTGAGGTAAGGCTCCGTTCCCATCGGGTTGTCTGAAAATTCTCCATGCGCTGGGGAAATTTCAGATGATCTGGTGCGGAGCTTCTCTTTTATCAAGCGAAATTACCCACAGACCGGGCTATCCAAGGGATATGGTCTTCTTTTCACGTAGGTCATTTCCTAAGTTGTATTTCGGCACTCTACTCGGCCATGTCTCTCAGCGAGAATCCCCGGCCGCCCCTCCTGTAGAGAATCGCCGATGTTCGATCCAGTCAACGAGCCGTCATTTCGTCTGGATATAGCGGGTCTTCCCGACCCCTTTGAGGTCTTGGCCTTTACCGGTAGTGAAGCCATCAACGAGCCCTTTGTGTTCGACGTGGAGCTGCTGAACGATGACCCGACGCTGGACCTTGCGAGCCTGCTGTATCGTTCGGCCTTTTTGCATTTCGGGCCCCCGGGGCAGGGTATTCATGGCCAGTTGCTTAGCCTCGTTCAGCTTGGCCATGGCGGTGAGCCCGGGCTATGTCGAGTGCGTCTGGGCCCCAGGCTGGCGTGTCTGGGCCAGCGCTTCAATCAGCGAATCTTCAGCCAGCGCTCGGTGCCGGAGATTCTCGCTCAAGTACTCAAGGAACACGGCATTGCCGGTAAGGAGCGTCGTTTCGACCTGAGCGGCGATTACCCACCCCGTGATTTCTGCACGCAGTATCGGGAATCAGACCTGCAGTTTCTCCAGCGTCTGTGTACCCAGGAACGGCTTCATTACTACTTCGAACACTGTGCACGCGCAGGGCATTGTCTGGTTTTCGGTGATGGCCCGGGACAGTTCAGCCGTGGCGAAGAGGGCGTCTTTGAGAGTGAGAACGAACGGCCAGGCGTGCATCGGTTCAAGCTTCACGGCTGCGGGCAGATCGCCGAAGGCCAGACGAATCTGGCGACGCTGCGCAGCGGTCAACTGATGCCGCTGTCCGGCCACCCGTGTGCGGACTGCAATCGTCTGTGGCTACTGACCCACGTCGAGCATCAAGGGGGACAGGAGCCAGGGCTTCCCTATAGCAATCAACTGCGCGCCGTTGTGCAGCAAGTGCCTTTCGTGGCAGATCATTCGGTGATCAAACAACCCAGGATGCTCAGCTTGCAGCGGGCGTGGGTGGTCGAGGTCGATGAGCCTCGACCGGATCTGTCCAGACCGGTTGCCGTGCAGTTTGACTGGCTTTATCAGGGGGAGGGCGCAGCGCCCAGCCACTGCTGGTTGCCATTGGCGCCCGAGCTGGGAGACGCGGACAGCTTGCCGCTGAATGAAGGGGCGCAGGTGCTGGTGAGCTTTGTCGAAGGCGATCCGGACCAGCCTTTGATCAGCGGATTTCTTCCCGGCACAGCGTCGAGCACAGCGCCGGTCATACCCGACCTGCCACCTTCCTTGATAACCGATGCGAACCTGGCGTCCGACGGCTTGCTGGGCCTGTTGCAATCCGGCGAGCCCCTGGTGCTCCTGTGTCTGCTGCCCGGCGGTGGCAGTTTCAGTCATTGCGCGCAGTCTTTCTGCACCTGTCGGGCGGCGACGCAGTTCGGCCAGAGCGGTGCGGCATGATCGCCGCTCTGGCGCCCGATCTGGCTGCGCAATGGCTCTTGCTCGATGTTCCGGGCGAGCCTCAGGCTGGTGCGAATGTGCGGCAACAGTTTGCTCATACCCGATGGTTCCGCCTGTTCGAAGGCACTGAGTTTCACCCGTTGCGTGAGTACGGCCCGGTATTGGTCGACCTTCGCGAATGCCCGGCGCTGACCGAGTCATGCCTCAGTGCGCCACACCTGTGGAGCGGATTACTGCTAACCAGCGAAGCAACGCCCTCGCAGTTGCTGGAGCATTTGCGGCGGATGCTCACGGTCACCCTGGGGCTGCATCACCGGGCTTTGTTGAGTTACTACAACCCACACACGGCGAGTTATTTTTTCGATGCCTGCGATGCGCAGGAGTTGAGTCGCTGGCTCGGTCCGATCGATCAGTTGCGCTGGTTCGGTGGCACCTGGGCCGATCGGGCGATTGGCTGTCAGGGCTGGCAGCAGTTGTTCAATCCGCGGCTTGCCGTCCGACCGCTGGCCGTTGAGGAAAACCTCAGCCTGCGTCAGCGAGACACCTTGCAGACCTGCCTGCTGGAACAACATACCTGGCGCTGGAGCCGATCCACTGGTATTGGCTACAACAGCTTGTGGGCTTACCTGCAGGAAGGGCGGGCGCTGGGTTTCAGCGAACGTGCGGTGCTCGATGACTGGTTATGGCTGCGCTTGCTGCATCCCGAAGCAGTGGCCAGGCAGCCATTGTCGGGAGGCAGCCAGCAGGAGCGTCTCGATAGCCTGCGCAACCTGTGGCAAAACAATCAGCCTTGAAGGTGAAGGCCGGCCCTCGTCAACCTTTGAACCAGCTGTCGTGCTTGCGCAAGTACCAGGCGAATGCGCCAAGGGTCAGGCTGCGCAGCAACATGAACAGCAGGAAGGTTATCCACAATCCATGGTTGCCCAAGCCTTGCAGCGCCCAGGCGAAGGGCACCACCAGGATCACCGTCAGCAGCATACCGTTGCGCATTTCCCGGGCGCGGGTGGCGCCGATGAACAGGCCGTCGAGCAGGTAGCTCCAGACGGCGATCAGCGGCAGCATCGCGAGGTAAGGCAGGTAAAGGAAGGCGGTGTCGCGCACGTTCTGAATGTCGGTCTGCATCTGGATGAACAGGTGCCCGGCGAACAGAAACAGCAAGGCAAACCCCACACTCGCCAGCAATGACCAACCGCACGCCACCACCAATGAGCGACGCAGGGCTTCTCGGTCGCGAGCACCGATGGCGTGCCCGCACAGGGCTTCTACGGCATGAGCCAGGCCGTCCAGCGCGTGGGCGGTCAGCAGCAGACCGTTGAGCAGCAACGCGTTGGCCGCAACCGTGGCATCACCCAGCCGCGCGCCTTGCACGGTGATCAGGAAAAACACTGACTGCAAGGCCAGGCTGCGAATGAAAATGTCGCGATTGACCGCCAGCAATGGGCGCCAGCTCTGCCACAGCGCCAGCGCGGCCCAAGCGATATGGCCGGGATAGGCGCGCAGAGCCTGGCGGGTCATGAGCAGGCCGATCAGCGCGCCGGTCCATTCGGCAATCACCGAGGCCCGGGCCGCGCCGACCACGCCCCACTCCAGGCCGAGGACGAACCAGAGGTTCAGCGCGATGTTCACCAGATTGGTACTCAGCAAAATCGCCAGCGGGGCTCGAGCGTTCTGGGTGCCGAGGAACCAGCCCACCAGCGCGTAGCTGGCCAGTGCCGCCGGCAAGCCAAACAGCCGCGTGTGGAAGAACTCGCGGGTGAGCTGGTCCAGCTCCGCCGACGGTTGCATGAAGTGCAACGCGACCCCGCTCAACGGCACGCCCACTGCGCCCAACACGATGGCCAGGCCCATGGCCAACAACAGACCCTGGAGCAAAATCTGCCGCAATGCTGCGCCATCTCCGCGCCCGGCAGCCTGGGCGGCGAACCCGGTGGAGCCCATGCGCAGAAAGCCCATGGCCCAGGCAAGAAAGGTATACAGACTGGCGCCCACCGCGACAGCGCCGAGTTGATGAGCATGGGGCAGGTGGCCGACGACGGTACTGTCGACCAGCGCTACCAGCGGTACGGAAATATTGGAGAGAATCATCGGGGCGGCGAGCGCCCAGACTCGACGATGGGTTGGACGGTCGCGCCAGTCGGCAATCAGATTGGACATGCAGGCTCCTTGGGGGCGCCTGCATTGTAGCGATGAACTTGGAATCCGCATGCATGATCGTTCCCATGCTCTGCGTGGGAATGACTCCTGTGACGCTCTGCGTCACGTTGTCAGGGACGCGGAGCTCCCGGGCTGCATTCCCCACGCAGAGCGTGGGAGCGATCAGGGCAGAAAAGAGGGGGTTAGTGAACAATCCAGCTCAACAACCATAACCCCAGCAACAACCAGATAATCCCCATGATGATCGACGCGTTCATGAAGGCGCGGATCGCTGCCCACAGCAGCATGAGCCCGATGATCAGCGTGATGATGCTGATGATCGAAGTGTCCATGCCCAGCGCCTGGGCCAACCCTTCGACAAAATTGCTGCCAGCGTTGCTCAACAGGTCGAACAGACCGCTGAGGGCATCGATGATGAACCGAATGGCTGAACCGATGACCTGGCCGAGCCATTCGAAAAAACTTTCTACCTGCATGTGTACGTCCTGATGAAGTGGTGGCGTGGTTGCCGGATCCGAGCGTTGGGCCATGGATCGTGCTGCCGGGTTCCCAACCGTCCAAGTATGGCGCAAACATCTCTGTAGCAGCTGGCGAAGGCTGCGTTCGGCTGCGAAGCAGTCGTCAAACCGGAAATTGCGGTACATCAGGCAGAACGCGTCAGCCATATTCACGACGGCTGCGCAGCCGAACGCAGCCTTGGGCAGCGGCTACATAGACCTTGCCTTCACCCGCCATCCCCTTGAAGCTATACGCCTTCAGGAGAGCCCGATGAACCTTGTTGAACTGACCGAACGCCTGCACGCCATTCGCGACCGCAATGACTGGCGGCAATTTCACAGCCCGAAAAACCTGGCCATGGCCGCGAGCGTGGAAATGTCCGAGCTGGTGGAGATTTTCCAGTGGCTGACCGAAGACCAGTCACGCCAGTTGCCGGCGGACAAGCTCGCCCATGTCGGGCAGGAAGTCGGCGACATCGTGCTGTATCTATTGCTGCTATGCAGCGAGTTGGGGTTGGACATGAATGAAGTGGTGCGCAGCAAACTCGCGGACAGCGAACGGCGGTTCAGCTGATGAGCGACCGTCATTTCGATCAACTGGCGACCCGTTTCGCCGAAAAAATCTACGGTGGCGCCAAAGGTGCGATCCGGCTCGCGGTGTTGCAAGCCGACCTGGCCGAAACCCTGCCGGAGCGCCCGTTGCGCGTGCTGGATATCGGCGCCGGCCTGGGCCACATGTCGTTGTGGCTGGCCCAGCGCGGTCATCAGGTGACCCTCGCCGAACCCGCCGAACCGATGCTTGAAGGCGCCCGCCAGCGCTTCGCCGAAGCCGGGCAGACGGCTACATTCATCCAGGCGCCTTGGCAGGATCTGCTCGGTCAGCTCACTGAACCCTACGACCTGGTGCTGTGCCACGCCGTGCTGGAATGGCTGGCCGAACCCCATGCGATTTTGCCGGTACTGCATCAGTTGACGAAGCCGGACGGCTGGTTGTCCCTGGCGTTCTACAACCGCGATGCATTGATCTACCGCAACCTGCTCAAAGGTCATTTCCGCAAGATGCGCAAGAATGCCATGGCCGGCGAAAAGCAGAGCCTGACGCCGCAGCAGCCACTGGATCCACGGGAACTGGCGGCGCAACTTGAGAGCATGTGGCAGGTCGAAACCCAGAGTGGGGTGCGGGTTTTTTACGACTACATGCCGGTGGAATTCCAGGCCCGCGTCGAACTGCCGGATTTGCTGGAAATGGAACTGGCTCACCGCCGTCACCCAGGTTTCGCCGGGCTTGGGCGCTACCTGCACTGGATCTGTCGGCCGATCTGAGCGGAGCGCGAAATGTACAGTCGTTCAGGGTTACTGGTGATCTGTCTCGGGTTGGCAGCCTGCCAAGGCAGCAACCCTTATGTCGCGACGTCCAACCCGCTGCCGCCGGCACCGACCCAGGCCACCACCACCGTCGACCGCAGCGCCTACCCGGCAGCGCCCCGCGATTACGGGCGCTATCGCAGTTGGGCCTGGCTCAATGGGCGTCTGCCACCGGACACCGCCTGGGCTGACTCGGCGCAGGTGGCCGAAGCGGTCAGCAATGCCCTCGATCAACGCGGCTTGCGCCCTTTGCAGGACAATCGCCCGGCGGACCTGTTGGTCAGCGTCGATTTGCATCTGGAGACCCGCTTGCGTCAGGTCCGGGACGATTATGGTTACGGCGGGGGCTACTACGGCGGTGGTTATGGCGGTTACAACCGCTACGGCAGCGGTTACGGCCTGTACAACACGGTCCCGGTCATCCGCACTTATCAGGTACAAGTGGTTGTGGTGCGCATCGATCTGTTCGACGCGAGCACTGGTCAGCCGGTATGGAGTGCCAGTGCCGAAACCGACAGCCAGGGCAGCCAGAGAGCGCGTGCCGATGCCTTACGCGAAGCTGTCGAAAAGGCCATGTCGGCGTATCCTCCTAATTAGCTTCCTTTACGGAAAGCAATCCCGCAGGCGCATGTCTTCTATCGGAGAAAAATCATGTTCCGCCGTCTCGCTTTACTGGCCATGGCCGCGCTGCTCACTGCCTGCGCCGCCAACCAGGTCAATCATGACTTCGATGCCAGCCGCGACTTTGCGGCTTATCGTAGCTGGAGCTGGAAAGAGCCCGCTGTGCAATACCGTCCCGATGACCCCCGGATCAAGAGTGACCTGACCGAACAACGCATCCGCCAGTCCGTTGCCGATCAGCTGGATCAGCGCGGTTTGCGGCCGGCCGCCGCCGGTGCCAGTCCGGATCTGAAGGTACAGGCCTATTTGATCGTCGAAGATCGCCAGCAACAAGTGACCACCTACTATGGTGGCGGTTATGGTGGCCCATGGTACGGCTACTGGGGCGGACCGATGTACAACGAAACGCGCAACATCAGCTACAAGGTGGCGACCATTCAGATCGACCTGCTCGATGGCAAGGACGACAAACTGGTGTGGCGCGGCAGCGACGAACAGACGCTTAGTCGCACACCGAACCCGCAGGATCGGAGCAATAGAATCCACGAGACAGTCGGGCGGATATTGGCCAACTATCCACCGCGCTAAACCCTGAACGATCCAACGCCATAGCCCCTGTAGGAGCGAGGCTTGCCCGCGAAGAACGATAACGCGTAGTGACTGAAAAACCGCGGTGTTTTCTTCGCGGACAAGCCTCGCTCCTACAGGCTCTTTGTCGTCACACAAGCCCACAATAAGCCCATTCCCACATTGGGTTTTGTTGTCTGGGGTGGCGAGTTGCCAGCAATCTCGCAGACCCTTGTCTACACTGCTTTTCACCAATGGAGGTAACCCTCGGCGATGCGCCGGCAAAGGAGTGCGCCATGTCTCCCTGCTCGCAGTTTCGTAACCCGGCCCGGCAACGGGGAGCGATCGGATTGATGGCGGTGCTGACACTGGGCATGGCCTTGGTATTCTTGCTGGTCGTGGTCGATAGCGGCCGCCTGTACCTGGAAAAACGCAGCTTGCAACGAGTGGCGGATATGGCCGCGCTGGAGGCTGCCACGCGCAACGGTGATTGCGCCGTGGGTGCCACCGCTACCGCCTATGCCACTGCCAGTGCCAACCGCAACGACTTCTCCCTTCCCGACTCCTCCCGCAGCCTGGCGGTAGCCTGCGGCACCTTGAGTCTGGACGCCAATAATCTCCGGGTTTTTACGGCTGATCCGAGCAGCAGCGAAGCCATTCGGGTGAGCGCCAGTCATTCAGTCCTGCAAAGTATCGCCGGCGGTATTGGCGCGCTGTTCGGCGGCGCTTCGGCCGGGGCGACCTTCAACCTGACCGCGACCGCCGTCGCAGCGTTGCCGCCACCGCTGGCATCGCTGACCCTGCGCACTACGGTGCTGAGTGTCGACTCCAGCAAGTCGGATACCCTCAATGCGCTGTTCGGTGGTTTATTGGGCGGCCATCTGAACCTCTCCGTGGCAGGGTGGGAGGGGTTGCTGAACAGCCATATCAGCCTGCTCGGTTACCTCGATCGACTGAAGGTTGACCTCGGCGTCAACGCCGCCGGTTATAGCCAGGTGTTGGGCACTTCGGTGGCCGTCAGCCAGTTGATCCAGACGGCCGTCAATGTGCTGGACCCCAATGGCACGCTTGGTGCGACGGCGACCATCGTCGGTCTGCAAGCACTCAAGGTTGCCGCGGGTTCAACGACCGTGGTGCTGGGCAATTTGTTGCACGTCGAGAATGGCAGCAACCTGTCGGCGTTGGCGACGAACGTGAGCGTGTTCGACCTGATCGAGGGCATCGTGCAACTGGCCAACAAGGAAAACGGTCTGGTGGCAACGCTGCCGATCGATCTGGCGGGGCTGGCACACATCACGGCTCGGGTGCAGGTGCTGGAACCACCGCAACTCTCAGCGATCGGCAATCCGAAAAAGGCAGCCCTGAACCCATTGGGACCTGACCGGATTTACGTGAGAACCGCGCAGGTACGCACCTTGCTGTCGATCGACTTGCCGGCGCTCGACGCCATTGCGGCGCTGGTCAATGCGGTGACCGATCTGGCAGGACCGCTGACCAACACCCTCAACGCCTTGCTCAATCTCGACCTGGTGGAGGTGCTCGACTCACTGACCTGTGCCTTGGGCGTGCCCTGCCAGACACCCGATGTCATCGTGTTGCCGGGGCCGATACGGCTCGATGTGGCGCTGGACGTCGCCAGCGCCAGCAGTTACGTCACGGCCTACAGCTGCGTCAATAACACCAACAAAACCCTGACCACCCGCACCCGTACATCACTGGTGGACCTGAAAATCGGCCGGATCGATGCGGTCAGCATGTTCGGCAGCAACACCGCACCGCCGACAGTCACGGTGCAGCCGTTGAAGGTAATCGACATCGGGATCAAAACCTGTCGCAGGCTTTTGTTCTTGCCCATCACCTGCGATCCCCGTGTGCCCGGCGTGGGTGGCGGCATCGATATTGTGGCCGACACCAGCGTGGCGGCGAACGCCAATATGGCCCACGTCTATTCCGCGCCACCCGCCAGCAGCCTGCCAGAAATCAGCCAGCCACCGTTCTACTATTCGTTCACCACCAGCAGTATTGTCAGCAACCTGCTCAACACCCCGCTTAACATTCACGTGGACATGTATGGCCCGTCAGGCAGTCTCGTCAGCGGACTGGGGACGATCCTGAGCAGCGTGGCCACCTTGCTGGTCAGTGCGATCGACAGCGTGCTGAACCCGTTGCTCGACAGTTTGATCAACACGTTGCTGTTAAGCCTGGGGATCGATTTGAACAAGGTCGACGTCGGCGCCAATCTCAGTTGTCATTCGGGGCGCGCGACGCTGGTGATCTGATCGTCGGTGGCAATCGGCAACTCAATACAAAACCGCGCGCCCTCGGTCGAGTTTCTTACGGTCAGCTTACCGCCCATGTTTGCGATGATGCCGTTACTCACCGACAACCCGAGCCCGGTGCCGACACCCACCGGTTTGGTGGTGAAGAAGGGTTCGAAAATCCGCTCCAGCAGCCGCGGATCGATACCGCCGCCGTTGTCCTCGACCCACAATCGCACCGACGCTTCATCGCGTTCGGCGTACACCGAAATCCACGGTTTGAACGCCCGGTCGGCCTCACGTTTGTTCAGCAGCGCATCCCGCGCATTGACCATCAGGTTGATCAACACCTGCTCCAGCTGATCGACGTAACCGCGCACCTGCACGTCGAACCCGGTCTGGCTGACCCGCAGCTCGACCCCTTTGCCACGCATGCCTTCGGACAGCAGCGCCAGCGTGCCCTCGATGGCTTGCGCCGGATTGAAAGGGTGTTGTTCGATCTCCGAACGCCGGCCGAATACCCGCATGTGATCCACCACCCGCGCCGCTCGCTGGACTTGTGCGTCGATGCGGTTGAGCTTGTCTGTCAGGTAATCGATTTGCGCATCACCATTGTTCAGGCGCTTGAGCACATTGACGATGGCCATGCGTATCACGTTCAGCGGCTGATTGAATTCATGGGCCAGCCCGGTGGCCATTTCGCCGAGGGTGGCCATTTTCGCGCTCTGGGTGAGCTGTTGTTGGGCGCGCCGGACTTCGGTGTTGTCACGGCCCACGGCTTGAATCTCCAGCAAACGACCCTGCTCGTCGAACACCCCGCGATCCGACCAGACCCACCATGCATGTTCCCGTCCCGGCAATTGCAGGTTGATTTCTGCAGTACTGACCGGGAACTCCGGGCTCAGTCGACTGAGCCGCTGGAGGAACGCTTCGCGCTGTCCCGGCGACATCCAGCTGCCCAGGTTCACCCCCGGCAGTTGCTCGGGCTGGCATTCCAGATAGGTCGCCAGCGGGCTGTTGCCAAAGGTCAGCGTCAGGTCTGGAAGGTAGCGGCAGATCATCGCCGGGGAGTCTTCCACCAGGATCCGATAGCGCTCTTCGCTCTGTTTCACTTTCTCGGCGGCCAAGGTCGCTTCGGTGACATCCAGCCACAATCCCACGGCTTCCACCGGCAGCCCGAGGTCGTCGCGCAGCAGTTTGGCTTCGTCGAGCAGCCAGTGGTAATCGCCGCGATTGTCGCGCAGCCGATAACGGGCACGCACTGAACCTTCGCGCAGCAATTGTCGGGTGCGTTCGAAATAGCCGTCGCGGTCCTCGGGATGAACCCGTTCCACCAGCGCGCCGGCGGCACAATCGGCGAGTGACCAACCGAGCAGCGGCAACAGGCTGTCGCTGAAAAATGTCGGTTGCAGGGCACCGTCGACATAGCGCTGCACGTAGATCACCGCCGGCGAACTGGCGATCAGGTTGTCCAGCCGGGCATGGGCGGCAGCGGCGTTCTGCTCCTGATTCTTGATGTCACTGATGTCGAGCATGAAACCCACCAGCCGCCGGGTTCGGCTGCTGCCCAGGGCCTGGCCTTGCAGTCGATACCAGATCGGCGTTTGTGCCGTGTCGGGGCGATGCAGGCGCACGCACAGCAGCAACGGCGCGCCTTCGTCCTGCAAGGTTTGCAGGCGAATCGTCAGCTCTTCACGGTCGGCGGGGTGGATCTGTTCGAGCCAGTCATGCAGCGGTAAACGCGTGCTCGCAAGGTTCAGGGTATTGGCCAGTGACGGCGCCAATTGCACCTCGCCAGTGTCGCTGAAGACCTCCCACCAGCCGGTGCCGAGCAAGGCTTGCAAAGACTCCAGCCGCTCCAGTTGCAGATGGTGCTGATGCTCGCGCAAGCGCTCAAGCAGCGGGCCGGCCAAAGCGGCAGTGAGTTGCAACCAGTCGCGATCGCTCAGATCCGGGGCACGCTGTTGCACCGGGTAGAAACCACAGAGCAACCAGGCCACCACGCCCAAGGCGTTGTGGTAAGGCACCGCGAACCCTTCGGCATTGCCGAAGATGACTTGCAGGCGTGGGTGTTCGCTGGGGATCAGTGGCTGAGGGGCGGAGCCATTCAAACTGTCGAGACTGGTGCCCAAGCGTTGATCGATTTCCCACAATAGGGGCGCATCGAAGGCCGCGTAATGCTGGTGGATCAGCCAGCCTTCCGCCTGTTCGTCGAGCAAGGCCATGGCGATGCACGGAATCTGAAAGCGCTGGGCCAGGCCTTGCAGTTGCTCCGCCAGCACGCCAGACAAACGCGTCAGGCTGCACAAACGCAACTGTTCGCTGATCTGCGCCGCGATTAACTGGCACTGTTCGCGGCTGCGCGCTTGTCGGCGTTCGAGCAACAAGTCGCCGATGTCGATCAACTGCAACAGCCAGTTTTCGCCCAACGGCTGCACCCAGCCACGCAGGTGCAGTGGTTGTTCGCCGAGGCTGAAAAAATCCAGGTCCAGGCTCTGTCCCTGCCATTCGGCAGGCGCGCCTTCGACCGACAGGCCGCTATGGGGCATGAGGTAATCGAGCAGATGCGGTGCCTGCGCGCCAGGTACTTGTTGCGCCAACAGATGCCGCAGCGGACCGGTCAGCTGAACCACTCGCCCCTCTTCATTCAGATGCAACTGCAAACCGACACGTTGTACGTTGGCGATGTCCGCAGTGTCGGCGCTGTGCGAAGTCTGTGGCGGTTGGCGGTTGAGCAGGCGCCCGAAGAGCTTGTCCCCGGAACTCAAAATTGCAGGCTCGATCGGGCGGTGAGGGTCGCGGGCAGATCGGGCACCGAACCGATCCCCGGCAGTACCAGGA
Organism: Pseudomonas sp. Tn43; assembly: GCF_014192635.1. Lineage (NCBI taxonomy): Bacteria > Pseudomonadati > Pseudomonadota > Gammaproteobacteria > Pseudomonadales > Pseudomonadaceae > Pseudomonas > Pseudomonas sp. Tn43. The sequence continues at coordinate 450,786 of NZ_JACHYG010000005.1, forward strand.
ACGGCAGCACCTGGTTCAATTTGCTGGTGGGGTAATTGATGGTGACCGTCAACACGCCACCGATGTAGGTGGCACTGGCATCGGTGGCCACATTGAAGTTCAGCGCGGCGGGAATCCAGGCCAGCTGCCGGGTTAGTTCAGTGGTGGCTATGTTGGTGACGGCGGTGTCGTAATTGGCGGTGCTCGGGTCCAGCGCCACACTGCGTCGCACCGCTTCGGCTGTCGATTGATTAAATGATTGCATCAGCAATAGCGGCAGGCTGTAACTGACCAGACCATAAAACACGGCGAAAAAGATAATGAACACCAAGGCGAACTCAATCGCCACGGCACCTTTTTGTTTGCGGGGGAGGCCTGTTTTCATGAGTGCGTCTACCCTGACCATCACGACGTAGTATCAGCATAGAATCATTCAGCCAAAACGGACGTTTTTTACCGGATGCAGAACGTTGTCCTACTTATCTGGCTGACGCTTTGCGCAGCACAGGATGTTCGGGAGCGGTACATCGCCAATGGCCTGACCCTTGGCGCAGGTACGTTGGCGCTGACCTATCTGTTAGGGACGGGCACCACGTGGCTGGGGGCCGAGGCGGTGCAGGGCGGCTGGGCTTTGTTGTTGGCACTGGCCTTCACCTTGCCCGGTTATGCATTGAAACGCCTGGGGGCGGGCGACGTGAAACTGATGGCGGCGCTGGGGCTTGCGACGGACGGTATGCACCTGCTCGGCGGCTTCATCGGCGCCGGATTGGCCAGTGCATTGTGGGTGCTGTTGGCGCCAAGACTCTGGCTGTATATGGGGCAAGGGCTTAGGCAGCGTCTTCGTTACCTGGGGCCTGGAACGTCAAAAAAGCAGCCCTTTGCGCCGTTCGTATTGGTGGGCATGTTGTTGACTTTGGTCTGGCTGCATTAGTTACCGGGCAATACTCGTTCTATGTACACCGCTCAAAAGTGCGTCTACTTTCAAAACAGTTGCTGTACAACCTTTGGAAGTGGGTACGGCAACGGTCAGCCTGGAGTGACACGTGAACAAGCTTATCTCGGCAATAAAAGTCCTTGTGGTGGATGACGAGCCATTGGTTGTCGAAGAACTGTGCGAGTTCATTGAGCGCAATGGTTATCGCTGTGTTCCTTGTCATCGCGGCAAGCAGGCGATCGAGCGTTTCACCGAGTACGAGGATATCGGTCTGGTGCTCTGTGATTTACAGATGCCTGACATGGATGGCATTCAACTCGTCCAGGCACTGCAACAGTTGTCCGGCAAACACCGGGCATTCGAGGCGATCATGCTCACCGGTCACGCCGACAAGCAGGATGTGATCAAGGCCTTGCGCGCCGGGTTCGCTGACTACTATCAAAAACCGATTAATCTGGATGAATTGCTCGAAGGTTTGCAGCGCCAGGAAGTGGTCTTGCAGGAGCGGCAGAAAAACCTGCAGTTGGGGCATTTGAGTCAGAAGCTGCAGTACCTTTGCGAATCGATCGACGAGTTGTATCAGGATCTGGACAAGGTTCGTCGGGGCCCGTCCTCTGTGCCTTTGCCGGATTCGGCTGAGGGTGCATTCAGTGAGGCGGAGCGGGTGCAGATGCCGGCGGTTTTCAATCAGCTGTCGCCACGGCAGCTGGAGGTGGCGCGGTTGGTGGGCAAGGGGCAGACCAATTATCAGATTGCCTGTGAGTTGGGGATTACCGAAAACACGGTGAAGCTTTATGTGTCGCAGGTGTTGCGGTTGACGCACATGCATAACCGCACGCAGGTGGCGTTGGCGTTGTCGCCGGGGAATGCGGGTGTGCGGCGGCTTACTGCGCACTGAGTTTTTTCGGGTGTACGCTGTTTCATCGGTGTACATATCCATTTCTGCGGTAACGGCCGCTTAGGGTTTCGCCCTTACGGCGAGTCCCTTTTGGCAGACGCCCCAAAAGGAACCAAAAGGTCTCGCCCCAAGCGTCCGGCCCCTCGCTAAGGCTCGGCGTTCCTTCGCTCCGGTATCCATCTGGGGGCATCGCCCTACGGTCTGCTTCGCTACGACCTACATGCGATGGGTTCGACTGCGTCGAACGGCGCTGCGCGCCAATCCCCAGATGAACACCTGCGCTCAGCCTCCCGAAGGGGCGGGTGGATCAAGATCAAAAGCCAGATCAAAAGCTGCAGGCGAGCTAACGCTCGGCCTGTTGAGTGGTGAGGGGCGGGGGTACGCCGCTCCACTGTGGGAGCGGGCTTGCCCGCGATGGCTGCCTCACAGGCAATGATGTTTATCGATCAGTAAAAACATCAGAACCTTCCCACATGCTTTTCAGGTTGCCCGTCGGACGCTGCGTCTCTAGCCTTTGTCCGTCGCTGACAATTCAGCGTCCGGGCGTCGCGGCTCGATTCTTGAGGCATAATCGCTCCACCGAACAACAACACTTTTGGGTGTCTGTCGTTTCGTGTCATGGCGACTGTGCGCGGGATACCTTCGGGTATGCCGAGATATGCCTCTGGGATCGGTCCGCGAACCCGCGTACAGCTGCCACCCCAAATTGCATCGCGGCAATTTTGGAAGTGGCTCCATTTCATCCCAGAGGTGTAATCATGTTCAAAGCAACCCCGAATCCCCCAGAAACCGACAACGTTTCCCCCTACGAATCCCTCGATTCGAAAAAACTCCACGACGCCGCTAACCGCGCGCTCGATCACTACCTCAACCCCTCCGCCCTCAAATCCCCCGTGGCCCGCAAACCGAGCACGATGTACATGGTTGCACCAGATATCAAAGACGAAGACCTGTTGGCCCACACCTGCGAATCGTTGGCCCAGGCCAGTGTGATGGCGGGTGATTTTGCGGGGTATCTGGAAGGGCCGCACCGGCACACCGCGATGGCGATTCAACAGATCGTCATGCTGGCTGAACTGGCGGTGAACCGGATGCTGGATAACGTTGCCATACCAAAACCTGCGCCACACAGCTGATCCCCTGTAGAAGCGACTGTGGCGAGGGGGCTTGCCCCCGTTGGGCTGCGAAGCAGCCCCAAAATCTCTGATGTACCAAAGATCTTGTGAGTGCTACGCACTCAAACGGGGGCAAGCCCCCTCGCCACAAGGGATCGCCGCGGTGCCTTTCAACGACCAAAAGCCCGGGCCAATGCGCTGAAGCTGGGGCCCGCCAGTACGATCAGCAATGCCGGGAACAGAAACAACATCATCACCACGGACATTTTCGCGGACATTTTGGAGATGTATTCCTGCAAGCGTGTCAGGCGCCGGTCATCGAGCAGCATTTTGAGCCCCAGCAGCGATTTCATGGCGCCGCCGCCCTGGTGGATCAATTGCTGAAGAATCACGCAGGTGTCGGTGAACTCGTCCACCGCCAGTAACTGGGTGGCCTTGTTCAGTTCTTCGCCCAGTTCCAGGCCGGAATCGACCCGGGTCAATATCAGGCGCAGTTCATGGGTCAGGGCCGGCAGTAATTGTTTGCCTTCGATGCTTAGCACTCGCAACGACTGCTCCACCGCCATGCCGGATTCGAACAGGATGCGCAGCAGTGGAATGAAGGTCGAAATCTCGATCGCCAGTTGTTTTTGTCGACGGTGTGCGGCAATGGCCAGCAAGCGTTTGGGCAGCAAATAACCGAGGGCGGTGGCGAAGGCCGGGGTGACCCAAGGGTTGTTCACCTGCGTAAAGAACACGCTCTGAATAAATACACTCAGGATCAACGCAAGCACCGGTATGCCGATCTGGCAGGCGGCGAACAGCGAGCGTTGCCGAGCGCTGCGCCAGCCGAGGCGGTTGAGCAATATTTGGGTTTCGTTGTCCAGTTTGACCGAGCGCTGACCGATGCGGCTGTTGCCCAGCGCTTGCAACCAGTGACTGACGCGATGGTCGCTCAGCGGTTTGCCGTCAAGGCGTTGAGCCACTTGGCGAGCGCGTCGATGTTGGTCCAGCAGCCCACTGAGCAGCAACAGCGTAGCCCCGAGAAACAACAGTGCGCTGATCAGCAGGGCTATTTTCATACGCTACGCAACATGCGCCACAGCGCCAGGCAACCCACCACCTGCAGGCCAAACGCGGTCGCGAGCATCATTTGCCCCGAGCTGCTGTTCCACATGGCGAGCAGGTATTTCGGATTGGACATCAAGAAGTAGCCGGCCAGCCCCACAGGCATCAGGGCCAGCACCATCGCCGTGATGCGCGTTTCGCCCGTCATGGCGCGCAGTTGGCGGGCCGCCAGGTCGCGTTCGCGGACCATTTTGATCAGGTTCTCAAACAGCTCACTGGCATTACCGCCGTAGCGGTGATTGACCTTCAGGCCCAGCGCGAACAAGCGAAACTCGTCTTTCTCGTACAGTTCGGCAAAGTCCGTGACGGCGTCAGGCAGGCTCACGCCCAGGTGCACGTTGCGCTGAACCCGGCCCATGGCGTTTTTCAGTGGGTCTTCGGCGGCGTCGATGGCGACCAGCACTGCATCGGCCAGGGTGCGTCCAGACTTCAGACTGCGCACCGTGTGATCGAGCATGGGCGGCAGCTGTTCGATCATGCGCTTGAGCCGGCGCCGGTAGCACCAACTGATGTACAGCCGCAGCGCCAGGGGCGGTGCCAGCAAAAACACCAGTAAACCGATCCAGCTGGCGAGGGCAAACCCGAGCAAAATGCCCACGGCCCAGAGCAACAGCCACAACCTCAGGCGCTCGGTGGGACGGCCGAGGCCGGCGCGTAGAAAGGCCCGTTCCAGGCCAGCCCAAGATGATGTCGCCACCATCCGTTGCGGTTGCCCCTGCATCAAGCGACCGAGGGTTCGATCGATGCCGGTCTGGCGCAGGCCGTTGTAGAACAAACGGATCGACACGCCCAGCAATGTCAGGCAAATCAGGATGAGCAGCGCCGGTTTGAGCATGCCGTGATCCTTTAGTGCGATAAGGGAGAAAGCGCCGATTCGCGACGCAGCTTGTCGCCGGCGGGGTTGGCCGCCTCACGCAGAAAACCGAAACCGGTGCGTCGGTCGAAGCGGAACAGCGTATTGGTCACATACACGTCATCCCGAATACCCACGACCTCCACCACTTCGCTGACGCAGCGGCGGCCATCGGGCAGGCGCGTCAACTGAATCACCACGTCCAGCGCGGCACAGATCATTTGCCGCAGGGTGCGTTCGGCGATGGTGCGGCCGGTCAGGCCCACCAGGGTCTCCAGGCGCAACAACGCATCCTGGGCGTTGTTGGCGTGCAGGGTGCTCATGGAACCGTCGTGCCCGGTGTTCATCGCCGTGAGCACGTCGACCACTTCGACACCGCGAATTTCGCCGAGGATTATCCGGTCCGGGCGCATCCGCAGTGCGTTGCGAATCAGGTCGCTGGCCTTCACTTCGCCGTGGCCTTCGGCATTTGGCGGTCGGGTTTCCAGGCGCACCACGTGAGGATGGCCCAGTTGCAGTTCGGCCACGTCTTCAATGGTGACCAGGCGTTCGTGAGGGGCGATCAACTGGCTGAGTATGTTCAGCAACGTGGTCTTGCCGGTGCCGGTACCGCCGCTGACAAGGATGTTGCAGCGCTTGCCCACGGCCTCCTGAATAAACTCATAGATCGCCTGATCGATGGTTTGCATCGCCATCAGATCGGAGCTCTTGAGCATGTCCTTGCGGAATTTTCGAATCGACAGGCACGGGCCATCGAGGGCAATGGGCGGAATGATCGCATTGACCCGGCTGCCATCGGGCAGGCGCGCATCGACCATCGGTGAAGACTCGTCGAGCCGTCGACCCAGGGGCGCGAGAATCCGTTGCATCACCCGCTCGACGTGGTGGTCGTCGATGAAGCGCAGGTCACTGAGGTGCAGCACCCCCTCGCGTTCGACGAACACCCGGTGCGGGCCGTTGACCAGAATTTCGGTCACCGTTGAATCACGCAGCAACACCTCCAGCGGACCGAAACCGGTGAGCTCGTCGACAAGTTCTTCGGCCAGTCGCTCCATCTCGTAACGGGAAATCGCCAGGTGCAGACGGGCGATGTATTCGGCGACTTTGTCGATGACGAACTGCGACAACATTTGCCGCGAACCTTCCAGCAGGTTTTTCCCGGACTCTTCGATGGCGTCGATGATGTAGCGGTGCAGCACCAGCTTCAGGCCTTCATGGTCGGTATTGCCGGCCGGCCTGTGCGAGGGCGCGCCAAAGAGTTTTTCGCCGCTCATGGCGCGCCCCTCAAACGGTCGAACCAGCCGGCCTTGGGTTTGTCCAGGTCTTCGGAGCGTTTGGCCAGGCGTTCGCCGAGGGCGCGCAGGCTTTGGGTCAGGTTTTCGCGCGGCGCCAGTTCGAACAGGCTCAGCCCTTGATTCTTGGCGTTGAGTCGCACTTCGGGGCTGTAGACCAGGACCGCCATGACCTCCATGCCGAAGCTTTTGCTCAAGGTATCGGAGTCTGGCGCAACGTTGCGCAGATAGCGGTCCACCAGCAACCTGGCGTGGTCGAGCTTGAGGCCTTTTTCGCGCCAGCGGCCGAGCACTTCAAGGTTGCGTCGGCAGTCGAGCACATTCTGATCGGTGTACCACAGCAACTTGTCGCAATGACTGACGAAGGTACGCAACGCTTCGCTGTCCGACTGGCCAGTGAGGTTCACCACAACGTGCTGGAAATGCTGGCGCAAGGCGCTGAGCAGCATGTACAGCTCGGCGGCACTGGTCTGTTCCAGCGGTTCGTCGTTGCTGGCGTAGGCGAGAATTCGCAGCCCCGCGTCACAGGTGGTGAAGGCACTGTCGATCAGCGTCGCGTCCAGGCGCCGCAGATGGCGCAACGCGTCGCCGAAATGAAACGAACTCTCCAGCCCCAGCAACGCAAGGCTGTCGCCACGTGGCAGGCCCAGGTCCAGCAACAATGTCTGCTGACCGCTCTTTTGCACTACGTGCGCCAAGTGGTTGGCGAGCAACGCGCCGTCGGCATTGCTCTGCGCGCCGTACAGCACGGTCAGGCCGCCTTGTTGGCTCTGTTGCGTGTTCGGCGCCACGGCTGGCAGGCGTTTGCTCAGGCGTCGCACCAGCCCGGCTACCTCACTGGAACGTGAGCCGTAAGAAACGAAATCCCGCGCGCCGGCACGCATGGCATTGAGCACGAGTTGGTTGTCCATGCCGTCGCCCAAGGCGACGATCGCCAGCATCGGTTTGGCTTGCAGGGCACCTTCGATCAACGCGCTCTGGGCCACCACATGCTCCCGGTCCAGACCCACGAACACCAGGCTGGCGAAGGTCACGTCCACCAGCGTCAAGAGTTCATCGAGGTTGCCGCCACCGGCGCTGATCACCCGGCCCAAAGGGGCAAGCGCACCTTGCAGCCACTCGAAGTCGGTGCTGTTGCGTGTGATCGCGAGGAACGTCTGGCTCAGGTTCTGGGGTTGGCTCATAGCGATAACCCACCGCATGTATCGAAGCCGCCGTTGACGAAAAAGTACCGCGTGAAGCGTCTGCGCATGGAGAAGCGTCCTCGCTGGTTTCAGGGTGTTTGTTGGGTGATTTCATTGCCGCGGATGACTTCCACGCTCGACTTGCGCGGTGCGGCAACGCCCGTGGCGGGTTTGGGGGTGCCGACCAGGGCCAGTTGACTGAATTGCACCAGTTCGCGATGGGCACTGGCCAGGCTCGCTTTTGAGTCGCGGTTGCCGGCCCAGTATTGGTTCAGGCGTTTTTCTTCGGCGCTGCGCACGGCCAGGCGCAAAACCCCGACCTGAGCCGCGAGCATCAGGCGACTCAAGAGGGGTTCAGGGACGGCAAGCAAAACGGTGCGAGCGTTGGCGCGCAGTTGGTCTTGCTTGAGTCGCTCCTCGTGGCTGCGCGCCGGGTGGGCAGGCAGGCCATCGTTCATCAGCCCCAACTGATCACCGACACCGAGCACCCGCAACGCCGGAATCACCACCTGGGCCGATTGCTGGAGGTTGTTGGTGTCCATGCGCAGAAACAGCAAGACGTCGACATAGTCGCCGGGGCTCAGTTGACCACCGACATTGACCACGTCATCCGCCGCCACGGCGAGGGCACGCTCATCGGGGCGGATCATTCGCGCCAGCGCACCGCCGGCTTCGAAACTTTCATCATTGAGCCAGCTGCCGGCAGTCAGTGCGCGCCAGGGCGTACGGCCAATGGCTTGATCGAGACGGGACAGGCTGCCGGCCGGGGCGGTACGGAGTTTTTCCAGCGTCACGTCGGCGGCGCTGATTTGCTCGAACGGCGCGATGTCACGCAACAGCACAACCACTGGCTGGCGAGTCGGGTCGTCTGCTGGCGCCAGTATCGGGGGCGATAAAGTGCCCGATTGCGCGCTGGATTCGGGTGCCGGTTGGCGACTCAATGCCAGCCCCCAGTAACCGGCAATGATGGCGCCTACCAGAAACAGCCCGGCCAGGCCCATGGTGACGCGACTGTTCATGACGGCTCTCCCTTTCCTGCTGCGTAACGCCCCCAAGAGTTCTAATGAGATGACTTCGCAATCAGGCAGCGATGAACATGGAACTATTTCGCTATTTGACGGTAGCGCAGGTAAAGCAAAAAGCCATTACTGGTCGGTAAATATCTGACCCAAAGTAACGGGTTGAAGCCAAAAGCCCTGTTTTATGACGTCGGTGAACCGATTACTACTTAAGTATTAATAGGTTCTTACAGTTGTTGGTCCGGGGTTTGCCGACAATGCTGATGCTGGCATAGGGGAATCATGTTGCGGCCGTGCAACACTCTCCTGTCATAGGAGACACGTCATGTCCTTTACTAAAGTGGTTCAGAAGATCAAATCCGAAATCCATTTGTTCAAAGACCTGGCCAAAGATACGGAGGGGGCCTCGGGTATCGAATACGCGATTATTGCGGGCATGGCAGCGGTTGCATTGGTGGTGTTCATGGAACCTATTTCGGGAGCGGTAACCGATATTTTTACCGTGCTCCGGGATTCGCTGGTGCCTCCTGCTCCTGCTCCTACTCCTTGATGCCGACAGCTTGCTAACCTGCCAGGGCGGTTCTAACGTCAACGCTTGGTCCATTGCAGGTGTTTATTTATGAATGCTCCCGCGCTGCCACGCCAACAGCTGCTTCTGGTCGACGATGAGGAGGATACGTTGCTGGAACTGGCGGAGTTGCTCGAGGGCGAGGGCTTTACTTGTTTTACGGCAACGTCGGTCAAACACGCTCTGCTGCATTTGACGCGTCATCCTGATATTGCGCTGGTGATTACTGATCTGCGGATGCCGGAGGAAAGTGGCATGTCATTGATCAAGCGCTTGCGTGAGCATACGGCCCGTCAGCATTTGCCGGTGATTGTGACGTCGGGGCATGCGGATATGGACGATGTGAGTGATCTGTTGCGGTTGCAGGTGCTGGATTTGTTTCGCAAGCCGATTTATCACGTGCGGTTGTTGGAGACGTTGAATAATTTGTTTCCGCAGCCGCGCGATTTGGTCAGTTCCTGATTCCTCTGCGGACGCTCTGCGTTCGGCTCCTGGGACGCGGAGCGTCCCGGGCTGCATTTCTACGCCAAGCAGGGGAGCGATCAGACCGAACCATCAGGCAACGGGTCGCCACTGCCCCACCATATGCTCCAGCTCTCCCGCGCCCATCAACTGAAAATCCCCGCTGGACCCCGCCTCGCTGGACATCAGCGTCACTTCACTGGGAAGGCGCACCGGTTTCCTGAACTGCACTGCAATTTCGACGTTTGCTGTCGGCAAATGATCGCTCAGGGCTGCCAGCGTGCGGGCCTTGTTCCACAGGCCATGGGCAATGGCGGAAGGGAAACCGAAGAGTTTCGCGCTGATCGCACTCAGGTGGATCGGGTTGTAGTCTCCAGAGACCTTGGCGTATCGGCGGCCAATGTCCGCGGGTGCTTTCCAGTGGGCCACTTCGGTCAGCGACAGCGTCGATGCCAACGCGTCCTCGACCGGCTCGCCTTCCAGTTTGACGCCGCGACAGAGCATCTGGCTTTGCGCCTCCCACAGCACGCCCAACTGGTCGTCGAGCGTCGTCACCAGGTCGAACGTCGCACCCTTGGCATGGGGTTGCAGGTTCTGCACGTTCACGCTGACCCGTACCCGGTGCACACCGCCCATGGGGCGCAGGATACGGACGCGATTGCTCAAGTGAATCAGCCCCAACAGCGGAAACGGAAACGCTTTGGCCGTGAGCAATTGCATTTGCAAGGCAAACGCCAGGATATGTGGATACGTCGGTGGTAGCAGCCCGTTGTCGGCGAAACCACAGACTTTTCGATACGCCTCCAGGCGTTGTGGATCGACATTGACCCAGCAGTGATAACCCAGGTCGGGCAATGTGGTGCCGGTGATTTTGCGGCGCGTTGCCGCCTTCACATACAGCGTTTGCAAGCCCGGTTCGCTATCGAGTGTTTGCCAGTGGGTGGTCATGGTCAGGCTCCCAAAACGCTTTGCCCGCACACGCGCAACGCTTGTCCGGTAAACGCTCCGGTGCCTGGTTGTGCCAGCCAGGCCACGGCTTCGGCGACGTCTTGTGGCAGGCCGCCCTGACCCAACGAACTCATGCGTCGCCCCGCTTCACGCAAGCCGAAGGGCAGTTTCGCGGTCATTTGGGTTTCGATGAACCCAGGCGCCACGGCGTTGATGCTGATGCCGCGCTCACTCAGCAGCGGCGCCCAGGCCTGAGCCAGGCCGATCAGCCCGGCCTTGCTCGCGGCATAATTGGTTTGCCCGCGATTGCCGGCGATGCCGCTGATGGACGCCAGCAGAATCACTCGGCCGTTGTCATGCAAGGTGCCGCTGTCGAGCAGTGCCTTGGTCAGCACTTGCGGCGCGTTGAGGTTGACCGCCAGCACCGCGTCCCAGAATTCCGGGGTCATGTTAGCCAGGGTTTTGTCCCGCGTGATGCCTGCGTTGTGGACCACGATGTCGATGCCGTCGGGCAAGTGTTCGATCAATTGTGCGGCGGCGTCTTCGGCACAAATGTCCAGGGTGATGCCTCGCCCGCCGAGACGTGCGGCCAGGGCCTCGAGATCGTTCTTGGCCGGTGGCACGTCGAGCAGGATCACCTCGGCGCCGTCGCGGGCCAGGGTTTCGGCGATCGAAGCGCCGATGCCGCGCGCCGCGCCCGTCACCAGCGCCTTGCGCCCTGACAGGGGGCGACTCCAGTCCATCACCTGCGCCTCGCATGCCTTCAAGCGAATGACTTGTCCGGAAATGAACGCGCTTTTGGGCGAGAGGAAAAACCGCAGAGGGCCTTCCAGTTGATCTTCGGCGCCTTCGCCGACATAGATCAGCTGCAACGTGCCGCCGCTGCGCAGTTCCTTGGCAAGCGAACGGCTGAAACCTTCCAACGCACGCTGTGCGCTGGCGGCAAACGGGTCGCTCAAGGTCTCTGGCGCCCGGCCAAGAATCACCAGATGCGCATGGTGATCGAGGTTTTTCATCAGCGGCTGGAAGAACTCGCGCAGCTGTTTCAACTGATCGACCTGCACCAGGTCACTGGCGTCGTACACCACGGCTTTGAGTTTCTGGCCGTGGCCGGGAATCCACGCGGTGGCCAGGGTCGGATCGGCACCGTAGCTGTAAATCGTGTCGGTCAGGCGGTTGGCGAGGCTGCTGACCTTTTCTGTCAGCGGGCCGCCACCAATCAACAACGCCCCCTCGATAGGCCGCAATCGGCCTGCTTGCCAGCGTTCCAGTCGTACCGGCGACGGCAGACCCAGGGCACCGACCACACGATGGCCGATGGACGAATTGGCGAAGTCGATATAGCGGTCAGACATGGATCACGCTCCGGTAGTTGGGGTTAAAAGTGTGGACCATGAATGGCAATTAGTCGCTCAACCCACGAGATACGGCCTACGCTTGATCATTGCAGGTTAGTTTGTAATGGGACTTTCGGGGAGCGCAGGCCCGCTCCCGCGGGGTTTGGTGTTCATAGTTGATTAAAAGGAGCTTTTTCATGACTCAGCTGCGCCGCGTCGCGATTATCGGTGGTAACCGTATTCCCTTTGCCCGGTCCAACGGGCCGTACGCCACTGCCAGTAACCAGGCGATGTTAACCGCGGCGCTGGAAGGCCTGATCGAGCGCTATAACCTGCACGGTGTGCGCATGGGCGAAGTGGCGGCGGGTGCGCTGCTCAAGTATTTGCGCGATTACGGCCTGACCCGCGAATGCGTGCTCGGCTCGCGGTTGTCGCCGATGACACCGGCCTACGACATCCAGCAAGCCTGCGGCACTGGGCTGGAGGCGACGTTGCTGGTGGCGAATAAAATCGCCCTGGGTCAGATCGAATGTGGCATTGCCGGTGGCGTCGACACCGCCTCGGACGTGCCGATCGGGGTCAACGAAAGCCTGCGCAAGCTCCTCCTGCAGGCCAACCGCGCCAAAAGCACCGCCGACAAACTGAAAACCTTCCTGCAACTGCGCCCCCGCCATTTGATGCCCGATTTTCCAAGCATCGGCGAGCCACGCACCGGGCGGTCGATGGGCGAACACTGTGAATTGATGGCCCAGACCTGGAGCATCCCCCGTGACGAACAAGATCAGTTGACCCAGCAAAGCCATCAGAAACTGGCCGCGTCCTACGCCGAAGGCTGGCACAACGATTTGATGACGCCGTTCCTCGGCCTGACCCGGGACAACAATCTGCGCCCGGACCTGACCCTGGAAAAACTCGCCTCACTGAAACCGGCCTTCGAGAAAAGCGCCAAGGGCACCTTGACCGCAGGCAATTCCACGCCACTCACTGATGGTGCGTCGGTGGTATTGCTGGGCAGTGAGGAATGGGCGAACGAGCGCGGCTTGCCGATCCTCGCCTATTGGCGCGATGGCGAGGCGGCAGCGGTGGATTTCGTCAACGGGGCCGAAGGCCTGTTGATGGCGCCGGCATATGCCGTGCCGCGGTTACTGGCGCGCAATGGCCTGACCTTGCAGGACTTCGATTACTACGAAATCCACGAAGCGTTCGCCGCGCAGGTGCTCTGCACACTCAAGGCCTGGGAAGATCCGCAGTTCTGCAAAACCCGTCTCGGCCTCAACGCGCCACTGGGCTCCATCGACCGCAGCCGCCTCAACGTCAAGGGCAGCTCACTGGCCGCCGGGCATCCGTTTGCCGCCACTGGTGCGCGCATCGTTGCCAACCTGGCGAAGCTGCTGGATGCGGCGGGCAAGGGCCGAGGCTTGATCTCGATCTGCGCCGCCGGCGGGCAGGGCGTGACGGCGATTATCGAGCGCTGATTGCTGATTGCTGATTGCTGATTGCTGATTGCTGATTTCTGATTACTGGGGGTTTAGCAGTGCCGCGCGGGAGGTGGGGTTTTCCCTGCCACTGCCCCGGAGCTTCCGCGGTTGGCGCCAGCGCATGCGGCTGCTGTCGTCGCTGAGTTTGCTGGAGGATGAGAACAGCGTGACCCGCGCTGCGCTGTCTTGCGGGTACGACTCGACGTCGGCGTTTATTGCGGCGTTCAAGGGGGGTTCGGGTTTACCCCGGGGGAATTGTTCAGGCAGTGATGACGCCTTCGCGGGCAAGCCTCGCTCCTACAGGGATCGCATCCGACACAAAACCTGTAGGAGCGAGGCTTGCCCGCGAAGAGGCCAGCACATTCAACATCTCTGTTGGCTGACAATCTGTCTTCGCGAGCAAGCCCGCTCCCACACTGGATCTGCGGTGTTCTTGGATATCAGGTTCTGAACCGCCGAACCAACCCATCCAACTCATTCGACAACCCCGCCAGGCTCTGGGAATCGAGCCGCGCCGAGTTCGCCAGTTCTGCCACCAACTGCGCATCGCCGTGAATCTGGCTGATGTGGCGATTGATGTCTTCTGCCACTTGGTGCTGTTCCTCTGCCGCCGTAGCGATTTGAGTGTTCATGTCGCGAATCACATCGACCGACTCACGAATCTGCCCAAAGCTGCTGCGCGCTTCGCCGATGCGGGTCACCGATTGCTGCGACACTTCCAGGCTCGCATGCATTTGCTGGGTCACCTGGCTGGTGCGTTTGGCCAGGTTGCCCAGCAGCCCGTCGATTTCCGCCGTGGAGTCGGCAGTGCGTTTGGCCAGGGCGCGAACTTCATCCGCCACCACCGCAAAACCACGACCCTGTTCACCGGCCCGGGCCGCTTCGATGGCGGCGTTCAGCGCCAGCAGGTTGGTCTGTTCAGCAATGGAGCGAATGGTCCCCAGGATCGACTGAATGTCATTGCTATCGCGCTCGAGCTGTTGCATCGATTGCGCCGATTGTTCGATTTCCTGGCTCAAGCGATCGACACTGCTCACTGCGGCATCGATCTGCTGCTGACCTTCGCGCGCCTGGCGCTGGCCGCTGTCGGCCGACTCGGCGGCCTGGCTGCAGGAGCGTGCGACTTCGTTGGCGGTGGCGACCATTTGGTGAAACGCCGTGGACACCATATCCACCGCTTCACGCTGGCGCCCGGCGGCTTCGGCCATGTCGCTGGAGACCTGCGTCGAGCTCTGGGAGGTGGCGAGGATCTTGGTCGCGGCGCCGCCGATGCTTTGAATCAGGTTGCGAATCGCCGCCAGAAACTGGTTGAACCAGTTGGCCAGTTGCGCGGTTTCATCACTGCCACGGATGTGCAGGTTCCGGGTCAGATCGCCTTCACCTTGGGCGATGCCTTCCAGGCCGCTGGCCACGCTGCGGATCGGCCGCACGATCAGGCTGGCGAAACTGGCGCCGACGATGGCAAAGAACACTGCCAGTACCGCCGCGATGATCGCGATCAGCCAGGTCAGTTGAGTGGCTGAACTCATCACCTCGGTCTGCTTGATCAAGCCGATAAAGGTCCAGCCCAATTGTTCCGACGGCCAGACGTTGGCCATGTAGCGCTCGCCGTTGAGCTCGACTTCCACCAGCCCTTTACCCGCCTTGGCGAGTTGCGCGTAACCGTCGCCCAGACTGGTCAGGGCTTTGAAGTTGTTTGCTGGTTGCTTCGGATCGACCAGTATGTTGCCGGTGTTTTCCACCAGCATCAGGTAGCCGGTTTCGCCGAGTTTGATCTGTTTGACGATTTCGGTGAGCTGCTTGAGCGTCACGTCGATGCTGACCACACCGCCATTGCTGCCCAGTTTGTTATCGATGGTACGCACGGTGCTGACGTAGGTCGCGTCATCCTGAGCCCAGTAATAGGCCTCGGTACGCAATGGCTTGCCGGGTTTGGCCTGCGCGGCTTTATACCAGGGGCGCTGGCGTGGGTCGTAATTGTTCAGCTTCGCATCGTCCGGCCAGGACACGTAACCGCCCGCTGCCGTACCGAGGATGGCATAGGCGTAGGCCGGGTGGCTGTTGCCCAGGTCCTGGAGGAGGGCGAAGATCTTTTTGTCCGGCTCGCCTTGGGGAATGCTCTCGGCGTTGGCGCTCATGTAGGTCTTGAGGCTGTCGTCGGAGTTCTTGATCAGCGGTTGAGTGGCCAGGTAATCGACGTTCTGGCTGATGCCGTCAAAAAACAGCTGCATGGCATTGCTGACCTGACGAATCTCCCGGCCGCTGCCGTCGACAAAGGTATCCTTGGCATCGCTGCGCAAATTCAGCACCACGAGGGTGGCGACCAGCACCACGGGCAAGCAGGCGATGATTGCAAACGCCCAGGTCAATTTCTGTTTGATGTTCATCCGCACTCCAGTTTTTTCTTGTAGGCCCACGCAGTGCAGATGACTCGCGGATTATTGGCAGCCGAAAACGTTAGATACCCCGATCCTTGAGTGCGCCCTTGTTATCGTTGTCGGGGCGATTGTCGGACAATTCCTTTTCTCTCTAATGACTTCGGCTGAGGAACGGGGAAATTGAGGCCTGTTGAGAAAAATCCGGCGAAGGGTAGGGGATTCGTGTCAGATTCTGTCGCAAATGCCCCTGTAGCCCTTCGTCAACAAGCGACGCAGGCTCAGCTATGATCCCGGGCGGTCAATGAGTGGTGCACGATTAATCCGGCACATTGTGTGCTTCTCGATGTTCATGGGAACGTTCATAGGTCGGCAACCCCTCCCGCGAATGCAAGGATTGCCGTATAACGAATGACTTTCGCGTGTTTGGTAATAAAGGACCCACAATAAAAGCTGATGAAGACTCCAAAACGCATTGAACCCCTGATCGAGGACGGTCTGGTCGACGAGGTGCTGCGCCCACTCATGAGTGGTAAAGAAGCAGCTGTTTATGTGGTGCGCTGCGGCAACGAGCTGCGTTGTGCCAAGGTCTACAAGGAGGCGAATAAACGCAGTTTTCGTCAGGCGGCCGAGTATCAGGAAGGCCGTAAGGTGCGCAACAGCCGGCAGGCTCGAGCGATGGCCAAGGGCTCCAAGTTCGGCAAGAAAGAAACCGAAGACGCCTGGCAGAATGCCGAGGTAGCGGCGTTGTTCCGCCTGGCCGGTGCCGGTGTGCGCGTCCCCAAGCCGTACGACTTCCTCGAAGGCGTGCTGCTGATGGAACTGGTGGCCGACGAGTACGGCGATGCCGCGCCGCGTCTGAACGATGTGGTGCTGGAGCCGGACCAGGCGCGCGAATATCACGCGTTTCTGATTTCCCAGATCGTGCTGATGTTGTGTACCGGTCTGGTGCACGGTGACCTGTCCGAGTTCAACGTGCTGCTGACGCCAACCGGCCCGGTCATCATCGACCTGCCGCAAGCAGTGGATGCGGCGGGCAACAACCACGCGTTCAACATGCTGGAACGTGACGTGGGCAACATGGCGTCGTACTTCGGTCGCTTTGCACCGGAGTTGAAACGCACCAAGTACGCCAAGGAAATGTGGGCGTTGTATGAAGCCGGCACCTTGCACCCGGCCAGTGTATTGACCGGCGAGTTCGACGAGCCGGAAGAGCTGGCCGACGTCGGCGGAATCATGCGCGAAATCGAGGCGGCCCGTCTCGATGAAGAGCGTAAGCAAGCGATCCGCGCTGCGGACGACGCGCCACCGAGCAAAGCCGAAGAACCGCCTCCGCCCTGGATGCAGTGATCGGCAACCAAAAAAAACCGGCTTCGGCCGGTTTTTTGTGGTTGCCTGGCTCTGAAATCTTCAAACGCTGGGAACCACATACTCTGTGGCGAGGGGGCTTGCCCCCGTTCGGCTGCGAAGCAGCCCCAGAATCTCTGATGTACCAAAGATCTTGTGAGCGCTACGCACTCAAACGGGGCAAGCCCCCTCGCCACAACCCGATGCCAGCTCCTTGAGGATCGGGCAGTCCGGGCGATGGTCGCCGTGGCAATGTTCTACCAGGTCTTGCAGGGTGTCGCGCAATTGCCCGAGTTCGCGAATCTTCTGGTTCAGCTCGTCGATGTGCTGACGGGCCAGCGCCTTCACATCAGCGCTGGCGCGCTGGCGGTCCTGCCAGAGGGTCAGCAGTTTGCCGACCTCTTCCAGCGAAAACCCCAAATCCCGAGAGCGCTTGATGAATGCCAGGGTGTGCAGATCGTCGTCGCCATAGACCCGATAGCCACTGTCGGTGCGATGGGCCGCCTTGAGCAGGCCGATGGATTCGTAATAACGGATCATCTTCGCGCTCAGACCGCTCTGGCGGGCCGCTTGGCCAATGTTCATTGGTCGTCCTCCAGGTCTTTGGGTTTCCAGGTCTTCAACAGTAACGCATTGCTCACCACGCTGACGCTCGACAGCGCCATGGCTGCGCCGGCCAGCACCGGGTTGAGGAAGCCGAACGCCGCCAGTGGCAGACCAATAAGGTTATAGACGAAGGCCCAGAACAGGTTTTGGCGAATCTTCGCGTAGGTCTTGCGGCTGATCTCCAGCGCCGCCGGCACCAGCCGTGGGTCGCCGCGCATCAGAGTGATCCCGGCCGCGTGCATGGCGACGTCGGTGCCGCCGCCCATGGCGATGCCGATGTCTGCCGCGGCGAGGGCCGGTGCGTCGTTGATGCCGTCGCCGACCATTGCCACCACGCCGGTTTTTTTCAGGGCCGCGACGGTGGCGGCTTTGTCCGCCGGCAATACTTCGGCGTGGACATCGCTGATGCCCAGTGCCTCGGCGACCACTTTGGCGCTGCCGCGGTTATCACCGGTCAGCAGGTGGCTGCTGATGTTCCGTGCGCCCAGTTGTTGCACCGCTTGCAGGGCGCCGGGTTTGAGCGTGTCACCGAAAGCGAACAGGCCGAGCACTCGTGGTTCAGGGCTTTGTGCGATCAGCCAGGACAGGGTCCGGCCTTCGGTTTCCCAGGCGGTTGCAGAGTCGGCCAATGGCCCGGCGCTCAGGCCGCTTTCTTCCAGCAGGCGCCGATTGCCCAACGCCAATCGCCGTCCCTCGAGATTGCCGGCAATGCCGCGCCCGGTCAGCGATTGACTGTCGCTGACATCCGCCACGTTCAGGCCGCGTTCGGCGCAGGCATCCAGCACTGCCTTGGCCAACGGATGTTCACTGCCGCGTTGCAGGGCACCAGCCATTTGCAGCACGGCGGCTTCGTCACCTTCGAGGGCGCTCAGATGTGCAATGCGCGGCGTACCCGACGTCAGCGTGCCGGTCTTGTCGAACACCACCGTGCTGACTTCATGGGCGCGCTCCAACGCTTCGGCGTCCTTGATCAGAATCCCGTAGCGGGCGGCCACACCGGTGCCGGCCATGATGGCCGTCGGCGTGGCCAGCCCGAGTGCACAAGGGCAGGCGATCACCAACACCGCGACCGCATTGATCAGTGCGGTTTCCAGTGGCGCGCCGTACAGCCACCAACCGATCAGGGTCGCCAGCGCAATCAGCAGCACCACGGGCACGAACACCTGGCTGACTTTATCCACCAGTTTCTGGATTGGTGCTTTCGCCGCCTGCGCGTCTTCGACCAGGCGGATGATCCGCGCCAGCACGGTTTCTGCGCCGAGCGCCAAGGTTTGAACCAACAACCGACCTTCGCCATTGATGGCGCCGCCGGTGACCTTGTCACCCGGTTGTTTTGGCACCGGCAGGCTCTCGCCGCTGATCAGTGCTTCATCGGCGTGGCTCTGGCCTTGCACAACGATGCCATCCACCGGGAAGCGTTCGCCGGGCTTGACCAGGACCAGATCGTCGAGGCGCAAAGCGCTGATCGCAACGTCCCGCTCGCGACCATCGATCACCTGAATGGCTCGCTCCGGACGCAAGGCTTCAAGGGCGCGGATGGCGCTGGCGGTCTGACGCTTGGCGCGGCTTTCCAGGTATTTGCCCAACAGCACCAGCGCGATCACCACCGCCGAGGCTTCGAAATACAGGTGCGGCATGCGCCCGGCAGCGGTGGCCCACTCGTAAACACTCAGGCCATAGCCGGCGCTGGTGCCCAGGGCGACCAATAAATCCATGTTGCCGGCACCTGCGCGCACGGCTTTCCACGCCGCGACATAGAAGCGCGCGCCGAAGATGAACTGCACCGGGGTGGCCAGCGCGAACTGCACCCACGCCGGGAGCATCCAGTGCACACCGAAAGGTTGCAGCACCATCGGTAGCACCAGCGGCAAAGCGAAGGCGATGGCCGCCAGCAAGGCCCAGCGTTCGCGATGCAGGCGTTGCTGTTGAACGTCGGCTTGCGGGTGTTCGACTTCCCAGACGCTGGCGGAGTAACCGGCTTTGGTCACGGCGTCGATCAGGGGTTGCGGATCGACCTGGCCGAGCAGTTCGAGGTGCGCCCGTTCGTTGGCCAGGTTAACGCTGACACTCTTCACGCCCGGCACCTTGACCAGCGCCCGTTCGACGCGGCCGACACAGGACGCGCAAGTCATGCCGTCGATGCTCAATTCCAGGGTTTGCTGGGGCACGCTGTAACCGGCCTGCTGCACCGCGTCCACCAAGGCCGGCAGGCTGTCGCTGGGCGCTTGAACCCGGGCTTGTTCGGTGGCCAGGTTGACGCTGACGGCCGTGGCGCCGATGACGTTGCTCAAGGCCCGCTCGACACGGCCCGCGCAACTGGCGCAGGTCATACCGGCAATTGGCAGATCGAAAGTAGTGGATTCGGACATCGGTCACGCTCCCTGTAGAAATTGCCTACAGGATCAACCTTGCCATGCGGGCAAGGTCAAGTGCCATGTCTCAGATCAAAAGATCGCAGCCTTCGGCAGCTCCTACGGGATCGGGTTAACACGCGGTCAATGTAGGAGCTGCCGAAGGCTGCGATCTTTTTACAGACGACTCAATACTCGAGGGCCGCAGGCTTGAGGTACATCCCTTCCTGCGTCATCGCAATCCGGAACTTCAACACATCCCCGGCCTTGAGCGTGATGTTCTGCGACCCCGGCGCGAGCATGCCCGGGTTGCAACCCGGTGCCTGGCCCGGCAGCAGTTTGAGGCGCAGGGACACATTGCCCGGCGCCAGGTTGAACGAGGTACTCTGTTCCTGGAACAGTCGCGCCGATAGCTGATCGTGGATGTACACGCCGATCTCGCAGGAAGTCGACACTTCAAGGCGCTCGCGGGAAATGATCAGCACGCCGTAATCCTCCCCGGCGGCTTGGGCCGAAGGTGTCGCGGCAAATAGGCTGAGGAAGCCAAACAGGCTGAGAGCTGACCAGCGCATGGCTGAATCTCCTGATGTCGAGTCAAAGTTGGACGCAGCTTGGCCGAGCATGACGCCGATTGCCAGCCCGGCAGCTTGCTTGAGAACTTGACCTTGCCATGGTGGCAAGCTCGAGACTGCGCTCAACCCTATTAAAAGGCACCATCAAGGAGACGTCCCGTGCAAGTGTTCAATGTTGAAGGCATGTCCTGCGGTCATTGCGTCAAGGCCATCACCCAAGCGCTGCAAGCCAAGGACCCCGCGGCCAGCGTGCGTATTGATCTGGCGGCAAAAGAAGTCGGCGTTGAAAGTGCGTTGACGGCCGATCAGGTGATCGCCGCGATCAGCGAAGAGGGCTACGGCGTCAAACTGGCCTGAGAGTTTTTTTGATAGTTAGCGACCTAACGGAATGTTCAAGGCGTCCACGCCCGGCTAGACTGTCGACCTGCCGATTTATGGCCAACCTGTCTGTCTAACCTGGACGCCTGATGAACTTGCGCGCAATCCTGATTCTCGGCGCCTTGAGCGCTTTTGGTCCGCTGGCGATCGATTTCTACCTGCCGGCCTTCCCGGCGATGGCGCTCGCTTTCGGCACCGACGAAAAACACGTTCAACTGACCCTGGCGGCCTATTTCCTGGGCCTGTCCATTGGTCAACTGGCGTACGGCCCGGTGGCCGATCGCTTCGGGCGACGGATTCCCTTGCTGACAGGTGTCGGCTTGTTCACCGCCGCTTCATTGGCCTGTGCTTATGCGCCGACGCTGGAATGGCTGATTGGCGCACGTTTCGTCCAGGCGCTGGGCGGTTGCGCGGGCATGGTGATTTCGCGGGCGGTGGTCAGCGATAAATGCGATGCGGTGGGGTCGGCGAAGGTCTTTTCACAGTTGATGCTGGTGATGGGCCTGGCGCCGATTCTTGCGCCGATGCTGGGCGGGTTGCTGGTCAACACGACGGGCTGGCAATCGATCTTTCTGGTATTGACCGGTTTCAGTGCGCTGGCAGGGTTGGCAGTGGCCTTGGGGCTGCCGGAAAGTCTGCCGGCCCATGTGCCGCGCCAACCGTTGTCGGGCGCGTTGCGTCAGTACGGTCGGTTACTGGCGGACCCGATCTTCCTCGGCCATGCCCTGACCGGTGGCATCGCCATCGCCGGGATGTTTGCCTACATCGCCGGTTCACCGTTCGTCTTTATCAAACTCTATGGCGTGCCGGCCGAGCATTTCGGCTGGCTGTTCGGCATTAACGCGGCGGGTTTCATTCTGGTGGCCCAGGTCAACGCCCGAATGCTGGCCAAGCGCGGCCCGGCCTTTTTGCTGGCGCGTACCGTCTGGCTTTATCTGGCGGGCGGTCTGGCCCTGTTGGCGGTCAGCGCGTTGCACACCGCGCAGTTGTGGCCGTTGCTGATTCCGCTTTTCCTTTGCATTGCCAGCCTGGGTTGTATTGTGCCCAACGCCTCGGCCTGCGCCATGAACGGTCAGGGTGCGCGCGCGGGCAGTGCCTCGGCGATGCTCGGTTGCCTGCAATTCAGCGTTGCCGCCGGGGCCGCAGCATTGGTGGGGGTTTTACATGATGGCAGCGCCATGCCGATGGCCATGGTCATCAGCCTGTGCGGGGTTCTGGTGGTGAGCGCGGCGATGCTCACCCGACGTTTGCAAAATGCCCGCGCGCTGATGCAAGCCCAGGCCTGAGGACGGACTCAGCCAGCAGCGCGATGCTGACGGTCGGGAATCTGATGGGGCGCGTGCAAGCGCGCTTCAAGCGTTTTAGTGAAGGCCAGCGCTTCGGCTTCACTGCGGAATGTCACAGCGTGTTGATCCAGACGGACCTGCCAGCGGGATTTTGCCACTTCTTGTATCAGGATCTTCATTGCTGAGCTCCTTTGGTAAAAGACGTCTGGTAAAAGACGTCTCAAATGACATCACATAAACGATTATTCGTAGCGGATTCGATTGTAGACCCGAATACGATCGCAATTGTGACAACGGTCAATTCTCTGACTGACGGCAAAAAATCACCGGCTCCTACAAAGGCGCGATCAGAACCCTTCAAGCACAATTTTGCCCTTGGATTTGCCGCTCTCCAGCAGAGCATGGGCACGCCGCAGGTTGGCCGCGTTGATGGTCCCGAAATGCTCGCCGAGCGTGGTTTTCAGGGTGCCTGCATCGATCAGCCCGGCGACGCGGTTGAGCAGTTTGTGCTGCTCGATCATGTCTGCGGTTTCGAACAGCGAACGGGTGTACATGAACTCCCAGTGCAGCGACAGGCTCTTGCGCTTGAGCTTGGTCACGTCCAGGGACTTCGGATCATCGATCAGCGCCAGTTTGCCTTGCGGCGCCAACGCTTCCACCAATTGATCCAGATGTTGATCGGTCTGGGTCAGGCTGGCGACATGGGTCACCTGCCCGACCCCGGCACGTTTGAGTTCTTCACTCAGCGGCTGGCTATGGTCGATCACCTGATCGGCACCCAGGTTGCGCACCCAGCTTTGAGTCTGTGCACGGGAAGCGGTGCCGATGACCTTCAGCGCGGTGAGCTGGCTGGCCAACTGCGTGAGGATTGAACCCACACCGCCAGCGGCACCCACAATCAGCAGGCTCTGGCCTTCATCGGTTTTGCCTTCGCGCACTTGCAGGCGCTCGAACAGCAATTCCCATGCAGTGATGGCGGTCAGCGGCAGGGCGGCCGCTTCGGCGAAACCGAGGGTTTTCGGCATATGGCCGACGATTCGCTCATCCACCACATGCAACTCGCTATTGCCGCCGGCACGGGCGATGGAGCCTGCGTAGAACACCTTGTCGCCGGCCTTGAACAAGGTCACTTCGCTGCCGACAGCCTTGACCACACCGGCCACGTCCCAGCCCAGCACCTTTGCCACGCCACCTTCCGGCTGGACGTTCTGGCGGACCTTGGTGTCCACCGGGTTGACCGAAATGGCTTTGACCTCCACCAACAGGTCACGCGGGCCGGCGACCGGTTCTGGCAATTCGACGTCTTGCAGGGATTTTTCGTCGCTGATGGGCAGGGAGTCGTAGTAGGCGATGGCTTTCATGTGCGTTCCTGAGAGGGAATAATTTCGATGGGGCAGATGATTGGTTATTTCCCGGCAAGATAAAACCCGCTAAAAGAACAGTCTCTTTCAATGTTTTTTTGATAATCGAGGCTGACGATGCTGCGTTTCGATGACTTGCAGTTGTTCGTTAGGGCTGCGGACCTGGGCAGCCTGTCGGCGGCGGCGCGGGTGATGGACATGTCGGCGGCGGTGGCGAGTGCGGCACTGAAGCGCATCGAACAGCAGCTTGGCGCCCGCTTGCTCGCCCGTTCCACCCGCAGCTTGCGCCTGACCGCGGAAGGCGAAGGTTTTCTGGAATACGCCCGGGCAGCCTTGAGCAATCTCGATGAAGGCCGCCGCTTGCTGGCCAGCGGGCAGGATCAGGTCAGCGGGGTTTTGCAGCTGTCGGCGCCTTCGGATTTCGGTCGCAACCTGCTGTTGCCGTGGCTCGACGAGTTTCAGCGCGAGCATCCGAAGCTCACGGTACGGTTGCTGCTGGGCGATCGCATCGCCGACCTGTTTCGCCAACCGGTGGACATTGCCCTGCGGTATGGCGAGCCGGAAGACTCGAGCCTGGTGGCGTTGCCCATCGCTGCGCAGAACCGTCGCGTGCTCTGCGCGGCGCCGAATTATCTGGCCCGGCATGGCGAACCTCGGTATCTGGAGCAATTGGCTCAGCACAACTGCCTGTTATTCATGCTCGGTGGTCGGGTTCACGATCACTGGAGTTTCCACGATGGCAAACGCGAAGTGAGCCTGACGGTCAGTGGTGATCGCTTCAGTGACGATGCCGATGTTGTGCGTTTGTGGGCCCTGGCGGGGGCGGGAATTGCGTATAAATCCTGGCTCGATGTCGCGGCCGATGTGCTGGCCGGTCGGTTGAAAGTGCTGATGCCGGAGCTGCTCTGTGAGCGCGCTCCGCTGAATTTGCTGTGCGCCCATCGCGCACAATTGAGTAAGCCGGTGAACCTTTTGCGGGAAATGCTTGCCAGCCGATGCGCTCGCATAAGCAGTCAATTTCCGACGAAATCGGATGTCGATCATTAGTCGCAGGCAAATAGCGAAATTTCTGTCAGGAACTATCACCACCAATGGATTCCCAAGGGCAGGAACCGGCGGTTAACCCGCTTATACTAGCGCCCGCCTCATGTACGCACCGTCGACCTCGCAATGGCGAGGTCAGGTTCGATTCGGTCATACCCGATGGTCATCACCAGACCTTCGTTGCACCCACGAAGCAATGGCTTGGGTAAGTGGGTGGCTTTGCCCGGTCCATGGCGGTTTTCGCGTCTTGGCCGACGACACATTACTGGTCAAGATGTCTCCGAGCAGTAGACGAAACGATTCAACAGGGAGTGAATACATGGAACATGCACCTTGCATCAGCCAGATCGCCACATTGCTGGCTGACCCCAAGCGCAGCGCAATGATGTGGGCCTTGATGGATGGCTCGGCGCGGCAAACCGAAGAGTTGGCATTGCTGGCCGGCCTGTCGCCGTCTTCGGCCAGTGCGCATTTAGGGCGCTTGTCCACCGGAGGTCTGTTGAAAGTCGAAACCCGTGGCCGCAAACGGTTTTTCCGGCTTGCCGCGCCCGAAGTCGGCGTCGCGATAGAGGCCCTCGCCAGCGCCACCCTGGCCAGTACGCCTCGGGACATCCCGGAGGTTTTCAAACGCACGAGCCCTATCGCCAAACCTCAGGCGGCGCCTTCGTCACTGCTGCGGGCCAGGCTGTGTGACGATCATCTGGGCGGCACCCTGGCCGCCGATCTGTACCAGCGCCTGCTGGATGCGGGCTGGATCGAGCAATTCGATCAGCGGGTCATGATCACTCACAAGGGCGCCACACAATTGGCAACACGCGGTGTGTTCATCCAGGCATTGGCCCATCGCAACAGCAGAGTCGCCTGCGCTTGCCCGGACTGGAGCGAAAGACGTCCGCACATGGGCGGTTCTTTGGGCGCGGCGTTGTTGCAGCTGTTCATGCAATCGGGCTGGTTGAGCCTGCCCAACGATTCGCGAGCGTTGCAGATCACCGCGGCGGGGCAACGGGAAATCCATCGCTTCGCCAAGGAAACCGAATTGGAAATGGCGCTTTAAAGCCATCAAGGTGCGACGTCCGGGAATTGTTTCAGGCGTCGTTCATAGTTGCGGACAGGTCGCATCCAGCAATAATCCCCAGCCGCTATCGCGCACACTCGATCCGGGGACTTTCAGGATTGGGGGGATGTGGCATGGACACACGAAGCTTCAGCGCGGCAGAACGATTGGAACGGCTGCCCATCAGCGGTTATCACCGTCTCATCTTCATCATCATCGCCCTGGCGTTTTTTTTCGACTCCATGGACCTGGCGATGATGACCTTTCTGCTCGGCTCGATCAAAACCGAGTTTGGTTTGAGCACGGCGCAGGCCGGGCTGCTGGCCAGTTCGAGTTTCTTCGGCATGGTCCTTGGCGCATCGCTGTCGGGCATGCTGGCCGACCGCTTCGGGCGCAAACCGGTGTTCCAGTGGAGCATTGTGCTGTGGGGCATCGCCAGCTACCTGTGCTCCACGGCGCAGAACGTTGAAACGCTGACGCTGTTCCGAATACTGCTGGGGATCGGCATGGGCATGGAGTTTCCGATTGCTCAGTCGATGCTGTCGGAGCTGATTCCGGCAAAGCGGCGTGGGCGTTACATCGCGTTGATGGATGGTTTTTGGCCGCTCGGTTTCGTGGCGGCCGGGGTGCTGTCGTACTTCCTGTTACCGGTGATTGGCTGGCGCGACATCTTTCTGGTATTGGCGGTGCCGGCGGTGTTCGTCCTGGCGATTCGTTTTTTTATCCCCGAGTCACCGCGCTGGCTGGAGCAGGCCGGACATCACGACGCGGCGGACAAGGTTTTGCTCGGCATCGAAGAGCGGGTCCGGGTTTCATTGGGCCGTGCGGATTTGCCTGAACCGATTCGTCTGCCCCGGGTGGCGAGTCAACCGGGCAGGTTCTTCTCTGCGCTAGCGGAGATCTGGTCTGCGCCGTATCGCCAGCGCACGATGATGATCTGGAGCGTGTGGTTTTTCGCTTTGCTGGGTTTCTATGGCCTGACGTCCTGGCTCAGTGCGTTATTGCAGCAATCGGGTTTCGCCGTGACTCAATCGGTGTATTACACGGTATTGATCTCCCTTGGCGGAATTCCCGGTTTCCTTATGGCCGCCTGGCTGGTGGAACGCTGGGGACGTAAACCGGTGTGCGTCGTGACATTGCTCGGCGGCGGCATCATGGCGTTTCTTTATGGCCAGAGTGCCGTGTTCGGCGGCAACGTCAGTCTGTTGATTACCTCGGGGTTGCTGATGCAGTTTTTCCTGTTCGGCATGTGGGCGGTGCTCTACACCTACACCCCTGAGTTGTACCCGACGTCGGCACGCGCCACGGGCTCGGGGTTCGCGTCAGCCATCGGCCGCGTGGGGTCGTTGCTCGGGCCGTTGGTGACCGGACTGGTGTTCCCGATGACCGGGCAGGGCGGGGTGTTTGCGCTGGGGGCAATGTGCTTTGCGATTGCGGCGGGGGTGGTGTGGATATTCGGGATGGAGACCCGGGGCAAGACGCTGGAAGAGTTGAGTGAGCCAGTGATCGTCCGTTAATCACCGAACCTGTGGGAGCGGGCTTGCCCGCGATGAGGCCAACTGCCTCAACATTGAGTTGGCTGACAGTCCGCTATCGCGGGCAAGCCCGCTGCCACAGGTTATTCGTTGGCTTTTAAGGTTTGACCAATCTGGCATCCAGGCTGTTCTGCGCCAGGCGCCTGGCCTGATCCTGGGTCATGCCCAGATCGGTGTACAGCGCGTAGAAGTTCTCGGTGACATACCCGCCGAAGTAGGCCGGGTCATCGGAGTTCACTGTGACCTTCACGCCGCGTTCGAGCATGTCGAGAATGTTGTGCTGGGACATGTGATCGAACACGCAGAGTTTGGTGTTCGACAACGGGCACACGGTCAGCGGGATCTGCTCGTCGATGATCCGCTGCATCAAACGCTCGTCTTCGATGGCGCGCACACCATGGTCGATGCGCTGGATTTTCAGCAGGTCGAGGGCTTCCCAGATGTACTCCGGCGGGCCTTCTTCACCGGCGTGTGCCACGGTCAGGAAACCTTCGCTGCGTGCACGATCGAACACCCGCTGGAACTTGCTCGGTGGGTGGCCCATCTCCGAACTGTCCAGGCCTACGGCAACAAACGCATCGCGGAACGGCAGCGCTTGGTCGAGGGTTTTCTGCGCTTGTTCTTCGCTCAAGTGACGCAGGAAACTGAGGATCAAACCACTGGTGATGCCCAGTTGCTGCTCGCCATCCTTCAGTGCGGCGGCGATGCCGTTGAGCACGACTTCGAACGGGATGCCACGGTCGGTATGGGTTTGCGGGTCAAAGAACGGCTCGGTGTGAATCACGTTCTGCGCCTTGCAGCGCAACAGGTAGGCCCAGGTCAGGTCGTAGAAATCCTGAGAGGTGCGCAACACGTCGGCGCCCTGGTAATACAGGTCGAGAAACTCTTGCAGGTTATTGAAGGCGTAAGCCTTGCGCAGCGTTTCAACGTCGCTCCACGGCAGGGTGATCTTGTTGCGTTCGGCCAGGGCGAACAGCAGCTCAGGCTCCAGCGAACCTTCCAGGTGCAAGTGCAATTCTGCCTTGGGCAGAGCGTTCAGCCAGTCGTACATGTTTGAAATCTCATCAGGTGCAATGGGGGGCATTCTACAGATGCCCGCAGAAACAATGAGCAAAACCTGACCAGCCGGTTCATTACACGGCTGGCTGTTGCCGTCGATAAGCATAGGTCTCGGCGAAGCGCGACAGCAGGAATTCGACGCAGGTGGTGGCCGGATATTTCGCCGGACGCCCTTCGTCCTGACAGCCGGGCAGGCATTCAATGGCGGTGTCGGGATGCGGCTCGGCAAAGAACGGCATCGAGTAACGATCCACTCCCGACGGGCTGATCACCCGGTGCGGCGTCGACAAGTAACGGTCGTTGCTCCAGCGCGCCATCATGTCGCCGAGGTTGACCACGAACGTGCCTTCGATCGGCGGCGCATCGATCCATTCGCCCCGCACATTGCGCACTTGCAGTCCGCCAGCGGCATCCTGATAAAGCAGGGTGATGCAGCCGTAATCGGTGTGAGCGCCGGCACCTTGCTGATCGAAGGTGCTGGCGGTATGGCGCGGCGGGTAATGGATCATCCGCAGCACGCTGACCGGTTCTTTGAAACGCCTGTCGAAGAAATCGCGCTCGATGCCCAGCGCCAGCGTCATGGCCCGCAGCAAGGTTTGAGCGAGCGCCTGCATGTCGACGTAGTGTTGCTCCATCAGCGATTCCCAACCGGGCAACGACGGATGACGATTGGGCCCACGCAAAGGTTTTTCTGCAATCACCTCGGGATGATCCGCCGGCAGGTGCAGGCCCATGTCGAAAGTTTCTTTCAGATCGCTGGGTTTGCTCGGGTCGAGTTGTTCGGTGGCGATGGCGCCATAGCCGCGATGATGGCGGGTCTGGGTGATGTCGATCTTGAGTTTTTCGGCGGTGGGCAGGGCGAAGAAACGTTGGGCGTGGTCGAGCACGGCGGCGATACGCGACGGGGCGATCGGGTGGCCCTTGATATAGAAAAAGCCCCATTCGCGGCAGGCATGGTCGATTTGTGTGGCGACCGATTGCCATGCTTGGGCTTCATCGCTGTAGAGCGGGTTGATGTCGATGATGGGAAGGCTGTTCATGCGGCTGTCCTGAAGAGTGCGCAGACCGGAAAACACTCGAAAACCCTGTGGGAGCGGGCTTGCCCGCGATGACGTCTCCAACATCTCTGTTGACTGAAAGTCCGCTATCGCGGGCAAGCCCGCTCCCACAGGTACTGTGTTTTGGCTTAAAGGAATTACTTCGGCATCTCGGCCTTCATGCCTTCCACGTAGTAGTTCATCGACGCCAGCTGCGCATTGGTGGCCGTCGCGCCCGCCGGGATCTTCTCCACGCCAGCCTGGTCCTTGATTGGCCCGGTAAACGGCTGCAAGGTCCCGCTCTTGATGTCGGCAATGATCTGCTCGGCTTCGGTTTTCACTGCGGCCGGCACTAGGTCGCTGATCGGCAGCTCAACCGTGCCTTCCTTCAGACCGCCCCAGTAATCCTGGGATTTCCACGTGTGGCCGAGCACGCTCTGAGTCGCCTGAATGTAGTGCGGCCCCCAGTCGTTGACGATAGACGTCAACACCGCTTTCGGCCCGAAGTGCGCCATGTCCGATGCATAACCGACGGCATAGACACCACGCCGTTCGGCCGCCTGGATCGGTGCCGGGCTGTCGGTGTGCTGGAACACCACGTCCACGCCCTGATCGATCAGCGCATTGGCAGCGTCGGCTTCCTTGCCCGGATCGAACCAGGAATTGACCCACACCACTTTGATTTCGGTGCCCGGGTTGTACTTGTTCAGGGCCAGTTGAATGGCGTTGATGTCGCGGATCACTTCAGGAATCGGGAACGAGGCGACGTAGCCGACTTTTTTGGTCTTGGTCATCTTCGCCGCGAGGAAACCGCCGACGTAGCGGCCTTCATAAGTGCGAGCGAGGTAGGTGCCGAGGTTCTTGTCCTGCTTGTAGCCGGTGGCGTGTTCGAAGGTCACCTTGGGAAATTGTTTGGCGACTTTCAGGGTCGGGTTCATGTAGCCAAAGGATGTGGTGAAAATCAGGTCGTACCTGTCCTTGGCCATGTTGCGGATCACCCGCTCGGCATCGGCGCCCTCGGCGACGTTTTCCACGTAGTGGGTGGTGATCTGCTCGCCGAATTTTTCTGCCAGCACCTTGCGTCCCTGTTCATGCTGATACGTCCAGCCGTGGTCACCGATCGGGCCGATATAGACGAAGCCGACTTTCAGCGGATCGGCGGCACTGGCGCTCAGGCTGGCGCTCAGGCCGATGGCTGCGGCGACAGCGCAGATCAGCTGCTTCAACGGACGTTTATGCATGAACGGGAACTCCATTTTGTTGTGAGGTAGGTCAGGGCAATGCAAATTGCTGACCAACAGGACAACAAATGGATCAGAATCGCGTAACGGCCATCGCGGGCAAGCCCGCACATGACCTGCGCAAATCCCGTAGGAGCGAGGCTTGCCCGCGAAGAGTCCCTGACGCCCCCCGCAGAACCATCCCGGTGCACCGTCTCGAATACACGCCATCCACTGGTGCGGGCGCGCACTAAACATACAAGTGAGCCAGCTCGCGATAGCGGACCAACATTCAACCTCAATATTGAATGACATGGCCTCATCGCGAGCAGGCTCGCTCCTAGAGTTGTTTAGTGTTGTGTCAGGTACCGGCGATCAACTGCCGAGCCGCCTGGCTGTGATCGGCAATCAATCCTTTGAGGTCCAGCCCCTCAACCTGCCCGTCGATTACCCGCCACTTCCCGCCGACCATCACCCGGTCCGCCCGATCGGCGCCGCACAGCAGCAGCGCGGACACTGGATCATGGCTGCCGGAGAAGCGCAGTTCATCCAGTTTGAACAGCGCCAGATCCGCTTGCTTGCCCACCGCCAGTTCACCGATATCGGTGCGCCCGAGCAAATTCGCCGAGCCCTTGGTCGCCCAGCCCAGAACCAACTCCGGCGTAATCTTTTCCGCGCCATAACGCAGCCGCTGGAGGTACAACGCCTGACGGGTTTCGAGGATCATGTTCGACGCATCGTTGGACGCCGAACCGTCCACGCCCAGACCCAGCAGCGCACCCGCAGCGGTCAGGTCCAGCGTCGGGCAAATGCCGGAAGCCAGGCGCATGTTCGAACTCGGGCAATGGCAAATGCCCGTGCCGGCCGCGCCAAGACGGGCGATTTCGTCGGGGTTGAAATGAATGCCGTGAGCCAGCCAGGTGCGTGGGCCGAGCCAGCCGACGCTGTCCAGGTAATCCACAGTGCGCAGGCCAAAGCGTTGCAGGCAGAAGTCTTCTTCATCGAGGGTTTCTGCCAGGTGCGTGTGCAGGCGCACGTCGAGTTTGGTCGCCAGTTCAGCGCTGGCGGACATGATGTGCGGGGTTACGGAAAACGGTGAGCAGGGGGCCAACGCGATTTGAATCTGTGCCCCATCGCCGCGTTCGTGGTACGCGGCAATCAAGCGCTGGCTGTCGGCGAGGATCACTTCACCTTCCTGGACGGTCTGCTGCGGTGGCAGGCCGCCGTCTTTTTCGCCAAGGCTCATGGAACCGCGAGTGAGCATGGCGCGCATGCCCAGTTCGCGAACACTCTCGACCTGTACATCGATCGCGTATTCCAGGCCGTCAGGAAACAGGTAATGGTGATCAGCCGCGGTGGTGCAACCGGACAGCAGCAATTCGGCCAACGCGACTTTGGTGGCGAGGGCAAGTTTTTCAGGGGTCAGACGAGCCCAGACCGGATAGAGGGTTTTCAACCACGGGAACAACGGTTGATTGACCACCGGCGCCCAGGCACGGGTCAGGGTTTGATAGAAGTGGTGATGGGTGTTGATCAGCCCCGGCAGGATCACGTGTTCGCGGGCGTCGAAAACGTGGTCACAGGGCGCGGACGGTTGCTGGCCGGCGCTGAGCACTTCGATGATCAAACCGTCTTGCACAACCAGACCGCCACGGGCATCGAGCGCGTTGGCCGTGAAAATGGCGAGGGGATTTTTTAACCAGGTACGGGTCGCAGGCATGGGGGCCGGCTCCTCTGAAAGTTGGGTTCAGGGTTGCCAGCTCAGTGTTGCCCTGTCTGCTGATCCAGGGTCGCCGCGGGGGCGAGGTGCGGAGTTTCGAACAAAAAAGCTTTGCGGGCAAGCCATGCCCGACAGGACAACGTAAACCCCCTGTGGGAGCGGGCTGTGGCGAGGGGGCTTGCCCCCGTTTGAGTGCGTAGCACTCACAAAATTTTTGGTACATCAGAGATTTGGGGACTGCTTCGCAGCCCAACGGGGGCAAGCCCCCTCGCCACAGCCCGCTCCCACACTCGATCTGTGGTGTCACCAGGGAATGGTCTCGCCCCTGTAATTCACAAAATGATGCCCGCCCTTGCCGGCATACGCATTAACCTGATCGATTAACCCGCGGGTGCTGGTATCCACATCAATGTCCGCGCCTTCACCGCCCATATCAGTCTTCACCCAACCCGGATGCAGCGACAGCACGGTGAGTTTCTGTTCGCCCAGTTGCGTGACGAAACTGTTGGTCATGGAGTTCAGCGCCGCTTTGCTGGCTTTGTACAGCGCCAGTTCCGGCGCATCGGGCATGGTCACGCTGCCCAGCACCGAACTCATGAACGCCAGCACGCCGCTGCCATCGCGAATCTGCCCGACAAAGCGCTGGGCCAGATTGATCGGCGCCACGGCGTTGGTGAAGAACAGCTGACCCACCTCGGCCAACGTCGCGCCGCCCGGCGTCTGGACCTCTGGCCCCTTGACCCCGGCGTTCACGAACAATAGGTCGAACACTTCGTCCTTGAGTTTTTGGCTCAGGGCGATGACCGCTTGCTGATCGTCCATGTCGAGTTTTTCGATCCGCACCTTGCCCAGCGCCTGCAAGGCTTCGGCGCCCT
Source organism: Pseudomonas sp. Tn43 (assembly GCF_014192635.1). NCBI lineage: Bacteria > Pseudomonadati > Pseudomonadota > Gammaproteobacteria > Pseudomonadales > Pseudomonadaceae > Pseudomonas > Pseudomonas sp. Tn43. The sequence continues at coordinate 483,780 of NZ_JACHYG010000005.1, forward strand.
GCGGGTTGCGCACGGTGGCGGTGACTTGCCAGCCGTCGGCCAGCAGGGTTTTCACCAGGCCGAGGCCCAAGCCTCGGGAGGCACCGATGATGAGTGCGGTTTTTGCCTTGGACATGAATGGCTTCCTTGATGGATGAGAATCACGGATTTAATGGACAACGTTGACCGAGCCGATGTTGCAATTCCTGACGCAAGACATCGAGTTCGGCGATACGGGTTTCAATCAGGTTCAGTTTGTCTTGCAGCAACTGGGTCACGGCATCGGCTGGGTCGGGCGCCTGACGTAGCGCAGCGACACTGTTGCCGATTTCGCCAAGGGTAAAGCCCAGTCGTTGAGCCGTCTTGATGTACAGCACCAGTTGCACCATCTCCTGCGGATAGTCGCGGTAGCCATTGGCGCTGCGTTGCGCGGCGATCAATCCGCGTTGCTCGTAAAAACGTAACGTGTCGCGGCTGACGGCGCTGGCCTGGGCTAATTCACCGATGCGCATCTTGCTGTCTCGAAAGGGCTTGACCCTGGAGCATACTCCAGGCTTTAGCCTTGTTGCTCCCTGAATTTATGGAGCAAAACGGATGTGGACTTCAACGCAATATCGTCAAGTGGTGCTTGGCAGTGCGTGGTACGACCTGATCGTGACCGCTGCTTTTGTGACGCCATGGAGTTTTGTGGCGTTGCATGGCCTGTTTTCGAGCCTGAGCCAGACGTTCAATTTGTCTGGCGAGCTACCGCCGTTCGAGCCAATGCACATGCTGATGGCGAATCTGTTGGGTTCGATTGTGTGCGTGTGGGCGGTGCTGCGGATTCGTGACCCGCAGCAGGTGTTTGGGCGGTATGACGCGGTGGGGCGGTTTCTGTTTTCGGCCTGGCAGCTGTATGCCTTGCTCCACGGCGCCAGCTCATTGCTGGTTATTTTCCTGGTCTTTGAATTGGCGTGGGGCGTGGCGCAAGCGTTGCCTGTTCGGGCGCCTTCGCGGGCAAGCCTCGCTCCTGCAGGTTTTGTGTAGTTCGCCGAGGATGTGAACGACTCAAATTCGTAGGAGCGAGGCTTGCCCGCGAAGAAGGCCCGAACGGCCAACACCTAATGCCCGGCCTGCCACGGCTGCCCCAACGACACCGGCGCATACAACCGTGTGCGCACGGCATCCCGGGACAACAGCACCAACACCACAATGGTCGCGGCATACGGCAGCATCGCCAGCAGGCTCGACGCAATCGCCAGCCCCAACCCCTGCGCCACCAAATGCAGAATGCTGGCGAGACCGAACAGATACGCCCCGAGCAGCAATCGCCACACTCGCCAACTGGCAAACACCACCAGCGCCAAGGCAATCCAGCCGCGACCGGCGCTCATGTTTTCCGCCCACATCGGTGTGTAGGCCAGGGACAGATAAGCCCCGGCCAACCCCGCCATCGCGCCGCCAAACAGCACTGCCAGCGTGCGCACACGCAACACCGGCAAGCCCATGGCACTGGCGGCGTCCGGGTTTTCGCCGACGGCCTGAATGATCAACCCGATGCGACTTTTCAGAATCACCCAAGCCACTGACGAGAATAGCGCGAACGACAAATACACCAGCAAGTCCTGGGCAAACAGCATCCGCCCGATCAGCGGGATTTCACTCAACAATGGAATAGCCACCGGCTCGAAACCCGCCAACGGTTTGCCGACCCACGCTGCGCCGACAAAGGTCGACAGGCCCACGCCAAAGATCGTCAACGCCAAGCCGGTCGCCACCTGATTGGCATTGAACACCAGCGCCACCAGGGCAAACAGCGACGACAGCAGCATCCCGGCGAGCATCGCCAGCAACACGCCAAGCCAGAGGTTGCCGCTGTTCAGCGCGACGACAAAACCGATCACCGCGCCAAACAGCATCATGCCTTCCTGCCCCAGATTGAGGACGCCACTCTTCTCGCAAATCAGCTCGCCCAGCGCCACCAGCAACAACGGCGTACCGCAACGGACCATGGCGTAGAAAATATTGCTCAGCAGATCGATATCCATCACAAGGCTCCTGCGTGTACGGCGCTGGTCGAAATGCGCCGTGCCCTGCGCAGGTTCAAACGCGGTCGGTAGAGAATCAGCACGTCACTGGCCAGCAGGAAAAACAGCATCATCCCCTGGAACAATTGGGTGATCGCTTGTGGCAGGTTCATGCTCATCTGTGCGCTCTCGCCACCGATGTACAGCAGCGCCATCAACAGGCTGGAAAACAGAATGCCGACGGGATTCAGTCGCCCGAGAAACGCCACGGTGATCGCCGCATAGCCATAACCCGGCGAGACTTGCGGCACCAATTGACCGATCGGCCCAGTGACTTCGCAGGCCCCGGCCAGCCCCGCCAAACCGCCGCTGATCAACAGCGCCAGCCAGATCAGTCGCTTCTGGCGAAAGCCGACGAAACCGGCGGCGCGCTTATCCAGCCCGAGCACTTTGATCTGGAAGCCGACGAAGCTTTTCTGCAGCAACACCCATATCGCCACCAGCGCGAGCAAGGCGAAATAGACCCCGGCGTGAACCCGACCGTCCTCCATCAACAGCGGCAGTCGACTGGCATCGCCGAACATCGCCGACTCCGGAAAGTTGAACCCGGCCGGGTCCTTCAGCGGCCCGTGGACGCAAAACAGCAGCAGGTTCAGGGCGATGTAATTGAGCATGATGCTGGTGAGGATTTCATTGGCATTGAAGCGCGTGCGCAACCACGCCGTCAGCCCGGCCCATGCGGCGCCGGCCAGGGTGCCTGTGAGCAGGATCAACACCAGCGCCCAGCGGCTTTGCCAGCCAATGATGTTCACCGCCAACGCACTGCCCGCGAGGGCGCCGAGCAGCAACTGACCTTCGGCGCCGATGTTCCAGATCCGTGCCTGATACGCCACCGCCAGGCCCAATGCGCAGAGCAGAATCGGCAGCGCTTTGACTAACAATTCAGAGACGCCGTACAAGTCGCTGATCGGTGCAATCAGCAAGGTGTGCAAGGTCAGCAACGGATCGTGGCCCAGGGCGATAAACAGCAATGAGCCACAGCCCAGCGTCAACACGGCCGCCAGCAAGGGCGAGCACCACAACATCAGGCGTGATTGCTGGCCACGGGGTTCGAGAGAAAGCAGCATGTGAAACTCCGTTAAAGCGCTACGGGGCGGGAGATTGAGAGGCATCGAACTGGCCGGCCATCCAGCCGCCGACGTCGCTCAGATGAGTGTCGATAGTGGCCTGCAATGGCGACAGCCGACCGCCGCACAGGGCGCCGAGGCGGTCGCTGATCTGGAACAATTCGTCGAGGTCTTCAGAGATCACCAGGATCGCTGCGCCAGCATCGCGCAAGGCAATCAGCGCTCGATGAATCGTCGCGGCAGCGCCGACGTCCACGCCCCAGGTCGGGTGCGCGGCGACCAGCAATTCAGGCTGCTGGAGGATTTCCCGGCCGAGGATGAATTTTTGCAAGTTGCCGCCGGAAAGACTGCGGGCAGGCGTCTGGGCACCAGGTGTCTTGACCCCGAAGCGGCGAATGATGTCTTCGGCCAGTGCTTCGACCTTGCCGCGCTGGATCAGCCCGTTGCTGACCAGTCCCTGTTGAAACGCGGTGAGCAGGGCGTTATCGGCCAGGCTCAGCTCAGGCACTGCGCCATGGCCCAGACGCTCGGCGGGGACGAACGCCAGGCCAAGCTTGCGTCGCGCATCCGGCCGCAAATGGGCTATCGGTTGCCCGCCGAAACTGATCGTCGCGCTGTTATCGCGGGGTAGCCGTTCTTCACCACTGAGCAAGGCCAGCAACTCATCCTGGCCATTGCCGGCCACCCCGGCGACGCCCACGATTTCGCCGCTGCGCACGTCCAGATCAATATTCTTCAGCGAGCAGCCGAACGGGTCCGGGTTATGCCAGGACAACCCCGTCACACTCAAAAACGCATCAGCACCCACGACCTTCGGGTACTCGGTGATCAGCTCGGCGGCTTCACCAACCATCAATTGCGCCAGTTGCCGATCCGAGCACTGCGCCGGCACGCAATGCCCGGCCACCCGACCGCCGCGCAACACCGTAGCGCTGTGGCACAACGCGCGCACTTCGCCCAGCTTGTGGCTGATAAATAAAATGCTGCAGCCCTCGGCGGCCAGTCGGCGCAACGTGACAAACAACTCGTCGGCTTCTTGCGGAGTCAGTACCGACGTCGGCTCATCGAGAATCAACAGGCGGATGTCCTGCATCAGGCAGCGAATGATTTCTACCCGTTGACGCTCGCCGATGGACAGGCTGTGGACAAGTCGCTCCGGTTCCAGCGCCATGCCGTAGCGTTGGGACACTTCACGAATCTTCGGTTCGAGCTGCTTTGGCGTACCCGTCGCCGCGCCCATCGCCAGCGCGATGTTCTGCGCCACGCTCAGGGTTTCGAACAGCGAGAAATGCTGGAACACCATGCCAATCCCCAAGCTGCGAGCCTGGGCCGGGTTGCGCATGCTCACCCGCTGGCCCTGCCAGATCATTTCCCCTGAGTCGGCGTGAGTGACGCCGTAGATGATCTTCATCAGGGTACTTTTGCCCGCACCGTTTTCGCCGAGCAGGGCGTGGATCTCACCAGGGGCAATGCTCAAGTCGATGGCGTCGTTGGCCAGGCAGCCGGGATAACGTTTGCTGATTCTGCGCAATTGCAGGCGCGGTATTTGATCGGGGATCGGCACGGGGTTGGGCATGACAGGCTCAGGTCGACAGAAGGTATACCTGGGGATAAAGCAATTTCCTGGCCATTGAGTCAGGAAATAGGCAGAACCTTGCTGGCATCGGGGCTGTGGACGTTGACTCGCCTTATTCCAATTGCGAATCAGGCACCATTTGAGCGCACGCTCTTTGATCAGGCTCCGGTTTTGCCCGTGGTGAGTTGATCAAAAAACGAGCAGTAACCTGCAAGCTATGTCGGACATGGGGCTGCGCCAGCCATGAACGGGTTATCCACAGGTTGTTCCACAGTATTTGTGCGCAACACGAGCGCGGGGGCATAAGCGTTGAGGGGCTTTCTTCTAAAGGCGATAAACCGCTCTAACTGATTGTTTTCACGTGGAATAAACGTTGCCGCAGAAGAATTGGATGAAAAATGAGCAAAGCCCGCAAAGCCGCATGACAGAAGGGTTACAGCACAATGTGCTCAGGTTATCCACAGCCGGGTGCACAGCAGATGTGGGCAAGTATCGAGAATAAAGAAAACCGGGGCGCCCCAAAAGATCGCAGCCTTGGGCAGCTCCGGGATTGCGTTTTTACGGATGTATATGGTCGGCTGCTGAAGGCTGCGATCTTTTGACCTTCTAACGCCGCAACAAAATGCGCCCACGACTCAAATCCGCCAGCTGCGTTTGCAAGGCCTCTATCTGTCCCTCGCCGATCGCCAATTGCAGGTCCACGCCATTGGCTGTGAAGGTTTCTTCCACGACCAAACCGCCCAGTTCCGCTAACCGAAGCTTCACCAGCGCCAACTCGCCAAATGCACAGGCACAACTGACCGGCACGCGGCTGATCAGCTCGACCTTCGGCGCCCCTTGCAGGCATTTGTTGGCACCGCCGCCATAGGCCCGGGCAAGGCCACCGGTGCCCAGTTGAATGCCGCCATACCAGCGGATCACCAGCACCACAACCTGATCGCAATCCTGCGCCTCGATTGCTGCCAGAATCGGTCGGCCAGCGGTGCCGCCGGGTTCGCCATCATCGTTGCTGCGATATTGATTGCCGAGTTTCCATGCCCAGCAATTGTGCGAGGCGTTCAAATCACTGTGTTGCTCGATGAACGCTTGAGCTTCAATTGCACGGGTAATCGGCGCGGCGAGGGTGATGAAGCGGCTTTTGCGAATCTCTTCGCGGTATTGGCAAAAACCGCTGAGGGTAAAAGGCATAGAAATCTTAGATAGGAGGCGTCAGGCCGCAGCCTTTGAGAATGATGCGGATCAGGTTGTTGCCGGCATCGTCCATGTCTTGCTTGGTCAACTTGCTGCGCCCGGTGACACGGCAGATCTGCGTGGCAAAGTCGGCGTAATGCTGGGTACTGCCCCACAGCAGGAAGATCAAATGCACCGGGTCGATCGGGTCCATTTTGCCGGCGTCGATCCAGGTTTGAAACACTGCGGCCCGGCCCTGAAACCAGGTGCGGTAGTCCTGGTTGAAATGCTCGCTCAGGCATTCACCGCCGCTGATGACCTCCATGGCGAAGACCCTCGAAGCTTGTGGCTGGCGCCGGGAGAACTCCATTTTTGCGCGAATGTAGCGCGTCAACGCTTCGGCCGGATCATCCTCGACCGTGAGGGTATTGAAAGTGCTGTCCCAGAGTTCAAGGATGTTGCTCAGCACCGCCACATACAACCCCAGTTTGTTGGTGAAGTAGTAATGCAGGTTCGCTTTGGGCAACCGGGCCTTCTGCGCGATGGTGTTCATGCTGGTGCCTTTGAATCCGTGACGGGCGAATTCGTCTTCGGCGGCTTTGATGATGGTCTCTTCGTTCTTCTGACGAATGCGGCTGGCGGGTTTTGCGCCGTGGGCTGGGACTTCAAAGGTCATAGGCACTTCCGAACAGGTAGATGGGTGCAACCAGATGCGTTGATAGCGCACCCGCAGGTCGCAGACAAGTCCCGACACGATAAAACCTTGACCACTGCAATCCCTGTGGGAGCCGAGCTTGCTCGCGATGGCGCCAGGTCAGTCACCATCGATGCTGAATGTTAAGCAGCCATCGCGAGCAAGCTCGGCTCCCACAAGAATCTTCAGTTGTTCAGCGCGTTGCGGCCAGGCTCTCAAGGAAGCTTTCCAGCACGAGATGGGGCCGACGTCCCTTGCGTGTGACCGATGCCAGGCTCAGGTCATAAAAACGTGCCATGGGTTTCAGCGCACGCAAACGGCCTTGTTGCACCCAGAGGCTGGCGTAATGATCCGGCAGGTAACCGATGTAGCGCCCGGTCAGAATCAGAAATGCCATGCCTTCGCGATCCGACGCACTGGCGGTGCAATTAAGCGCCTGGTAATGGGCCTGAATCTCGGCGGGCAAACGGAAGGTTGGGGCAATGGCGTCCTGGCTATTGAGACGCTCATCGTCCAGTTGTTTGTCGTCGACGTAGAACAATGGATGGCCGACTGCGCAATACAGCAGCGAACGTTCGCTGTAGAGCGGCTGATATTCCAGCCCCGACAGTGCACTGGCTTGCGGCACTACGCCGACATGCAAGCGCCCGTCGAGCACGCCTTGTTCGACTTCATTGGGCGCGATCATGCGGATCTGGATCTGAACGTCCGGGCCGCGTTCCTTCAATTGTGCCAAGGCATGGGTAATGCGCATGTGGGGCAGGGTGACCAGGTTGTCGGTCAGGCCGATGGTCAATTCACCGCGCAAATGCTGGTGCAGGCCATTGACCTCGGTGCGGAAACTTTCCAGCGCACTTAATAGCTGCAACGCCGATTGGTAAACCTCGCGGCCCTCTTCGGTCAGGGAAAAACCGGCGCGCCCGCGTTGGCACAGACGCAAGCCGAGGCGCTGTTCCAGATCGCTCATTTGCTGGCTGATTGCCGAGCGACCGATACCCAGCACCGATTCCGCCGCAGAGAAGCCGCCGCATTCCACGACGCTGCGAAAAATCCGCAACAGGCGGATATCAAAGTCACTGACTTGCGCCAGTGGATCGGGACGCCGGCTGCTCATGCCTTATTTACTCAAAGTTTAGTAGTTGACTGACTGAAGGTTAGAAAAGTTGGATTTCACCGACTTTATCCCCGTGGCAATTTAGCTGCAAGAACGCTTTTCATCTTCACGCCGCTTATTGCTCTGCGAGGTTTTGCCCATGAACGTGCCTGAAAACGCCCCGACTTCCCTGGCCAGCCAGCTTAAGCTCGATGCTCACTGGATGCCCTACACCGCGAACCGCAATTTCCAGCGCGACCCGCGACTGATCGTGGCTGCCGAGGGCAGTTGGCTGACAGATGACAAGGGCCGCAAGGTCTACGATTCGCTCTCTGGTCTGTGGACTTGCGGCGCCGGGCACACCCGCAAGGAAATCCAGGACGCGGTAGCCAGGCAGTTGGGCACGCTCGATTACTCGCCAGGCTTCCAGTACGGTCACCCGCTGTCGTTCCAGTTGGCTGAGAAAATCACCGACCTGACCCCGGGCAATCTGAATCACGTGTTCTTCACCGACTCGGGTTCCGAGTGTGCAGACACGGCGGTGAAAATGGTGCGTGCTTACTGGCGCCTGAAAGGCCAGGCCACCAAAACCAAAATGATCGGTCGCGCTCGTGGCTATCACGGCGTGAACATCGCCGGCACCAGCCTTGGCGGCGTGAACGGCAACCGCAAACTGTTCGGTCAGGCGATGATGGACGTCGATCATCTGCCGCACACGTTGCTGGCGAGCAATGCGTTTTCCCGTGGGATGCCGGAGCAAGGTGGCATCGCCCTGGCCGATGAACTGCTCAAGCTGATCGAACTGCATGATGCATCGAACATAGCAGCGGTATTCGTCGAACCAATGGCCGGTTCCGCTGGCGTTCTGGTTCCGCCGCAGGGTTACCTCAAGCGTCTTCGCGAAATCTGCGATCAGCACAACATCCTGTTGGTGTTTGATGAAGTGATCACCGGTTTCGGTCGTACCGGTTCGATGTTCGGCGCCGACAGCTTTGGCGTGACGCCGGACCTGATGTGCATTGCCAAACAAGTCACCAACGGCGCGATCCCGATGGGCGCGGTGATTGCCAGCTCCGAGATCTACCAAACCTTCATGAATCAGGCGACGCCTGAGTACGCGGTGGAATTCCCCCACGGCTACACCTATTCCGCCCATCCGGTGGCTTGCGCCGCGGGCCTGGCGGCACTCGACCTGCTGCAAAAGGAAAACCTGGTGCAGAGCGTGGCGGAAGTGGCACCGCATTTCGAAAATGCCCTGCACGGTTTGAAGGGCAGCAAGAACGTCATCGACATTCGTAACTACGGGTTGGCTGGCGCCATCCAGATTGCGCCTCGCGACGGTGATGCCATCGTGCGGCCGTTCGAGGCCGGCATGGCCTTGTGGAAAGCCGGGTTCTACGTGCGCTTCGGCGGCGACACCCTGCAGTTCGGCCCAACCTTCAACAGCAAGCCGCAAGACCTCGATCGCTTGTTCGACGCCGTCGGCGAAGTGCTGAACAAAATCGACTGATTTTTCTCTCTCTATAGTGGCGTCCTTCTGCGGGCGCCTGTGGACAACTTTCAGGAGCCCTGCATGAGCCTTATCCCGCATTTGATCAATGGCGAACTGGTGACCGAAGACGGTCGTACGGCCGACGTGTTCAACCCGTCCACCGGTCAGGCGATCCACAAGCTGTCATTGGCCAGCCGTGAAACCATTCAAAAAGCCATCGACGCGGCCAAAGCTGCGTTCCCGGCCTGGCGTAACACTCCGGCGGCCAAGCGCGCTCAGGTGATGTTCCGCTTCAAACAATTGCTGGAACAGAATGAAGCTCGCATTGCACAACTGATCAGTGAAGAGCATGGCAAGACGCTGGAAGATGCAGCGGGTGAATTGAAGCGCGGGATCGAGAACGTCGAGTTCGCCTGTGCTGCACCGGAAATTCTCAAGGGCGAGTACAGCCGTAACGTTGGGCCGAACATTGATGCTTGGTCGGATTTCCAGCCATTGGGCGTGGTGGCCGGTATTACTCCGTTCAACTTCCCGGCCATGGTGCCGCTGTGGATGTACCCGCTGGCGATCGTCTGCGGCAACTGCTTTATTCTCAAGCCTTCCGAGCGCGATCCAAGCTCGACGTTATTGATTGCTCAGCTGCTGTTGGAAGCCGGCCTGCCGAAAGGCGTGCTGAGTGTGGTGCATGGCGACAAGGCTGCGGTGGATGCCTTGATTGAAGCGCCGGAAGTCAAAGCACTGAGTTTCGTCGGTTCGACGCCGATTGCCGAATACATTTACGCCGAAGGCACCAGGCGCGGCAAACGCGTCCAGGCGCTGGGCGGGGCGAAGAACCACGCGGTATTGATGCCGGATGCGGATCTGGATAACGCCGTCAGCGCACTGATGGGCGCGGCGTACGGGTCGTGCGGTGAGCGCTGCATGGCGATTTCGGTAGCCGTTTGCGTTGGCGATCAAGTGGCGGATGCGTTGGTGGCCAAACTGGTGCCGCAGATCAAGGCGCTGAAAATCGGTGCGGGTACCACTTGCGGTCTGGATATGGGGCCGCTGGTTTCTGGACAGGCTCGCGATAAAGTCACTGGCTATATAGAAGACGGTGTATCAGCAGGGGCGACCTTGGTGGTGGATGGTCGTGGCCTGGGCGTTGCCGGTCATGAGGGAGGGTTCTTCCTGGGCGGCTGCCTGTTCGATAACGTCACGCCAGAAATGCGCATCTATAAAGAAGAGATCTTCGGACCGGTGCTGTGCGTCGTCCGGGTCAATAGCCTGGAAGAGGCAATGCAACTGATCAACGATCACGAGTATGGCAACGGCACCTGTATCTTCACGCGTGATGGGGAAGCAGCGCGGTTGTTCTGCGATGAGATTGAAGTGGGTATGGTTGGCGTCAACGTGCCATTGCCGGTGCCAGTGGCTTATCACAGCTTTGGCGGCTGGAAGCGTTCGCTGTTTGGCGATCTGCATGCGTATGGTCCGGATGGCGTGCGGTTCTATACCCGTCGCAAGGCGATTACCCAGCGTTGGCCGCAACGGGCGAGCCATGAGGCTTCGCAATTCGCATTCCCTAGCTTGTAAGTAGAAGGGCAGAAGGCCGACCTCTTGAGGTCGGCCTTCTTGTTTACGGGCTTTTTTGGCCTATATGACAGAAATGTGAAGATTTGGGTTGACGGCAGATTTTGAAGGCCTATAATTCGCCCCACTTCCGGCGCAGTCGAAACGGAAAACTCCTTGGTAAACAATGAGTTACGCGGTTTT